>JAFSTI010000166.1 GCA_017450585.1 Bacteroidales bacterium
TCCACCACCTTATCCGCTTTCAAAACCAGGATGCAGTCACAAGTCGCTCACTTTGCCCATCTCCCCCGCCCTGGTGAGTATTTCCCGCTGCAAGGCGTCAAAATCGGTCAATCCCCTCTCCACCTCAGCCAGCGTCAGATCAGCGCTGAAGAGGATGTCTTTCAGCTCATCTTCGCCTATATGCGCCTTAAGCCCCAAATACACAACGCACAGGGCTGTCTCTATCGCTACGCGCCACACCTTCCTCTTGAAGGCCTCAAGCTCTACGGGCGACTTCACATGCGAAGGATCTATTCGTGGTTTGCTGAAACCAAGCGCCTTCTCAACCCTGGTAAGCATCGCTCTATTCGCGGGCTTATCTGTGTTCTTATTCACATAGGCGCTCACGGCGTCTGCCAGCGGCGGTAGATCATACCCACGATCCAACAACGGACCAGCGACCAACAGCCATGCGTGAGCCATGTCATCCTTCATGGCTTCTTCGATTATCGCGTTCTTATTTATTGCATTCCGGGGTAATGGTATCCTGCGCGGGTTGACTTTCTTCTTCACAGTTCTCACCAAATTCGTACAAGTCTTTAAAGTTTTAATATATCTGCCGATATGATATAATGATTTTAGCCAAAGATATGATCGGAGGCTGATTCATATGAAAAGTACAGGAATTGTCAGAAGAGTTGACGAGCTCGGTCGAATTGTTATCCCCATTGAGATGCGCCGCACGCTCGGAGTTGATAACCGTGATCCGATTGAAATGTTTCTCGATGGAAAGAACATCATTCTCCGAAAATATGCGCCGGGCTGCGTATTCTGTGGAAATCCGAAGGGAATCATCGAATACGCGGGTAAGCGAGTATGCCGGGATTGTATAAGAGGTATGTAGTCGCTGGAGTTCATTATACTCCAGCGGTTTTTGTTTGTAAAACAGAAAAAACTTCCGCACCGTCACCCCAAAAAGTGAGGTGGGGATTAGTTTCCTTACAGGCTATTTACATAAATTCTAAATTCTTCTTTTATGTAAACCATCATTTTCTTAATAAACCAGCCTATCTTTTTATGAACGTCTGCAGATTGGATGAAAGTGCATCATTTCAGGTTATCAATTCTTGAAATCTTGGGGCCGCTTTGATATAATACATTCATAAATTTTGGGGAAGAGCAGGCAAGTACAGCCCGCGGCACAAGGGACTCTTATATCCGCCCTTTTTCCCTGACAATAAAACAGATGAAGTGGTCCCGTGTATGGGCCGCTCTCCACTTTTTTGTAATGATGAGGGAGGGAATGCAGGATGGAAAATGAGAAGAAAAAACGTGACCCGCGCAACGCGATCATGATCGTGCTCATTATCGTAGCCGCCGCGGCAATCGCGGTGGCGGTCTGGGCACTGTCCACGCGGAGTGCCGCTACGGCGCCCGCGCCGCGCCTCACCCCGAAGCCGACGCCGACGGAGGAACCGCTGACGAAGACCATCGCGCTGCCGCAGTTTGCGTGGCTGAACCTGAAGGCGGACACCACCGAGCAGACGCTGACCTTTGATAACCCGCAGCGAAACTTCGCCCACTTCCGCGTCTCTCTCGTCCTGGACGGGGAAACGCTGTGGGAGTCTGAACTGCTGGCCCCGGGCGAGACCTCGAAGCCCGTGGTACTCTCCAAGCCCCTCGCGGCAGGCGAGTATCAGATCGAGCTCTGTTACGCCTGCTTCTCCGATGCAGAGGGGACACAGACCCTCAACGGGGCGCGAAGCCCTGTCAGACTGGTGGTGGAGTGAGATGCGAAGGACAAAGCCAATTGCCTGTGCCCTGATCGCGGCGGCGCTGTGCATGAGACTGCCCGCGGTTTTCGCCGAAGAAATTATTGAGGAAACGGAGATTGAGATGGAGTTTCTGGAGGAAGCGCCCGCGGCCGAGGAGGAAATCTATCTGGAGGAAGTGCTTTTCCCAGAGGATGAACCCTTTGAACCGGAGCCCGAACCCCAGCCGGAAACAGAACCGGCGCCTGAAGCAGAACCCGCGCCGGAAGCGAAGAACGGTTCGCTCTTTACCCTCCACACGCCGGAGGACATTGCCATCACCTTCGGCGCAGAGACACAGTCCGTCGGCTTTGCGTCCGTGTCGGACGTGGCAGACATGCCCGAGGGTGCGCGCATCATGCTCTATATCGATGGCCCCGCCTTTGTGAATGTGGACGATGCGGACGAGACCATCCCGCTCTCCATCACCGACGCGGAGGGAAACAACACCATTTGCCTCTGGGACGAATTCACGGGAGAGCGGACGGTGGAGCTCTTTATCCATGTAAGTGCGGAGGACTGGGCCCGCGCGGCCCTCGGAGGCTATGCCGCGACGATCAATTACCGGGCCGCGGTGGAATAATAATTGTACAAAGGAGGAGAAAAGCTTATGAAAAAACTGCTTGCATTCCTGTTGGCGCTGACGCTGCTGCTGAGCGTGGGCGTCACGGCATTTGCGGACACTTACGAGGAAGGGATCGACAACACACAATCACGCACGCAAACCATCACCGTGAACGCGCCGGCTCTGACCTGGACACTCGAGATTCCTGCGAATCTTGAAATTGAATTTGGCAATACGGATCTAATAAAGATGGGAAATCTAAAAATCTCTGACGTATCTTGGACCACACTTCCTGCGAGTAACTTTATTTTTGTCAATATGAGCTATGCAAGGGAATTGACTAACGCAAAGAAGAATAGCGCTATTTTCTTCGATCTTAGGTGTCAATATCATACACAGACGCCTCACACACAGGGTAAAGAAATGCTTAGCAGTTTCGAGCACCCAGGGGAAGACGGAAACCCTCCGGTAACTTACCATTCGAATACAGAATATAGATGGGCTGATATGTATATCCAGATTTCTGAGGATAGCTGGCAGGTGGCTATTCCCGGTGAAAATTATACGGGAACGATTACATATAGCTCCCAATACGGGACATGGTTTTAGCATCACTCTTTGTATAGACCACCCACACGAAAGGAGACCACAACATGAAAAAACGCATTTCCCTGCTGCTGGCGCTGGCGCTTTTGCTCAGTCTCGGCAGCGCGGCCCTGGCGGAAGGCACGGGCGACAGCCACACTTATACAGATCCCGAAAACGATCATACTTCCCTGGAGCAGACGATCACCACCAACATTCCGGACAACAAGCTCACATGGTATCTGGAAATCCCGTCCGACATCACCATCAACCAGGGCGGCCACGACGGCCGCGTGAGCCTCGGAAATGTTAAGATTACCGTGGACAGCGGAGAGCTGTCGGACAAGCAGAAGATCGAAGCCGCGCTGACCTATGACGGTGTGTTGACCGATACGGATAACACCGACATTAAGATCAACTATCTGCTCAGCGATAAAAACGCCGAGCCCGAATACGAAGAAACCGCAATGGAAACCGGCAAAGCCTACGTTGTGGGCACAAAAACGAAGACCGCCGAAACCTATAACGCCCCGGACGCATGGGTCATAGAGGACACCTGGAACACGGCGGAAAGCGGAGACTACGCGGGAACGGTCGTCTATTCTTCCAAGCTTGTCGAAACGGACGCATAAGGGAAAGGAGAACACGATGAAAAAACTACTCAGCTTCCTTTTGGCTCTTGCGCTCCTGTCCGGCCTGAGCGTCATCGCCTTTGCCGACGGGGAGTCGACCGGGGGAAATCAGACCGTTAATGCGCACATCACCGGCGATCCCTCCTGGGTGCTGGTGATCCCCGCGGATCAGACCATCGAATTTATGGCCGAAGAGACCGATATTGTCCATCACGACTGCTCGATAGACAATCCAAAGCATATCCCGGCCGACTGCACCATCAACGCCTCGCTCACACACACCGGGAAATTTACCCTGAATACGGACGAAAGCAAGACCATCCCCTTCACGCTCAATGCCTTCGACGAAGAAGTCGCCGCGGGCACGCCGGTAATTGTCTCCCAGTATTGGAGCGACACAAGAAACAACTCCTGCTACAGCGATATCAATATTGTGATCTCCAGGGACAGTTGGAAGAACGCAGAAGACGGCGGCACTTACACCACCCCCGTCACCTATACCTCTGAGCTGGTCGATCATATCGTTGACCCGGCGGACGGCGGTACTGATCGCGGTTAAGCTGCTTTTATGAAAGGAGCGGGATGCACCTTGAAAAGAATACTGTGCGCCCTGCTCCTTTGCGGCCTTTTGTGCGCCCTGCTCCCCGCCGCCTTCGCCGATGGTCAGGTGCAGACGGTCACACTCGATATTCCCTGCACCGTGACCGTGGACGTGGGCGAGCACGGCAAGGTCTATTCCGCCGGTACAACCTATCCGGGCAAAACCGTCGGCTCTTTCCAGGTCTGGCCCGGCACACGGGTGAGCTTTCTCATCACCCCGGATACGGATTATGTGGTCAACGTGCTGACGCTCTCCGGCAGGGACGTGCGCGATGGCCTGCGCTACGGCTTGTACGGCACCGTTATCGAACATAGCGAAACGCTGGTCGTGCGCTTTGAAGAAGACCAGTCGCCGTCGCCGACATCAAGCCCAACACCGACGCCAGGTCCGATTCCAACTCTCTGGCCCACCTCGACTCCTTCCCCGTGGACGACGCCGGTTCCCACGACTCCGCCGTGGCAGGTGACACCGCCTTACGGCCCCAAGACCGGCGACGAGAACACTGTAGGCACATGGGCTGCATTGCTGCTTGTCAGTGCAGCAGCTCTTCTGGTACTCTCCCGAAAAATCCATAAGCCGCACACAGATCAGGCACAGAAGCGCAATTAACAGATTAACCGCGAAAGACCAATTTGTGAAACCCCCGCGATAAAAAACGGACCGA
>JAFSTI010000167.1 GCA_017450585.1 Bacteroidales bacterium
TCCAGGGGCGTCTTTCCGAGTAAGCGTTCTTTCAAACTACTTGTATTTCTCGCTTTGTTCGCGGATGAGCTCATCCAGCACGCCGGCATCGAAGTAGTTGATCTTCATCGAGCGTTTGACAGCTGCAAGTGTATCGGCAGCCTCCGCCCGTGCGACCTCGCTTCCGCGACGCAGCACCTCATATACATAAGGAATATCCTTCTCAAGCTCATGACGGCGGGCCCTGAAAGGGGCCAGAGTGTCATCGAGCACGGCGAAGAGGAAGTTCTTAATCATCACGTCACCGAGACCTCCGGCGCGGTACTGATCCTTGACTTCATCCAGGCTGTGGAACTCGAAGGAGGCCTTGCGGCCCTGGAAACAGCTCCCGAACTTATCGAAATGTTCGGGCTGGCAGAAAGCATCCAGATAGGTAAATACGGTATTCCCCTCCACGTGGCCGGGGTCGGATACCTGCAGATGCAGCGGATCCGTATACATACCCATCACCTTCTGGCGCACCGTCTCCGGCTCGTCAGCCAGATAGATGCAATTGCCCAGAGACTTGCTCATCTTGGCCTTACCGTCCGTGCCGGGGAGCCTTAGGCACGATGCATTGTCCGGAAGGAGAATTTCGGGCTCGACGAGAGTGTCGCCGTAAGTGGAATTAAACTTGCGGACGATTTCACGCGTCTGCTCGATCATAGGCTCCTGGTCTTCTCCTACAGGCACGGTAGTGGCCTTGAATGCCGTGATATCAGCCGCCTGGCTTATCGGATAGCAAAAGAAGCCGACCGGCGTACCGGCCTTATTGGCATTCTCCTCGGCGCTTTCCGAATACCCGCGCATCTGAATCTCCTGCTTGACGGTCGGGTTACGCTGCAGACGCTGTACCGTCACCAGGTTCTGATAAAAGAACGTCAATTCGGTGAGCTCGCTCACCTGGGACTGTATAAATAGCGTGGACTTCTCGGGGTCGAGACCGACCGAGAGATAATCCAGAGCCACTTCAATGATGTTCTGGCGGACCTTCTCCGGATTCGACGCATTGTCGGTGAGGGCCTGCGCATCGGCGATCATAATGAATATCTTCTCGAACTCACCACTGTTCTGGAGTTCGACCCTGCGGCGCAGGGAGCCTACATAATGGCCGATGTGCAGCCTTCCGGTAGGACGGTCGCCCGTCAATATGATCTTCTTATCTGCCATCTTTAGTCTTTAATTTCAGCAAGCGTCGCGCGGATAGCCGCTTCGATCTCATCGCAGAACTCGGGATTATCGGTCAGCAGCTGCTTCACCGCATCGCGTCCCTGGGCGAGTTTCTGGTCCTTATAGCTGAACCATGAACCGCTCTTGTGGATGATATCGAAGTCCACCGCGAGGTCGATGATCTCACCCACGTGGGAGATACCTTCGCCGAAGACAATATCAAACTCTGCCTTCTTGAAGGGCGGAGCCATCTTATTCTTAACGACCTTCACACGCGTGCGGTTACCGAGGGCTTCCTCACCGTCCTTAATCTGGGTGGTGCGGCGCACGTCGATACGCACGGAGGCGTAGAACTTCAGGGCGTTACCGCCGGTAGTCGTCTCGGGGTTGCCGAACATGATGCCGATCTTCTCACGCAGCTGGTTGATAAAGATACAGCAGGTATTGGTTTTGGCAATATTTGCAGTGAGTTTGCGGAGCGCCTGGCTCATCAGGCGGGCCTGAAGGCCGACTTTATTATCCCCCATCTCGCCTTCAATCTCAGCCTTCGGGGTGAGGGCCGCGACGGAGTCAATCACCACTATGTCGATGGCACCGGAACGGATGAGGTTATCCGCTATCTCGAGCGCCTGCTCGCCGTTATCCGGCTGTGAAATGAGAAGGGTCTCGAGGTTCACTCCGAGAGCCTTCGCATAGGTCCTGTCGAATGCATGCTCGGCATCGATCATAGCCGCGATGCCGCCTTGCTTCTGGGCCTGGGCGATGGCGTGGATGGCCAGCGTGGTCTTTCCGCTGGACTCCGGGCCATAAATTTCAATAATCCTGCCCCGCGGGTATCCACCGATACCGAGGGCGTGATCCAGGGCAATAGAACCGCTGGGGATCACCTGGACATCCCATTGTGGCTGATCTCCCAACTTCATAATCGTCCCTTTTCCATAATCCTTCTCGATCTTGTCGATCGTGGCCTGCAATGCCTTCAATTTGGCGGCATTCACGTCAGGGGCCTGTACTTCTGCTTCTTTAGCCATAATGTAAAAAGTTTAATAATCGTCTAGCAAAGTTATTAAAATCCGTTCAACCTACCAACACTTTCCGACCTCTTTCGGGTGCAAAATTACAGCCCATTTGTGCCAATGCACGGCACATCAAAAAATTTTGACTATCTTAAGTCTTTTAACGCTTCACGGACGGCAGAATGCCAGGTCGCAGTATCGATATGGGTATAGATTTCAGTGGTCAGGATGCTCTCATGACCGAGCATTTCCTGTACGGCGCGAAGGTCTGCTCCATGCTCGATGAGGTGCGTAGCAAATGAATGCCGGAAAGTATGCGGGGAAATCTCTTTATTCACCCCGGCGCAGATAGCCTGCTTTTTCACCATATTAAAGATAGCCACCCTAGAAATCGGTTTCCCGAAGCGGTTCAGGAACAGATAATCGTCACAGGAAGGATCCGCCGGGTCCGGCCTTCCATCCGCCAAGTATGCCTCCACGGCCTCGGCAGCGGCACCGCCGATAGGCACCAGGCGCTCTTTATTGCCCTTCCCCACCACGCGGACCACGCCCTCCTGCAGGTAAATATGCGAAATCAACAGTCCCGCAGCTTCGGACACCCGCAGGCCGCAACCGTACAGGACCTCCAATATCGCCCGGTCCCGAAGGCCGCCCGGCGTGCGAAGGTCTACGGATTCTATGATCGATGCGACCTCCTCTTCGGATAGTACCGAAGGCAGATAGCGGCCCAGTTTCGGCGCATCCAGACCGTCGCAGGGATTGTCGGAGCGTTCCCCTTCCATCTGAAGCCAGGTAAAAAACGAGCGAAGGGCACTCATGAAGCGCGCCTGGGAGCGTTTGGAGAGCTGTCCCGAGCGCCCGGAGAGAAACAAGGCGATATCTTCCCTCACCACTTCCGTTGCCACGGCGCCCGAGCCGAAGAAAGCGCTCACATCTGAAACGTAGGATGCCACCGTGTTAGGTGACATCCTGCGCTCCATTTTAAGATAATAGGAGTAGTCTTTAATCAAGCGCGCGGTAGTCGCGTCCATAGTCAAGCTGCTGCTGCAGGAAGTCGCTGCAGTAAACGATCTTATAGTCCACCAGCTGTCCCTTCTTGTCGAATACGGGGACAATGTCCGGGTTGATAAATCCGCCGTAGGGCTTCAGTTTCAGGGCCTCGTAGCGCTCCTTAACTTCCTTATGGATATCCGGGTCAATATTGACGGCGTAAGTTTCGACCAGTGCCTTGCCGGCCTCATAGTCGCCCTCGGACTTAACCCTTTGCACCTCGGCGAGCAGCTGTCCGAACAGGCCGCGCAGCGCCTCGTAGTCGTTGATTACGAAATAGGTCTTGCCGCCGCGGGTCTTCTTCTCTATCACATTGTCCTTCAAGCCCTTCTCATAGCACCAGGCCGCGATGAGCAGACGGTCCTGCATATGCGCCTCGGTGTTCTGGCGACCAAGCTCCACGCGGCTGAACTGCACCATCAGGCCATTGCGGATGAAGGATGCATATTCGGCCTTGTAGGCGTCCGGTGAGGGCAATATACCCAGCTCGACGAGTTTCGGGTCGCCGGCATAGTACAGGCCGAACAGGTCGGCGCGGGCCTCCTCCAGCGTCGAGGAATACTCACCCATTGCCGTAGAAGACACGCCGGGGAGCAATTGCCCTGAACCGTGACCCAGGCACTCGTGCAGGTCGGTATGGATTTCACTGGCGATGTCGCCGTACTGCTTGGCGAGCGCGATTTCGTCGTCGCTGTACGCGAACTCAGCCAGCGTGCTGTTCGGAGCCTCGTCCGCCGACTTGTTGTAAGCGCTGGTGATATTGGCAATAGTAACGGATTTCGAGCCGTATTCCTTGCGGATCCAGTCCGCGTTCGGCAGGTTGATGCCGATGGGCGTGGACGGGTAGCTGTCACCGGCTAGGCAGGCGACGTTGATGACCTTGGCGCTGACGCCCTTGCACTCAGACTTCTTGAAGCGGCTGTCCACGGGCGAATTGTCCTCAAACCACTGAGCGTTCTCGCTGAGGATCTTCGAGCGGCGGGAGGCCTCGTCATCCTTGATGTTCACGTTCGCCTCCCAGCTGCCCTTGCGGCCGAGCGGGTCGTTGTAATCCTCGATGAAGCCGTTGATAAAGTCGATCTTGCACGCCGTATCCTGCACCCACGCGACGTTGTAATCGTCCCAGGTGCGCAGGTCGCCGGTGCGGTAGTATTTGATTAGCAGGTCAATATATTCACGTTGCGCGTCGCTGTCCGCGTACCGGGCCGCCTTCTCCAGGCACTCGCAGATGTGGTCGATCGCCGCGCCGTAGATGCTGCCGGAACGCCACAGGCACTCCACGATATTGCCCTTCTCATCCTTCACGACCTTCGAGTTCAGGCCGTACGCAATCGGGTGCGGGTCGCCCTTCACCTCGATGCCGGCGTAATACTGCTCCACCTCCGCGCGCGTCACTCCGTCATAGAAGTTGACTCCGGATTTCAGGACAATATCGCCTTCGGTGGCGGTGCTGCGCCTCTGCGGGAAGACCGTGGGATCGTACATGTACGGAATCAGCAGATCGCACTTGTCACCGTCTCCGACCGCTTCCATGAGGGCCTTCATGTAGTCCTGCGGGCACTCGGGGAAGAACTTGTCTTCGGCATAGTGGTGGTGGATGCCGTTAGCGAAGAAAACGCGTTTCGCATAAACCAGGAACGCATCCCAGTCGGCGCCCTTACGCTCGCCCTCATATTTGTTAAGGATGTCCTCCAGGACGTGGCGCAGGGGGATGTTGTAGCGGCAATTCTGGTCCCACATGATGTCCCGGCCCCACTTCGCGGCTTCCGCCAGATAATAGGCGTAGGCTTTCTGGTTGAAGGTCAAGTCGTTCCATCCGGGTACGCGATAGCGCATTATCTTCAGGTCCGCAAATTCGTCGACCGTATATTTGAATTCCTTAGGTTTCTGGGCACAGCCGGCCAGCGCGGCCGCTGTCGATGCGATAATGATCATTTTGGCAATTACTTTCATATGAACTGATGCGTTTTCCGCAAATTTCGCAAAAGTTTCGTAAATTCGCGACTCGGAAAACAACAAACATATTATACACCATGAGAAAAAAGATCGTTGCCGGGAACTGGAAGATGAATACCACCCTTCCCGAAGCTAAAGAACTCGCCATCGCAGTGGCTGAGAAGTCCGCACAGGTGCCCGCTTCCGTGGGTCTTATCGTAGCTCCTCCTTTCGTAAACCTGAATTGCGTAGGTCACAAACTCGAGGGTTCCCGCGTGGAGCTTTCCGCCCAGAACTGCGCAGACCACACCTCCGGAGCTTATACCGGTGAGGTTTCAGCAGACATGATTAAGGCTGTAGGTTGCAAGTGGACCATCCTCGGACACTCCGAGCGCCGTCAGTATTACGGTGAGACCGATGAGAAACTCGTGGTGAAGACCCGCCTGGCCCTCGAGGCCGGACTCGGCGTCATTCTCTGCGTGGGTGAGAATCTCGATGAGAGAGAGGCCGGCAAGCACTTCGACGTGGTTACCGGGCAGACCAAGGCTGTCCTCTACAACTTCACCGCTGAGGATATGAAGAATATCGTCATCGCCTATGAGCCCGTCTGGGCCATCGGTACCGGCAAGACCGCTACCGCAGAGCAGGCTGAGGAAATCCACGCCTGCATCCGTCGCGTCATCGCCGACAAATTCGGCGCTGCTGTCGCTGACGACATGACCATCCTCTATGGCGGAAGCTGCAAGCCTTCAAACGCGAAGGAACTCTTCGCACAGCCCGACATCGACGGCGGCCTCATCGGCGGCGCCGCCCTCAAGGCTGACGACTTTATCCAGATCGCTCTGAGCTTCTAGCGCTTTTCTTCCGCAAGGGCTTTGTTATAGCAATCGCGACAAAGCGGCTCGTAGATATCCTTTTCACCGAGGACTACGAGCTGCTTGCTTTTTGAGAGGCGGTGGGAGTGATTTGCGAGACCGCCGCATTTGACGCAGATGGCGTGCACTTTCTGGACGTCTTCGGCGATGGCCAGAAGGGCCGGGATGGGGCCGAAGGGTTTGCCCATGTAGTCAGTGTCGAGTCCGGCGACTACGACGCGGATACCGCGGTTAGCCAGGGTCTGGGCCACTTCGACCAGGCTCTCATCGAAGAACTGGGCCTCATCGATGCCCACTACCTGGACGTCGTCCTCTATATCCAGCATCTCAGAAGGTTTGCTTACAGGCTTTGACTTGATACTGTGCAGGTCATGGGAGACCACGTCCTCCTCGGAGTAGCGGGTGTCCACCACAGGCTTGAAGATGGCCAGTTTCTGGTTTGCGAACTGGGCCCTCTTCAGACGACGTATCAATTCTTCTGTCTTACCTGAAAACATCGAGCCGCAGATAACTTCGATACAACCCGACTTTTTGAAACTTTCTGAGTACATTTTATTATCTTTGTAGTTAGTGAGACAAATATACCGTTTTTAAGTCTCATTTGAAAGACTTCATGCCCGGAAAGCTTTTCATAGTGCCGACCCCCGTAGGGAACCTGGAGGATATGACCTTCAGGGCTGTGACGGTGCTCCGTGAGGCTGATCTGATCCTGGCTGAAGACACCCGCACCAGCAGCGTCCTGCTGCACCGCTATGACATCCACGGAGAACTCCGTTCGCACCATAAGTTCAACGAGCACCAGACCGTGGAGATTATCAAGGAGCGTATTCTCGCCGGAGCCAATGTAGCTCTGATCAGCGACGCCGGCACCCCCGGAATATCGGATCCGGGCTTCCTGCTGGTCCGCACCTGCGCGGCCGAAGGAATTGAGGTTCAAACTCTTCCCGGAGCCACCGCAGCCATCCCGGCCATCGTGTCCTCCGGACTCCCCTGCGACCGTTTCTGTTTCGAAGGCTTCCTGCCGCAGAAGAAGGGCCGCCAGACCATCCTGAAAGAATTGAGCACGGAGCCAAGGACAATGATTTTCTACGAGTCGCCATACCGATTGGTGAAGACGCTCGCGCAGATGGCCGAATTCTTCGGGGCGGAGCGCCGGTGCAGCGTGGCCCGTGAGATATCGAAGATCCATGAGGAGCACAAACGCGGCACCCTGGCGGAAGTGAGGGCGTGGTATGAGGAGCATGAGCCGAAGGGCGAGATCGTTATCGTGGTAGAGGGAGCCGTTCCCTCTAAGGGCAATAGAAAGGAGGAGAAAGATCGTGGGGAGGGAGATTCACAGGCCTGAGCGTAGTTCCGGGAGAGATTCTGAGCGTACGCCGTCCGCGATCCGTATCGGGACGGTCGCGGCGGTATTCCTTATTATTATATACGAAGTGGCGCTGTTTGTCCGTGAGGCGGCGGTCTCACGCATCGCCGCGAATCGCGACCGCCCCGACACCGTCTACATCTACTCCCCCGCCCCGAGCCCCTCGTCAGGCCTTCCAATCTCACCGGCGGGCAGTCCGGGTGCAGACGTCGGTTTGGTTCGCTCCGCTCATCCTTCCCAGCCTGCGGCTGGGCCCCTCCCTCTCACAGCCGAGGGCGGCCATGCCACCCGACGTCTGCACCCGGACGCCCCCTCCGCCCTTGGCTCCGATGCCGTAGAAATGCGGAGGAATGCGGAGCATGGAGAAATGGCGCAGAGGATATACGAGGCGGCGAAAGGACGCAGGGTGGAGAGCTTCCGGTTCGACCCGAACACGGTCAGCCTGAGCGATCTACAGAGGCTGGGATTCAGCGAAAAGCAGGCAGCGGCGATAGAGAATTACCGGGCGAAGGGCGGACGTTTCCATCGAAAGGAAGATTTCGCAAAAAGCTTTGTCGTAGCCGACTCGGTGTACCGGCGGCTGGAACCCTATATAGACATTCCCAAATTAGACATAAACGCAGCCGACTCAGCCGCATTCGACGCGCTCCCCGGCATCGGACCATACTTCGCGGCCAGAATGGTCGCCCTGAGAGAAAAACTCCACGGATACAGCTACCCGGAGCAGTTACTCCAGATCCCGAACTTCGGCGCAGAACGCTATGAGGGCCTGAAAGACCTGATTACTGTAGGCCCCTGACCAGGACAAAGACTTTTGAAGACTTGCACCAGAGCCAGACACGGCCTTGCTCATCCAGTTTCTTGACCTCGAAAGTCAGATTCTTCATAGTACGCATGTCATCCGGAGTAGTCCACTCCAGCTGGCACTTGTCTATCAACTGCCCCTCTTCGCGGGGATTCTCCGAAAGCCGGACCGAAAAATAATCAGACATCGTATCGGTCCCCACGCGATACTCACGAAGGGCCGCATTATATCCCAGCTGGCAGGTCAGTGGATCATATACGAAAATATCCGTGCCGGAGACCCTCAGACACTCCGTCTCGCTCTTAAGCAAAGAACTCTCAAACCCGCGGTGATGTTCACAGGACACACACAGCGCCACCAAGGCCAAAAGTAAAACTATCCTTTTCATCACTTCAGCGTAATTTCTTTAACCAAAATATCCTTAGACCCATTATTGTGGTGCACCACAGCCCGCAGCTCTCCGGACTCCTTCAGTTCGTAATAACCGTCAACCCCGACCTCGATAGGCCGCCCGTTCATCGTCCATTCCACGCCGGCCACAGACCTCGCGTTAAACACCCTCAGAGGAATCTTCGATCCGGAAACAATCGCGCCGGAAATCGTCTTCTCCGCCGAATCCATATATATATAAGGATGTGACTCGGCATATAGAGTCTTGGTCGTAAAACTCACCGGCATCGACGGGCTGTCATCCTCCACTCCATAACGTATATTGGCCGTATAAGAAGTAGAAGGTTTGAGGCCATCAGCCACGTAGGTATAAATGCCCTCATTCGGGCTCACCACCGTCGAGTCGCCGTTACACAGCACAGCCATGGGGATTCCGTCCTTGGAGGTGTGCCATCTGATAATGGCTCCGTCCTGGAAGGTCTCCATATTGTCCAGAATAATCGGTCCGCTCACATTGAACTGCACATTGCCCGAAGTCAGGCGACTGATCGAAGTGAGGGTCAGAACCGGCTTTTTCCCGTCCCAGAACTGGAACGAAGGGTCGGTATCAGGCCCGAAGGTCGAGCGCGAGGAAGCGGTACCGTAAAACAGACCGGCATAATTGCTATAAACATAATTAACCTCCTCCGGCACGATCAGGCGCGCGCACTCATGGGCGGGGTTGTTATTGACCTCATTATACGTCCAGCGCGTACTTGCAGTAACGTTCCGGTCCAGGTACGCGGAATAACCGGAGTCATTGGCACTTATGTCAATATGGTAGATCAGCATGCCACGGCCACCGATGTACGTGTCCCAGCCCGTATTGTTGCGTACCTCGAACAGGTAAAACTCACCCTCATTCGCGGAGTTCAGGTAATAGTATGTGTGCGACTTGTCAATAGGCTCGAGTTTCAGGCGCGTGCCGATCTCCAGCGGCTTCTGCTCGCCCAGGCCGAGCGTCGCATAATCCACGGCCGAGTAATGGGGAGGCGTACGGCCGTCATTGTTGTAATTGCCCCCGTCCATCAACTCAAGCTTGTACCACAGCCCTTTGGATGTGCCGCCGCTGTCATCTCCGTCCGTGTCATAGAAGTCGGGCAGGCCGAGCGTATGGCTGTATTCGTGGCAGAAGGTGCCGATCGTTGAAAGTTGCGTCCCGCCGCTGTTGCTGCGGATGAGCTCACTGCTCATGGCGTACTCGGTGAAACGACGGCCGTCCAGGGTCAGGGAGATATTGCTCATATGCGGCCAGATGTGGTCGTCGTCGGCACTGCCGTCCGCAGTATTGCCGCCGGCATAGATGACGAAAATATGGTCGTACTTGCTGAAATCCACATCCGGATCCGCGAGACGGCAGGCTTCTTTCACCAGTTCGTCCGGGTGTAAGTCATAGCCATCCTCGTCATCCTCGCCGTAATACTTGTACCCTTGTGAGACGGTGACTGTCGGAGCCACCTCGAAGGTAAAATCATAATACGCCCCCAGCTGATCGGAGAAATAATCCGCCACACTCCCGGTCGCACCGAAAGAGTTGTATCCTTTCTTGGTTATGAGATCTGAAATCTGTTGATGTGAATATTTGAAAGACAGGTCGGAGAATGCTACCGGAATGAAAACTGCGCCCTTCTGCTCTAATTCCGCACGGGTAGAGGCAGGGAGCATGCGCCCGCTGGGTCGGGAGGGAATGTTGAAGCGTACCTTTCTGGCAGCCTCCGGTCGCCGGGGCCGTATGCGGGACGCTGAAAGTATCTCAGAAGAAGCCGGCAGGCCGTAGCGGAGGCCGGAACTGACCCGGCGCGATTCATCTGTCGGCTGCGCATAGCAGTAATATCCGGACTGGGCATCGCGGCACAAGACATATCCATCTTCACTAATTATATAATGGAAGTGTTCATCTCCTATCACTCTGGCTCGGAAAGTGGTCCCGTCTGGCTGAGTGAAGGTCAGATACCCCGGATAGGCAGGAACTGCTGCCATACGGAGAGTGGCGAGAATCAGCACGACGAATAGGATTATTCTCTTTTTCATATATTGTCAGGTTTCGGACTGCAGAGTTACGAAAAAAACGCGAGAAAAACAAAGGCCGGTGACCATCACGGCCACCGACCCTCAACGTGTACTAAAACCTAAACCTTTGCCTTATAGATGCAAAGAGGAGGTGAAACGTTGCATGGGAAAAGAAAAAAGACTGATTTCTTTTGGAAACCAGTCTTTTTTCTTAATCACAGAGTTCTGATTACTTCGCAGCAGCGACAGAAACCTTGCGGAACTCTTTGAGGTCCTTCATAAGAGCAAGAGCAGCTTTACGGGCGCGGGCGCCAGCGGCTTTGTTTCCCTTAACTACCTGAGCCTCAGCGTTCTTCTCGAACTCGGCGATTTCAGCTTTGATCTGATCAACAAGTGCTTTCATGATTTTTATAAATTAAGTTATTGGTTGTGGTGTTCAATTTTACAGCCGAAAGATAATGATTTTTTTTATTTCAAGCACACTCAGACAGGTTTTTTTTGCATTAAAATGCATTTTTTGACGAATTTAGCGTCATCATCGCCTTCTGAGGGCCCGAAATACAGTACTCCTGCACCCCAGCGATAACTTTTTTACATAGTTCCGGCATCATCTCCCGCTGTTCGTCCGTCAACGGACTCAGCACGAAATCCACTTGCTCCCCGTGATGGTAATCATTTCCGATACCCAACCTGATTCTGGTATAGGCTTCTGTGCCCAGCATCATCTGGATATGCTTCAGTCCGTTGTGTCCCCCGTCGCTGCCGGAAGTACGCATACGGATGGTCCCGAAGGGCAGGTTGAGGTCGTCGCAGATGATCACAAGACGCTCCAGAGGAAGTTTCAGCTTGTTCACCCAGTAACGCACAGCATTGCCGCTCAGATTCATATAGGTAGAGGGTTTCAGCAGGTACAGTTTCCGTCCGCGGAAAGGCAGCACCGCCACAGAGCCGTAACGCTCGGAATTAAAAAGGGTATTGGACTCCTGAACCCAGGAATCCAATACCATAAAACCCATGTTGTGACGGGTACCGGCGTACTCAGCTCCGATGTTTCCGAGACCGACAACCAGGTAGTTCATTCCGTCATCAACCGGCCGCTTTTTGCGGAAGGGCCACATTACTCTTCAGTGGGCTGAGCCTCGGCGACGGAGTTACGGGTGCTCTTCACACCGCAGATAACTGCATCTTTCGGGGTAACGATGGTGATGTTCTCAAATTTGAGATCACCAGCCTTGATCTGCTCGTCAAGTCCGAGAGGAGTGATGTCGATAGGAAGCTCATCGGGAAGGTTGGCCATGAGGGCGCTGACGCGCACGTCACGGGCAGTCTGGAAGAACTTGCCACCGAGCTGGGAGCCCTTGGCGTGTCCGCTGATGGACACGGGGACCTTGATGGTGATAGGCTTCTTCTCGTCCACGGCGAGGAAATCCACGTGCAGGCAGTTGTCCTTTACAGGGTGGAACTGAAGCTCGTGAAGGATGGCCTCAAACTTCTTTCCATTGTCCATTACGAGGTCAATGATGAAGGACTTGGGGGTGTTGATTACACCTGCGAGATCGCGGTCGCTGACAGTGAAGAGGACATTGTCCATTCCGAGGCCGTAGAGGTTGCAGGGCACCAGGCCTTGTTTGCGGAAAGCCTTGATAGCGGCTTTTCCGGAGGCCTGACGAATCTGGCCTTTGAGTTCAAAATGCTGCATTTTGCAAATGTTTAAAATGTGTTACTCATTCCGGGGCGGGCCCGGAACCCATTGCACCAAAAAGCCAACGCTTTTTCAAATGCGGGCGCAAATATAGGAAGAAAAAAATTATTTGACAAGGGCGGTCGCCTCGTTCCAGTCGAGTTCTTTATACCTGGCATCCAGATAGTCACCACCGTTGCAGGGCAGGTACATCGACAAGCCGCAGTGGGTACGGATATCGAAGCCGTTGGACCCCTTCAGCATCGTGGGCGTGGCTTCCTTGTACAAAACACACTGGGAAAGCGCCGCATCCAGGCGTTTCAGATCATCTTCAGAGGCCCCGGCCTGCACCATGATGTCCCGCAGGTCGTAGAACCAGTGCTTTCCGCTCCGGAAGTAACTCTGGACCGAGGAAGGAATGACAGAAGCCATTTCGTCCGCATAGACGGAGAACAGTTCGCGGCACAGATTCGCCAGAGGGACCATGCGGCCGCAGTCCACGCACGATACTGTGCATGAGCGATAGACTCCGCTCTTGGTATTGTAATGATCGAAGAAGTCCTGCGCGACGGCCAAAAGGTCGGGGGTTTTGCCCTTGCACAGATGCTCCATCATCGTATCGTAAACCATCCCGTCCGCGAGGATCTCGGCCTGCGAGAAAACGACTTTCCCGCATATGTCTCGCAGCTGATAAGCAACCTCCACTCCGCCCATCAGGCAAGCGTCCAGTATCATGTAGTCGAAACGGAACGGGAAGCAGTCCCGGAAGGACTGGGGTTCAATCTCGAAGTCGACCTTATTGCCCGAAGAATTCCAGCCGCTCTCCGTTCCGAGCGATCGCACCGGCACGTCCACATAGCCGCTGTCCGCCGATCGCACCGGAATGCCGTCAATATACGGGTATTCGATGTGCGGCACGCCTTCCGACACCGGAGGGAACTGGGGCCTCGCAGTCCGTTTCACATCGGCCCATATGATTTCGTCACCGGATCTGTAGTCCGGATCGAAACGGCGCGGATTGCCATAATAGCCTTGCGGCAGCCAGCCGGTCCCGTGCGAAGAGAACACCAGGCCCTTCGTCCGGGCGGGGTAGTTCTCATTGATCCAGGTCAATACCGTATCGAGCGTCGGGGTCTTCGTGAGCGTGGTGAATTCGGAATAGACCTTGACCGTGTCCATCACCACGGTGGTGTTTTTGCGCCGCGTGTTCTTTTTGTACATCCTCACGACGCAGGGGGCGCTGACCTTGCCTTCGGTGAGTGAGAGGTGACTGATCAGGATAAGCGCGTCCGGGTCCTTTTTCGTGGGGACATAGCCCCGTTTCAAGGCCTCGGTATTATCCATCAGAAAAGAACTCAGGTTATTCGTACCAGGCAGATAACCGGCCTGGCATACGATTACCAGATTGTCAAATTCCTTTGTATCAGGCTCTTCATGATGCAACCACTCGCAGCCCGTCGCGAGGACGAGTGCAGAGATGCCGAGCAATATGCCTAGAAGCCTTTTCATACTTAATTTGGCAAAATTACATTTATTTGCGTAAATTCGCAACTCCATAAGATTTAGTTGTTTTTTATGATAAAGAATTTCGTTGAAGAACTGCGCTGGAGGGGAATGATCCAGGATATCATGCCCGGCACTGAGGAAAAGCTGCTTGAAGGCAGTACGGCTGCATATGTCGGTATTGACCCTACGGCCGATTCCCTGCATATCGGGCATCTGGTAAGTGTGATGATTCTCAAGCACTTCCAGAACTGCGGGCATAAGCCAATCGCTCTGGTGGGAGGCGCTACCGGAATGATCGGCGACCCGTCCATGAAGTCCCAGGAACGCAACCTGCTGGACGAGGAGACATTGCACCACAATATCGAGGGCATCCGCTCCCAGCTTGCACGTTTCCTGGATTTCGAGTCCGACGCCCCGAATCGCGCGGAACTGGTGAACAATTATGACTGGATGAAGGATTACAGTTTCCTGAATTTCATCCGCGATATCGGCAAGCACATAACCGTGAATTATATGATGGCGAAGGATTCCGTGAAGATGCGTCTGCAGCGCGACTCTTCCGAGGGCATGTCCTTCACCGAATTCAGCTACCAGCTGCTCCAGGGCTATGATTTCTTCTGGCTCTATCAGAATAAGGGCGTGCGCCTGCAGATGGGCGGCAGCGATCAGTGGGGCAATATCACCACCGGTACGGAGCTTATCCGCCGTATCGCCGGGGGTGAGGCGTTCGCACTCACCTGTCCGCTGATCCGCAAAGCCGACGGAAAGAAGTTCGGAAAGACGGAGAAGGGTAATATCTGGCTCGACGCGTCGCGCACTTCCCCGTACGAGTTCTACCAGTTCTGGCTGAATGTCTCCGACGAGGACGCCGAGCGCTATATCAAGATCTTCACGATGCTGGACCGCGAGACCATCGAGGCCGCCATCGCGGAGCACAGGGCCGATCCGGGCCGCCGCAGCCTGCAGCAGCTACTCGCCCGCGAAGTGACCGTCATGGTGCACGGGCAGAAGGAGTATGACAATGCCGTTTCGGCTTCCCGCATGCTGTTTGGCAATTCCACCTCCTCCGAGCTGCGCGCCCTGGATGAGAAGACCTTCCTCGCCGTGTTCGACGGCGTTCCGACCTTCGACGTGCCGGCCTCCAGCCTCCCCTGCCCTATTATTGACTTTCTGTCCGTCCACACGGCCGTTTTCCCGTCCAAGGGCGAGTGCCGCAAGATGATTCAGGGCGGCGGTGTCAGTGTCAATAAGGACAAGGTGACTTCCCTGGACCGTGTCATCGGGCCGGAGGACATCATCGACGGCAAGTATATCCTCGCCCAGAAAGGCAAGAAGAACTACTATATAATAAATGTAAAGTAGATGGAAAGGCCGGCAAGCAACAGACAGTTGAAAGTGGCCCGCGAGATCCAGAAGGATATGGCGGAGATCCTGCGCAGCAAGGGAATGGCCGCTTTTGGCGGGGCAATGGTGACGGTGAGCGAGGTGCGGGTGAGCCCGGACCTGTCACTGGCCAAGACCTATGTCAGCATCTTCCCGTCCGCGAAATCGGATGAGGTCATGAAGATTTTGAAGGACAATGTCAGGGCGTACCGGGGCGAGCTCGGCCGCACTGTCGGAGGGCAATTGCGCATTGTCCCCGAGATTGTCTTTTACCTGGATACCAGTCTCGACTACGCCGAGCACATTGACGAACTCCTGAAAAAGTAGGACGGTGAACCTGCCGCTTTTCATAGCGTTCCGTTATCTTTTCGCCCGTAAGTCGCACAACGTCATCAATGTCATTTCGGCGATAAGCGCCATCGGCATGGCCGTCGGCACCGCTGCGCTGGTGATTATATTGTCCGTATACAACGGCTTCGACGGCATCATCCGATCGTCGATCGACTCCGAATCCCCCGACCTCCGCATCACTCCCCTGCGCGCCAAGGTCTTCGACCCGACAGAGGCCATCGCCCTGCTTGACTCCATCCCCGAGGTCGCTGACCACGCCATGGTCCTCGAAGAAAACGTCTACGTCTCCTACGACGGGCGCCAAGGCCTCGCCACCGCCCGCGGCATCGAAGACGGTCACGGCGCCTACCTTCTCTCCGCCGCGGGCGAATCGGCTGCGACATCTGCCGTGGGCGGTTCGGCGGTGACTTCTGCCGCGGGCGGTTCGGCTGCGAAGGGCGGGAGACGGCTCTGTGCGGTAGGGCCTGGCATTGCCAGAAAACTCGGCGTCAACCTCAACCTCACCGCGCCGCTCGAACTCTACTACCCCGACCGCGAAAAAACCGTTTCCCTCGCAAACCCCACAGCCACCCTCCACTCCGAAAAAGTCTGGCCACTCTGCATCATGAACGGGAGCATCGAATCCGACAACTCCCTCATCCTGGTCCCTCTGGAAACC
The DNA here is from genome assembly GCA_017450585.1 of Bacteroidales bacterium. Classification (GTDB taxonomy): domain Bacteria; phylum Bacteroidota; class Bacteroidia; order Bacteroidales; family UBA932; genus Cryptobacteroides. The sequence goes on from JAFSTI010000167.1 coordinate 16,254, forward strand.
ATGCGCTCCCTGCTCGGCTACGACACCGAAGTCACCTCCCTCGACATCACCCTCCACGACGGCAGCACATCTCACACTGCTGCTCCTGCGCACGTCACATCGCCGGCCAGAAATCTGCAGCGGGTGCAGGCCCGGCTCGCCGAGGCTCTCGGGCCGGACTACCTCGTGGCAGACCGGCTGCGGCAAAACGAGACTGTCTTCAAGATGATGCGCTACGAAAAACTCTCCGTATTTCTAATACTGATCTTCGTCATCATCATCGTGGCATTCAACATCTACGGCTCCCTGTCAATGCTGATAATCGAAAAGACCGACGACATCGGCACACTTCGAGCAATGGGAGCAAGCGATGGCACCATACGGCGGATATTCTCTCTGGAAGGCTGGCTCGTCTCCCTGCTGGGACTCATCTGCGGTCTCGCATTCGGACTCCTCGCCTGCTGGCTCCAAACCCGCTTAGGCCTCATAAAAATGCCCGGAGCCTTTGTTCTCGACGCCTACCCGGTCATCATAAACTGGCCGGATATCATCGCCATCACCATAGGCGTCGCCCTCATCGGCTGGCTCATCGCCACCCTCTCCTCCCGCACCGCCCGCTGACCCGGCAGAAAACCGATTACCCGCCACATTGCATTACTCCACTCCATCCAGCGATTTTTCCGCATCGACCTGGTTTCCCACGATCCAGCGGTGCATCCTGTAAACCATGGTGTGGGTAACGGGAAATTTTTCGACCCGTTACCCTCAAATAAGGCCATTTTTGTCGGTAACGGGTCTGTTTTTCGCCCGTTACCGACACCCACTTCTGTCTTTTAAGTTTTTCGAAACAGCCACACCGGCGGTTTTCCTCGGCCCGGGTGCGGTTCTGGCACTGTCGCTCTGGCGGTTTTCCTCGGCCGGCGGGAGGAGAGCGCTCCGACTTGCTCCCCGGACCGCCGGCCGGGAGAAAACCGCTCCCTGACCTCCGCACCCGGAACGGGAGGAAACCGCCATCGCGGGGACCATTCACTTCGTTTTTCACTCCTCACACAGCCAAATCCCTCACACTGGTACAGCAGAGGCCCTTCTGATGTACGAAATGCATCTTCGGATGCGATCGGTACAGGAGA
>JAFSTI010000168.1 GCA_017450585.1 Bacteroidales bacterium
CACAGTCCTCCCAAACCACCGCGACTTTTTCTTCGCTGGCTTGGGCTCGGCGGGGGTTTCCGCGACGGGTTCTGACACGGACTCTTGCGCGGGTGTCGGAGCGGGTTCAGTTGCTGTCTCGGCCGCGGGCTCGGGGGCGGGCTCGGGCACAGTCTCTTGTGCGGGCGCTGGAGCGAGTTCAGTTGCTGTCTCGGTCACGGGTTCGGGGGCGGGCTCGGGCACAGTCTCTTGTGCGGGCGCTGGAGCGAGTTCAGTTGCTGTCTCGGTCACGGGTTCGGGGGCGGGCTCGGGAGTTGGCCCGGCGGCGGGCTCTTGTGTCGGAACCGGAGCGGGTTCGCCACCGGAGGATTTCAGTGAGACAGACTCCAGGCCAAAGCCTTCGGGGTAAATATCAAGATCTTCGTCCGGTATAAAGAAGAAAGCATTCTCCTTCGTCGCCCTCAGACGCCCCAGCCCCGGGAAAATAATAACCTTATTCTTAATCAGGACATCCTTCATCCCCTGCAGAAACTCACGCAGGACACCATCCGCCTCTTCCTGAGATACGCCATTACTGGACGCATACAGATCCACCAATGCAGTATCCTCATTATCGAGCCTCTGCCGGAAAGACAGACGCCGATACGGAGGATTAATCATAAATCCCTTATCAGAAAAAGAGGCTGGAATCAGTTCACAGACGAAAGTGCCCACCCCGGGGAGCGCCACCTTGTCGCTCTTCAGGATCAGGTCTTTGACCATTTTAGAGAGAAGATCGATATCCATATCACACAAAGATATGAAAAAATATCTCGAAAACTTTGCAGAATCACAGTTTTGTTGTACCTTTGCCACCCGGAGCGGAAGCTCCGACACATAGTCCTCCTTAGCTCAGTTGGTTAGAGCACCTGACTGTTAATCAGGGGGTCCTGGGTTCAAGTCCCCGAGGGGGAGCAAGCATCGGCAATCGCCGATGCTTTTTTTGTCTTATCCACAGTCAGGTAGGAGCAAGACCAGAAAGGACCTATTTCAGGATGTCGTGGAGGATAAGTAATTAGTATTATGGATGATAAACAATTCCTCTCCCCCGGTTAAGAGGAAGAAGAAATAGGTAAATAGCTATGTTATAGATATTTACCCTCCACACCTCCATAAAAGAATTCAGAGTGGAGGGTTTTCCTGGGACGGCCTCTGCACACGCATGCGAGAGGGTTTTCCTGGGCCGGCAAGGCCGCCGGGCCCTCCCCATAGCCCGGCGGATGCGCAGCCGGACCGGAGGAAACCCGGACGGTCGTTTTTTTCTGCTGCCGTCCCGGAGGAAACCCGGATGTAGGCTGATGATCTGGCCGGGATACCCTCCGGGTGTGCTTACCGGTTTCTCGAAGGCGCATTTCGTACATCAGAAGGGCCTCTGCTGTACCAATCGCACCCGAAGACGCCTTCCGTACAGCAGAAGGGCCTCTCCTGTACCGATCGCATCCGAACTCGCATTTCGTACATCAGAAGGGGTTCTGCTGTACCAAAGTGAGGGGTCTGGCAGTTGACGATGAACGAAGAGGCGATGGCGGTTTCCTCCCGTCCCGGGTGCGGAGGTCGGGATGCGGTTTTCTCCCGTCCGGCGGTCCGGGGAGCAGGTCGGAGCGCTCTCCTCCCGCCGGCCGAGGAAAACCGCCGGAGCGTCGGAGTCGGAACCACACCCGGGCCGAGGAAAACCACGCAACCCGAGGAAAACCGCCAGAGCGGCAGCGCTATTGAGCCTTGGGATGGACAGGGCGGATATTCATGCCCATGAAACGGCTGTAGCTGTCACGGAGGATGAAGGATTCCTTGGCACTGAGACAGCGTCCGCTGATGGGTGATGTTTCATCGAGAGTAGCTGTCCAGTAATATCCCGTGTACATTCCATACTGACCATGTTCAAGCAGAAGAGTTCCGTTTTTATAGCCGCCGGCAGGGAGGAAAATACTGCCTTCCGTGGTACGGCTCTTCACGAGAAATCCGGCTACGCCTTCGGACTTCCACTCCCAGGTACAGGATGTACGGAGTTCCGTCATTTCTGCATCGGTAGGCATACGCCATTCCCCGCCTAAGGCGGCTGTCGCAGCATCGTCGGCACTTTCCAGAACGGTTTTATTGTCAACTACGCTTCCAAAACCGGTATTGGTATTGTATTTCGTCATCATACTTTCGCCAAACCTGTAATTGCTCCAGTCATAGGAGTCTTTCCCGGAGGTTTCGCCCCAGGCGTAGAATCCGCCGATTTCCTGCGGCGTGGTCGCGCCGAGGTTGCATTCGGCCCAATAGACCGAAAGACCGAGATCCACAGCGCCGGCCGGAACGCCACCGGGAGTGTCGCCGCCAGGGTTATCACCGTCCCCGGAGCCGCCGTTGTCACCGCCGCCCGGAGTATCACTGCCAGGGTTATCACCACCACCAGGGGTATCTCCACCGGGAGTGTCGCCGCCGTCGATCGGGGTCATGCTGCCGCCGTTATCGCCGGGGTTGTCGGTGATGTGCTGAGGGGTATTGTCCGGACCTTTGGAGACGGATCCGCCGTCGCAGGAGTAGATAGCCGGTATAACGAACAGAACGGCCGCCAGAGCGAGAAGAAGTTTTTTCATGTCCAGAGCGAGAAGTAGTTTTTTCATATCAATAACACTATTTGTTTACAACAGGACCAAATCCATCGTACGAGGGGTGGCCGGTAGCGATAAAAGGCCAGCCGGAAGCATCCCATTCGATTTTGTCCATAAGCATGCAGCGTCCGTGATAATCATTAGCTTTCCAGAAAGCGTGGTAGTACATCCACATCTGCCCGGCGTCATCCACGAGAATCTCCGAGTTGTGCCCCGTGCCTACGAACATATTGTCCACACCCTTTGAAAGCAGGGTGTAATTATACTTATTATAAATAAGGTACTCTCCGTCCGGACTCATATACGGGCCGAAAATATCCTTCGAGCGGGCCACCAACACATGATAGGTACTCTTCTCCCCCGCGCAGCAGGTTCCCTGCGAAGTAAAGATAAAGAAATAACCGTTATGCTTAAGGATATAAGTTCCTTCCATATTGGTCCCCCCGATAAACTGCGGAGCGGCACCCTCACGAAGGCTCAGGCCATCATCCGAAAGCTCCGCGGCCCAGATTCCCGAGCCACGGCCCAGACTACCCCAGAACAAATACTTCTTACCGCAGTCCTCGATAAAGAACGGGTCAATACAGTTCAGCACGCCGGTATTGGCATAACTCACTATCATTCCCTTATCCTCAAAAGGGCCGCAGGGGCTGTCAGACACCGCGACACCGCTGGAACTCTTGACCAGGTCGCCCCAAACTCCCATCGCATAGTAGAGCACATATCGGCCGTCCACATAGTTAATATCAGGAGCCCAAAGTCTGCCTTCCGGGCACCAATCCGGTGATTTTCCGGCGAAACCATCGCACACGAACTCCCAGTTCACCATATCCTTCGAACGGTACACCGGCATAACTGCATATCCCTTCCCCGGCACCATGCTCTGCGTGGAGTAAGCATAGAAATAACCGGTCCGCGCACGGTCGTCGATCACGCTCGGATCAGGGCAATTATGCTTAATCACGGGATTGACATACGGAGTCTGTGCTTTCGCGATGAACACACCGAGCAGCAAAAAGGCAAGCAGGAGCAATCTTTTCATGTGCAAAATGTCTAACAGAAAACAAATATAGTAATTTTGCGGTACAAACGCCCTGTCAATGAGAATTGCAATCATAGGTGCCGGTGCGGCCGGCTGTATCTGTGCCGTGGAGTGTAAACGGCTCCGCCCCGCTGCGGAAGTGACCGTGTACGAGGCCGGCAAGGTTCCGCTCGCGAAGGTCGCCGTCACGGGCGGCGGGCGCTGTAATATTGCCAATACCTTCGCCGGCATCGGGCTCGCGGGAAAAGCGGCCGGCAGACGAGAGCTGCGGGAGGTATATCCGCGCGGTTACCGCCTGATGCAGAAGCTATTGCACGATTTCGGACCGGAGGACACGGTGCGCTGGTTTGCAGCAGAGGGCGTTCGCCTTAAGGAGGAGGACGGAGGACGGCTGTTCCCGGTCACGGATGACGCCCGGACCGTCGTGAACGCCCTGCTCGCTGCGATGAAAAGGGAAGGCGTGCACGTACTGACGGGCAAAGCACTGTGCCGGCTGACTCCCCCGACCGCGGGAGATACGGCCACTGAGAATCATGGGCAATGGCAATTGAGCTTCAAAGACGGTTCAGTCGCCAGCGCCGATGCGGTCGTCATATGCGCGGGCGGAATGAAGGCAGAGAAAGGGGCGTCAGAGCACGGGGGCTTTTTGCAAGGCCTGGGTATTGATACCGTGCCGCCCGTGCCGTCGCTTTTTACGTTCAATATCCCCGACCGCGGGCTGCGGGAGCTGATGGGCACGACTGTGCGGGGTGCGGCGGTAAAATTGGCCGGAACCAGACTCGAAACCCATGGCGATATCCTCATCACCCACTGGGGACTGAGCGGTCCGGCAGTGCTGCGGCTATCCTCATACGCCGCGCGGGAACTGGCCGCCAGGGGCTACAAGGCCGACATCTGCGTTCGCTGGATGGCAGACAGCGGGGATGGAGAGACCGGTCAGCCAAGCGCGGATGCCTGGATTAAGGACAATATTGCCAGATACCCGGCGCGACAGTGTACGTCCGTGCATCCGGACAATATCCCCTCCCGCCTATGGGAGTTCCTGCTGCAGCGCGCAGCCCTGAGGCCGGACCTGCGCTGGGGCGAACTCGGCAGCAAAGGCGCGGCACGTCTGGCCGCAGTCCTTAGCGCCGATACATATCACATTGACGGGCAGACGCGTTTCCGAGAAGAGTTCGTGACCTGCGGCGGCGTGGCGTTGTCGGCCGTCCATGCAGACACCCTAGAATCCCGCCGGCATCCCGGACTGTACTTCGCCGGCGAAATTCTCGATATCGACGCGGTCACCGGGGGCTTCAACCTCCAGGCCGCCTGGACCACCGGAATCACTGCCGCCAGGGGGCTGGCGGCGGAGGACTAGTCGAACCAGTAGACGACTAGTTCGACTAGTCGAAGGTGCGGGGCAGGCGGGCCATGCCTTCTAGGAGGGCGGCGCCGCAGTTGTGCATGCCGCACCAGCCGAGGTTGTGGTAGTTCTGCCCGTTGATGTCCTTGTCCTCGTCGTAGGGTTTGCTGAATACGTAGTTCGCGAACATGTAGGGATACTCGCTGCGGTTCATATTCCCGTTCTGCGGGTACCACAGGGTTTCAGCCTGCTTCTTCATGAAGGTAAACGCAGACTGTCGCGTCGTGGCATCCATCTGCTTGTCGAGGATGAAATTGATCATGTAAGGCATCAGGCCGCCCTTGAAATTCCGCTGGTCGCCATCCTTTCCTTCGTCACGGAGAATGCCCAGATTGTTGGTACAGCGGCCGCTAGTCATGGTGAATTTCACGCAAGTAGCAGAGGCATTAGCGTACTTCTGATCTCCGGTTAGGTGGAAAAGAAGGCGGCAGCCTTCGATCCAGCAGCCCTGGGTATAAGTCAGCGGAGTGCCACCCACCTGCCCGTTAGTATGGACACGGTTCCCGGTCTTGGTCATGAAGTTGTAAATCTTCACGGCAGTATCCAGATAAGACTGTTGCTGAGTGATACGATAAAGCTCGCAGGCGATAATCAGCGCAGGAGTGTTCGTACAAGCATTGCGGGTATCCTTTTGGACACCGTTCTCGATATCTCCAGGATATCTCCATACGAGTCCCCAGCCCTCCTCATTATCTATAACCCTGGCCGTCTCGCACATGTACTCGAATATCTCCTTGGCCTTGGTCAGATATGACGCCTCGCCCCAGATATCATAGGCATGCAGGAACACCAGCGTGATCCAGGCCATGTCATCGGTATACTGGCAGTAGAAGCCATTACGTCTCTGCGCCGCGCCGGTATAATTATTACCGTTCTTCGAAACCCATTTCGTAAACCAATCCCGGTAAGTCGCAGCCAGGGTAGGATTGCTCTCGTGGATGCGGGACCAGGAATATAGCAAGGTATGCCATGGATAGGCTTGGCCCCAGTAATTATTGCTATTACCGCCGGCTTTATTATCCCTAGACCCAAACCAGATGCCGCGGTCCTTGTCCATGAAGGCATTGGTCAATATAAATGTGCAGCTGTCTGCCGCCATCGCCCAGTTCCATTTTTCCACCGGGGCGGGCGGATTGCTGGAATCAGGAACGACTAGCTTGAGGCTGCGGCGCACATCGCTGACAAGCCGTTTATCTCCCGAGCTGACGGCAACGGTCCAGCAAACTGTCCCTTCACTTCCCTCCTGGATCCCGGCCGCAGTGGCCAGAGTCTTCAGATCAGCGGCTGCGATGTTTACGTAGGTAGAAGTGCCGCCGGCATTAGACTCGACACTCAGGAGCGGATTCGAGAAATCACCCTCAGAGCGGTCAAACACCACACTGTACTTCACATCCTTCCCGGACGCCTTGGCCCACTGGAACCTTCCCACGGAAGACGCAGAAACAGTAATCGAGGCCCCATCCACCGGCATAACCAAAGTGGCGACTTTCGAGAGGTCCGACTCACCTCCAGGGGTAACGGGATCGACATTTTCAGGGCCGCACGCTATGGCTGAAAATACCATGGCGGCGAAGGGCAGAGTATACTTGGCTATTTTCTTCATAAGCTGAAATGTGGTGTAATAATAAGTACAAATATATACAAAAAATCAGAACCGCCAAGCGATTCTGATTTCTATGTGGTCGGGATGATCCGACTCGAACGGACGACCCCTACGTCCCGAACGTAGTGCGCTAACCAACTGCGCTACATCCCGCGCTGCCTGTAGCCCCGATTAGGAAAGCTTGTTTATATAAACAGCCAGGCCGCTCTTAAGATTGGAAGCCTTATTCTTATGAATAACTCCGATCTTAGCGAGCTTGTCGATCATAGCGTAGACCTTCGGAGCGTTCTCCTCAGCGGTCTTACGGTCAGTAGTGTTCCTCAAATCACGGATAGCATTCCGTGTGGTCTTTGCATAATACCTGTTATGCAGTCTGTGCCTCTCGCTCTGGCGATTGCACTTTTCAGCAGAAGCGTTATTTGCCATGTTACTATTTTTTATTGTCTGGTAGTGGGTAGGAGAATCGAACTCCTATTGCAAGAATGAAAATCTTGAGTACTAGCCGTTATACGAACCCACCGCTAAGGGAGCGCAAAGTTATGCATTATTTTTTTATCTCGCAAACTTTTTTACTCACCATCTTTCTTCCACTCGAAAGAATAGAGGATAGACTCTACCTGACGAAGGTACTGACGCTTATCATACTTCGGTGCGTAGACGAAAGCCTCGGTCACCAGGATATACTTTCCGTCGGGGGTATAGAACGAATGTGACACAAACGGGCCGCCCATATAATCATCGTGAACCTCCCACAGGCCGCGAGCCTCGGCAAACTTGCGTCCCTTGTAAGAGGCATAACGAAGCATCGGCACGGTAAACTCACTGGTAGTCATATAAGTACCGTCAAACATCCCGGGCACGTTCGCCTTCATCGCGGCATTCCGATGCTCCACTATCTTCTCCCAGCTGAACTCATCCGAACCGCCGCCGACAGGATACTTGTAAATCAGGATTCCCTGCATCGTGTACTGCTTTTCATCAGCTATCCACACGAAATCAGAAGTCTTCTTCTTCAACTTGTAGCCCGAAGGGAAATGCGGCGAACCACCCATAATCTCTACCACCTGAGGATAGAGTTCGCGGTTCTCGTAGCGAAGGGTATTGGCCACTACCCTATCCCTTTCGGCCTGCTCGATGGCCTCAACGAGTGTAGCTCCTTTCTGAGAAAGAATCTCCCGGGCTTCTTCGGCAGTAGCGGCATTAATCCGGATTACGCACTGCGGATGCGCCCACAGATCGCTGCGAAGCTCCATTCCGTGCTCCTGGACCTGGGGATCGATATTGAACCAGACGATATTGCGGTGAATCTTGAACAGATCTGCAAAGCCGCTGGGCGGTACATTCACCAGCGAATACAGGGGTTCCTTCTGCGGCAGCCAGGGGCAGTCGCAGGCGAGCAGTTCGCGCACAGCCACTCCCAGTTCTGAATCCCACGCAGACTTGTCGATTACAACCATCACCTCTCCGGCCTTACCGCTGACATTGGGCAGGACCGAGCCGGTGGACTTGCAGGAGGCCAGACAGACGGCCGTGAGCACGAGCGCGAAAACAATTCTTTTCATAACGCGATCTTATTTAATTAATCTTCCGATATCGTTCCCGAAAGCCAGGAACATGAGTGCGAATATCAGTATCATACCGATAATCTGCATGATGTACATAAAACGGTCGGAAGGCTTGCGGCCGGTAACCATTTCGTACAGGGTAAAGAGGATGTGACCGCCATCCAGGCCGGGGATTGGGATGAGATTCATCACGCCCAGCATAATGGAAAGCAGTCCTAGCAGGTACACAAATTCGAGCCAGTTCCACCGGGACGGGAAAACCTGTCCGATAGCGATGAAACTACCTACCGATTTATAGGCCTGCGTAGAAGGTGTCGCGACCAGCCGGAGATCCCGGACATAGTCACCTATCATATTGAAAGTAAAACGGAATCCGGCAGGCACAGCTGTCAGCATATTGTAGTCCCGACGGCTGATTTCCGGCATGCGGGTAAACACGCCCAGACGCCCGAGCGTATCCACCTGAAGCGTCATATCCAGCATGGAACCATCGCGCATAACCTGCGCCTGCACCTCCCGGCCTTTGAATCCGGACAGAATGGCGCGTCCGTCCTGCATCCATTCCACCCTCTGCGAATCCAGCGCACAGATCCGGTCGCCACGCAGCAGTGCTCCCCCATCGTTCGGGCCGCCAGCCATCACTGAATCAATCACGAACGGCAGGGCCAGGTCGAACATGCCGGGCGTATTTAGCACGCGCCCGATCATACTCCGGTCAATATACAGGACCACGGTGTCCGCCCCTCTCAGAAGAGTCACCCGGCTGACGGAACGCCTCGCCAGATCCGACTGAAGCGTAGAAAAATCTTCCGGATGCCAGTCGTCGTAAAGCAATACCCGATCGCCGGTGCGGAAACCCATCTCGTACGACAGGTCATTGACATACAGGGGCGTGTCATTATTGGCAATAAAAGTCTCCCCGTGCGATGCCAGCAGGCCGGTATAGATCAGAATCGCGGCAATGAAATTGAACAGTACGCCGCCCGCCATCACCAGAAGCCGCTGCCAGGCAGGATGGGATCGAAACTCCCAGGGCTTCGGCTCGGACTTCAGCGCATCCATATCCATGGACTCGTCCACCATGCCGTTAATCTTACAGTACCCGCCCAGCGGCAGCCATCCAATGCCGTATTCCGTTTCGGCCGCGGCGGCCTTCGGAAACAGCCGGGCAAACCAACGCGTAGTCTTGGTACTGAAAAGTTTACGTCCTCCCACATCGAAGAAAAGGAAGAACTTATCAACGCGGATGCGGAAGAGCTTCGCGAAGAAATAATGACCCGATTCGTGGATCAATATGAGCAGGGACAGCGCCAGTATAACCTGAAGCGCCTTTATCAATGCCGTCATCAACGTGAATGTTTGCGGACCAACTCGCTCGCACGGGCTTTCGCTTCGGCATCAGTGTCGAAGATGTCGTCGAGCGACGGGTCTGCTACAAAATTCACGCCTGCAATGCAGTCACTGATAATGGAAGGAATATCATAGAAACCTATCTCCCCGCGAAGGAAAGCCGCGACCGCTACCTCATCGGCGGCATTCATGGCACAGGGCACATTCCCGCCATGCCCGATAGCCTCATACGCCAGTCTCAGACCGGGGAAACGCTCCATATCCGGAGCCTCGAAACTCAGCGAGCCAAGAGTAGCGAAATCCAGTTTCTTATTGTTCAGTGTAAGGCGGTCGGGGAAGGACAATGCGAACTGTATGGGCTGTCGCATGTCCGGGCAGCCGAGCTGCGCGATGACCGCACCGTCCTCGAATTCAACCATGGAATGCACCACTGACTCGGGATGTACGACCACGTTTATGCGGTCCGGCTCCATATCGAAGAGCCACTTGGCTTCTATTACTTCGAAGCCCTTGTTCACCATCGTAGCCGAGTCGATGGTAATCTTCGCCCCCATGTTCCAGTTCGGGTGTTTGAGAGCATCGGCGGCTGTGGCGGCGGCAATCTTCTCCCGGCTCCAGCAGCGGAACGGTCCTCCGGAAGCGGTCAGATGCAGACGGGCGACCGCATTGCCCTGAGCGGCAAGCAGGCACTGGAAGATGGCCGAGTGTTCGGAATCGACGGGCAGGATGGGCGCCTGGTGCTGACGGGACAGCGCCATGACCGGAGCTCCGGCCGCCACGAGCGTTTCTTTATTGGCCAGGGCAATGATTTTCCCGGCCCGAATGGCCTCCACCACCGGTCGCAGGCCGCTGAACCCTACCATTGCCGCGACCACTATATCGACATTCGATGCAGCTGCAAGCGCACCGGCGGATTCGATGCCCGCCCAGACCTTGATGTCTTCCGGCTGCATGACGTCCGCCACCTCGCGGTAACGGTCCTTATTGCACACGACCACATTGCCCACCCTGAACTCGCGGGCCTGGGCGATGAGGACATCCGTGCTGTTATTTGCGACAATCGTTTCAACCTCAAAGAGGTCGGGGTGCTGGCGTACGACGTCCAGCGTCTGCGTGCCTATCGAGCCGGTCGAGCCGAGAATGGCGATCCTTCTTTTCATCTGCGTGTCAGAAGTTTATATACTGGGTCGGGTCAATAGCTTCGCCCTTGTACCACATCTCGAAGTGCAGGTGGTCGCCGGTAGTCAGCGAACCGGTATTGCCCAGAAGAGCGATCGGCGCCCCGGCGCTTACCCGGTCACCGGTCTTTTTCAGCAGCTTCTGATTGTGCTTATATACCGTGACAATATCTCCGTCGTGCTGGATCTGGATGGTGTACCCGAACTCGTCGTTCCATCCGGCGAAGATCACGGTCCCGTCGAGCACGGACATAACCACCGAACCTGCGGGAGCAGTCACGTCCACATAGGGATGAAGGACGCGGTTATAAGGCTGCGATATCACGCCTTTCAGGGGCGGGAAGAAATGCAGGTCTTCGATGGGAAGGTCACGGTCTTTCTGCGAAAGGTCGAACTGCTCGGAACGGGTTACCTGGGAGCGCAGCATGGAGTCGCGGCTTGCCATGGCTTTCGGGTCAGCTTCCCGGTCGGGAGAGTATGCAGTAATCCGGAGTATACTGTCTATGCTGACCGGAGTTTCACCCGCGACGACCCGCGAGAGATTCTCGGAATAGAGTTCCCAGCGGGTGATCACGCTTTCCAGCGAGTCGATTTTTATGGCGTTGGTGATAGCCATGCGGCGGGTCTTCGCGTCGGGATAGCCGGGAATGGTGATACGGATGGGCGTATAGGCTATCAAGGCATAAATGGCAGCCGTGAAAAGGATCACTATGGCAGTGAGGACCACCGTCATGGAAGTCTTCGTTCCTTTCTGGGACCACACCGTTTTGTGTGAACTTGTGTCCACCAATTCGATGCGGTATATCTTTTTTTCCGCCTTCGGGCTTTTTCTTGACATAGTTTTGAATTAAATTTGCATCCGGATGGAAAGGATCATCGGAATCGATTACGGAAGGAAACGGACCGGCGTGGCTGTGAGCGACCCGCTCCGCATCTTCGCTTCTCCATTGGATACGGTACCTACTGCAAAGATAATAGATTATCTCGAGAAATATGCCGCGTCCGAGACTATAGTGGGATTCGTAGTGGGCTATCCGATGAACCTTAACGGGCGCCCCGCAGAGGCTGCGGCCGACGTGGACGCTTTCCTTCCACGCCTGCGAAAACACTTTCCTTCGGTCCCTGTGACCCTGGAGGACGAACGTTTCACTTCAGTGCTTGCGCACAGGGCGATGATAGACGGCGGTATGAAATACAAAGACCGCCGGGATAAGAATTCAGTGGACCGCATCAGTGCGGCCATTATACTCCAGGGATACCTGGATAGGACTAAAGTATGATACAGCCTATTTACCTCTACGGTTCGGAGGTTCTAAGAGAGAAAGCCGCCGAAGCCGACCTGACACAGAAAGAATATCTTACGGGATTGATCTCGGACATGAGGGAAACCCTGGATCGCAGCGAGGGTTGCGGTCTGGCGGCACCCCAGATCGGAGTATCGCTACGGGTGCTGATTGTGGACGGAGACGTCATGACCGATGTGTATGATTATCTGGCCGGTTTCAAGCGGGTTATGATTAACCCCCGCGTGGTGGAAAGCAGTGCCGAGACCTGCACATATAACGAAGGTTGCCTGAGCGTGCCCGGCATCTATGCCGATGTGGTTCGCCCCGAGAAGATTACCGTTGAGTACTGGAACGAGAATTTCGAAAAGCAGACAGAGACTTTCGACCGTTTCGCATCCCGAATGATCCAGCACGAGCTTTCACATCTGGACGGCGTACTGTTTACTGACCTGGTGGCCCCCATCCGTAAAAAGCTGCTTAGCAAGAAACTGATGAGCATCGCGCACGGAAAGGTCCACCCGCGCTATAATTCCAAACTGAAATAATTAATACACAATACTATGGGAGCATTTCACGCATATGATATCCGCGGTATATACAATGTCGATTGGGACAAGGAGACCGCTTATAAGGTAGGTTATTTCATCCCCGGCCTGCTTGGAGCCGATAAGGTTCTGGTGGGAAGGGATTGCAGGGTTTCTTCGCCGGAGATTCACGATTACCTGATAAAGGGAATCAACGATGCCGGAGCGGATGTGGATGACATCGGTTTGAGCAGCACCCCGCTGGTGTATTTCGGTACCGCAAAGTACGGATACAAGGCCTCGGTACAGATTACCGCTTCTCACAATCCCGCCGAGTATAACGGCATGAAGGTTTCCAGGGAGAACGCTCTTCCTGTCGGTCTGGATACCGGTCTGGGACAGATTAAGCAATGGATTGACGAGGGACGTCCGACCCCCGTGGCCGCACATCGCGGAGGGGTAAAAGAGATTGATATCAAGCCCGCATATATCGAGTTCCTGAAACAGTATAAGGGAGATTTCTCAAACCTACGCATCGCCTTCGACCTGTCTAACGGTATGTCCAATCTGTTCGCCAAGGAGATTTACGCCGGCGAAGACGCCCTTTGGCTCTTTGATACCATTGACGGCCGTTTCCCGAATCACGAGCCGAACCCGCTCATCCCGAAGAATGTGGAGCCCCTCAAGAAACTGGTCGCTCAGAGCGGCGCAGATCTGGGAGTAATCTATGACGGAGACGCGGACCGCGTAATGTTCGTGGATGACAAGGCCCGCTTCGTCGCGCCCGACCTCATCATTGCCCTTATGGCCAAGTATTTCTGCGACGAGAGGGGCGCCAAGGCTCCGCGCGTGCTGCAGGAGATCCGCTCTTCTAAGGCGGTCGGCGAATATCTGCAGCGCTACGGCGCAGACCTGCACACATGGCGTGTCGGCCGCGCGTTTGCCGCACCTAAACTCCGCGAGATTGACGGCCTGTGGGGCGGAGAGCTCGCCGGACACTATTATTTCAAGGATTTCTTCTATTCAGACAGCGGCATGCTGGCCAGCATAATTGTCCTGCGCATCGTTTCCGCCCTGAAGCGCGAAGGCCGCAGCTTCAGCGACCAGATAGACGAGCTTACTACATATAAGAACTCCGGCGAGATCAACTACCGGCTGGAGGACAAGCAGGGCGCGATGGATGCCGTACGCGACATGTTCGCCGCCCAGGAGAAGCCCAGCGTGATGATGGATTTCGACGGTTACCGGCTGGAGTTCCCCGACTGGTGGTTTAATATCCGCCCTTCGAATACCGAGCCTTACCTGCGCTTCCTGTGCGAGGCTACGACCCAAGAGAAACTGGACGCCGTGATCGCGGCCGTGGATAAACTGTTGTTCACCAAGTTCGGAGCCTCGCGATGAAATTATTGTTGCTGCTCCTGTCCATTCTCACTACCGTAACGGCCGGCGGATCCTTTCCTGCCGACTCCACCAAACTTACCCTCAGCAAAGCGGAGCAGATCATTTCGCGTCCCATGCTGAAGCCGGTTGAATCCTTCAAACCCGATGCGGCGGCCAAGTCGGTCATCGATACGCTGGACACCGCCTCGCCATTCATGAAGATCATACTCTACTCCGACAATACCTGGGAATATAAAAAAGACGGGGATGAAATCTCCTCCACCGAGGTTTTCACGGAGCATTGGAACAATGTCAATGCCGATCCTTACCGCATAGAGTTTGAGAACATGCCCTGGAAGGCGTACGTGACACTGGTGGATTCGGTGAGCCACTATTCCTTCCCCGGGCACATGACCACCGTTACATCACGCTACGGACGTCGGCACGGCCGCTTCCATCGCGGCATC
>JAFSTI010000169.1 GCA_017450585.1 Bacteroidales bacterium
ATCTGCCAGAAACTTCGGGTAAAATCCATTCTGTTCGCGACCGTCGAGGAAGCCCGCCAGGAGCATTCCGACCTGATAAACCACCTGTCTACCAATGGCATTAAGATATTGATCGCCCCGTCCATCGATGAGATCCCGGCCAGCGGCATTTTCCAGAGCAAGCTCCGCGAAATCCGCGTGGAAGACCTGCTCGGCCGTCCCGAGATCAAGATTTCCATGGATGCGATCAAGGAGTCTCTGGATTCCCGCGTGGTCATGGTTACCGGTGCTGCCGGATCCATCGGTTCCGAACTGTGCCGCCAGATCGCCCAGATGGGCGTCGTGAAGAAACTGGTGCTTTTCGACAACGCCGAGACTCCGGTACACAACCTGCGTCTGGAGCTCGAGGAGAAGTTCCCGAAGCTCAAGTTTGTCCCCGTTATCGGAGATGTGCGTTCACTCAAGCGTCTGGATTATGTGTTCCGCCGCTGGACTCCGTCCGTCGTCTTCCATGCAGCCGCCTACAAGCACGTGCCGCTTATGGAAGAGAATCCTTGTGAGGCTGTTCTGGTCAATGTTATCGGTTCCCGTAACCTGGCCGACAAGTGCCTGCAGTACGGAGTCGAAAAAATGGTGATGGTTTCCACCGACAAGGCAGTGAACCCGACCAATGTGATGGGATGCACGAAGCGTGTAGCCGAGATCTATGTACAGAGCCTGGGTCTCGCGCTCGCAGCCGGAAAGGTTAAGGGCAATACCAAATTTATCACCACCCGCTTTGGCAACGTGCTCGGTTCGAACGGTTCGGTAATCCCCCGCTTCCGCGAGCAGATCGCGAAGGGCGGTCCCGTCACGGTCACCGACCCTGAGATTAACCGTTTCTTCATGAGCATACCTGAGGCCTGCCGCCTGGTGCTGGAGGCGTCCACTATTTCCAAGGGCAACGAAATCTGCGTATTCGATATGGGTGATCCGGTGAAGATCGACACCCTGGCCCGTAGGATGATTGAACTGGCCGGGTACATTCCGGACAAGGATATCCAGATCAAATATACCGGCCTGCGTCCGGGCGAGAAGCTCTACGAAGAGGTTCTGGCATCTGCTGAGAATACCCTCCCGACCTCCCATCAGCGCATCCGCATCGCATCCGTACGTGAGTATGATTACGATGCCGCCCTGGAGGCCACCAAAAAACTGGAGGAGCTTTCTGTCAGTGTGGACATCCCCGCTACCCTGCGCCTTCTGATGGATACCGTACCGGAGTTCAATTGCACACACGAAGCCCTCAGTAATGGCGGACAGTGGTCCTGATACTCTTCACTGGTACGTAGCTTACGTTAAATCCTGCCAGGAGAAAAAGACGGCCGAGGCTCTCGGCCGTCTTGGTTTAGAATACTTCCTCCCTATCCAAAAGGTCCGCCGGAAGTGGAGCGACCGTTTCAAGGATGTGGACCAAATCCTGATCAGGGGAATGATTTTCATTCACTGTAAGAATGCTGACCGTCACAGGATACTGGAACAGGTCTTGCCATTATACGCTTTCATGACTGACCGCGCCACCGGCAAGACCGGTTCGGCATCCGTCGCCATCATCCCGGATGCGGAGATGAACAGGTTCATGTTCATGGTCGGCCACGCGGGCGGATCTGTCAGGATATCAACCGAACGCTTCTCTCCCGGCGACAAGGTCAGGATTACCGAAGGACCGCTAAGCGGCTTGGATTGTGAGGTTATAAAGGTGGACGGCCAGAAGACCGCGATCGTGCGGCTTGGCGCACTCGGTTCCGCGCTCGTAAATCTCTCGCTGGATACGATTCACAAGGTCTGAGCGACGGGCAGATGTTTTTGCGCGGCAGGCTACTCTGAATAGTCGGCGATATCGACGGCGCGCATCTTGGCGTCGATCTTATTGTTCTGAATAAAAGTCTTCAATCGCGCGTACTGGTAGGGCGTGAGCGTAGCGTCGATTTCTTTCAGCTGATGACCGTACTTGCCGGACTGTGAGTCCACGATTTCA
>JAFSTI010000170.1 GCA_017450585.1 Bacteroidales bacterium
GGGCAAGTCGCTTATCCTGAGCCACCTGGCTTCGCTGGATGTCATGACATGGCGTGACGCCCAGGGTTGGGAGCACGTGCTCGAGGCGGAGCGCCTGGCCAGGGCGAGCGGGACCGACAGCCTTGTGGCAATTGCCCTGCTTCAAAAGGGCAGGCTGCAGCTTTGCGGGGCGATCACCGAAGGTGAGGCGCAGGATGCCGAAGCCCTGGAGACGCTGCGGGAGGCCATGACCTTCGCTTCCGGCAATCCCGCTCTGCAGCCCGATATCCTGCTGCAGATGAGTCAGGCGTACATCGGCCTGAACCGGTTTAAGGACCCTATTGACCCTGAAACATATGCCAAGGCCGGCGAGTGCATCGGCCAGGCTGTGTCTGTGTCCGTGGATTCCACGTTCGCCGCGAGGGCATTGCCCTACTGGATGCGCTGGTACCGCCAGGGACGGAACTGGAGCGAGGGTATCGCCTGCTGCGAAGAGGTGCTTTCCGATCTTCGGGAGGACGATTATCTGATGCAGAGCCAGTGCTGGAATAACCTGGTGATGCTTTATGCCCAGGCGGGCGATGTGCAGAATGCCGCGTCGGCTCATCAGCAATATGTGTATGCGATGGAGTATTACATGCAGCAGAAGGCTGATGCCCGGCTGCAGGAGATGGAGACACGCTATGAGACTTCGCTCAAGGAGGCGAGTATCGCCAGGATGCGCATCTGGGTCGTCATGCTATGTATTTTGGCCGGCGCGATGGCTGTGATAATCGGCATGTCGCAAATCTTTTTACGCAAGATTACGGCTTCCGACCGGGGTAAGGAGCAGCTTCTGCGCCTGGTGTCGAAGGATTTTACGAGCCCGCAGTTTAACCGCAAGGTTTCCGAGTCGCTCCGGGATCTGTCTTCCGTCCGGGACGAGGAGACCATCCGCGCCCGTTGCAGGGAGATTTTCGGCGATGAGGACGAACTTGTGGCGGATGATGTGGCTTCCTATATCGTTAATCTGATGGAGGAACGCTCCCGCGAAGTGAAGAAGCTTGGCCTGACCGCGCGTGAGCTGGAGGTCATACGCCTCAGCCGTGAGGGTCTTTCCGCATCGGATATCGCGCAGAAACTTCATGTCAGTGTATACACCATTAAAAACCACAAGCAGAATATCTATTTCAAGATGGATGTGGGGAGCAATGCCGAGATGATCCGGCGTGCCGAACAGCTGGGAATAGGCTAAAAATAGTTCTTTCGCACTATAGACCAGTACTCTTTTTCACTTACCTTCGCCCTAGACTATTATCTAAAACTTCGGTATAATGAAAAAGTTTCTGTTTGCTTTGTTGGCTGCTTCCGTCGCCCTCTTCTCTTCGTGCGACGAAGTTGAAATCCCATCGACACTCGTTATCCCCGAGGAAAGCATTGCGTATTTCCAGGATGGAATCGGGTTCTTCGCTACGTCTGATGAAGGCGTTCTGACTGTGGGGCTCGCTTTTACCGCGACCCTGGATTGGAGCGTAAGTATCGTGGATCTTAAAGATGACAAACCGGCCACCTGGCTGACCGTCGACCCTTCTTCCGGCACGGCAGGTGAAACGAGGATCATCATCACGGCTCAGGACAATAGGAGCGAGGATCCGCGGAGCGCCAGACTTACGGTCTCCTGCGGAGCTTATACAAAATCTCTCGATATTGTCCAGGCCGGCTTGAAGAGCGCGTCTTCCGTCACCGTCGAACTTGACAAGAATTCGGCCGAACTCGCTATCGGAGAGACTCTTCAGTTGACCGCCACGGCCCGGACAAACGACCCTGTGGCCCCCAAGATCGAATGGTCCAGCTCAAATCCTGACGTGGCGACCGTGACGACCGAAGAGGTGGTCGCAGCGGACGGTACATATATCCCCGCCGGATTGGTGACTGCCGTCAGCGAAGGTGAGGCCGTTATTGCCGCGAAGGTCGGTGATGCTGAAGCCTCCTGTAAGATAAAGGTAGTCGGGAAGCCCCAGGCAGACGGACTTATCATCACTCCGGACAAGGTGACGATCCTGAAAAATGAAAAGCTCCAGCTTTCGGTTACGGACGCCACCGGTGCCCCCGTCAAGGCGACATGGACTACCACTGACAGAATGGTGGCCGTCGTAGATGAGAACAATATGCTGGAAGCGCGCAATCCCGGTTCGGCCGTCGTTACGGCCACGGCCGATGGCAAAACCGGCACCTGCGAGGTGACTGTCACGGATGAGGTGGCGGTGCAGTCCATCGCGTTCGATCCTGACTACATCGAAATGAATGTAGGTGACGAGCGCCAGCTGAATGTCGTGTTCACTCCGGAAAATGCCACCCACAAAACTATCAACGTATGGACGGTTGACGGTGGAAACCCCTCAGTCAGTGTAGATGACAAGGGTGTCGTAAAAGCCCTTATCGCAGGGCGGACCGCCGTGGTGATCGCTGCCATCAATCCTGAATTGATAGCCCGTTGCACGATAAAGATCGTCGATCCCGAGAATCCGGACATCCCGGTAGAATCCATTGCCCTGGATAAAACCGAGGCTACGGTATATGCCAAGTCGGAGCCGTTGATCCTGACGGCCACCGTCACGCCTCAGAACGCACTGCAGGGCAAGACCGTCGCGTGGAAGAGTACGAATCCTACCAAAGTGCTGGTTGAGTCAATTAACGCAACTCAGGCGAAGGTCGCGGGACTGGTTGCCGGCAGTAAGGAGACGGTGACGGCGTACCTCGGCGACAAGTCTGCGAGCTGCGAGGTTACTGTCCAGAATCCTCCTACCGTGGACGTCACGGGTATTACTCTGGATAAGACTTCCCTGGAACTGGCGCGCTATCAGTCATATATATTGACGGCTACCGTAACTCCGGACAATGCCACGGACAAGACCGTTACATGGAGCAGCTCCAACCCTAATGTGGCCAGAGTGGCAAATGAAGGGGATTTTGGCGCCGACGGTTCCATAGCCAAAGCAGGCACGGTGATGGCCATCAGTGCAGGCAATGCCGTTATTACCGCCACGGCGGGCGGAAAGAGCGCAAGCTGCACCGTGACTGTCACTGACAATACCGTCGCGGTAACGCAGATCCGTTTGAATAATAATACGCTTGAGCTGGAAATAGGACAGACCGGCTCTCTCACTGCTACGGTTCTGCCCGACAATGCCACAAATAAGAATGTCACATGGAGCAGTTCCAATACGTCTGTCGCTCTTGTGTCCAACGGAACTGTAAGAGGCGTCGCTGCCGGCTCGGCCACGATAACCGTATCAAGTGTGAGCAACCCCAGTATTACCGCGACATGCGCTGTGACCGTCAAGGCGGCAGCCCCGGTGGCAGCTGAAGCTGTGGACCTTGGTCTTCCCAGCGGTTTGAAATGGTGCTCGATGAATGTTGGAGCCTCGAAACCTGAGGATTACGGTAATTATTACGCCTGGGCAGAAACTTCACCCAAAACAAGCTATACCTCGTCTAATTACAAGTATCCGGCAACCTCATATAGCGATGGAATTACAATTTATAAAAAGTATGACACCATCCTTGGAGGCGACGGGAAGACTGTGCTGGAGGCTGAAGATGACGCCGCGACCGCAAATCTTGGCAATGGTTGGCGCACGCCTACGTTTAATGAGTTCAAAGAGCTGCGTGAGAAGTGCACATGGACGTGGAAAGACAACTATAATGGAGTCAAAGGAATGCTGGTGACCGGGCCCAACGGAAAGAGCATATTCCTTCCTGCAGGAGGGTGGTATGACGAGAGATCCTTGAAGAATAAGGGTTCTTATGGAAGCTACTGGACTGCTACCGGAGAACGAGAAACGGCAAACGCCGTGGACTTCATTAACAGCGACAAGGACAAGGCACTCGTTCCTCGTTACCAAGGCAGGTCTGTCCGTCCCGTCAAGGATTAAGAACTACGCATAGTAGAATTGTAGCCCATGGATGATTCCATGGGTTTTTTTGTTTTGTGGTGAATTCCGCCACAGGGCATTCGTGTAGGCCGACTACCTTTGCGAAAAACATTGAAACTTATGAAAAAGATTCATTTTGCAGCCATGATTCTCACTGCAGTCCTGTTTGTTTCCTGCAACAAGGATGGCTTCGATGGCAATGCCAAGGTCACTTTCCGCAAGGCCAATATTGCCGGTGCGCATATGCTGGCCCTCGCCCAGGGCGGTGCGGCCACCAAAGCCGAGGGCGATGTCACCGTGGGTCCCAAGGCCCTTTACACCGTGTCTGAAGACGGCTCAATGGTGGAGGTCAGCTATAATGTGGATGTGGAAGGAACTGACGGCGAAGTGGCCGAGACCATACAGGCAAACCTCATCATTTCTCCCGGCTTCGTGTTCCCGGTGGACGAAGGCTGGCTGTGGCTCGCCAATTGCCATTACGATGTAAAGGGCGGATGGGAGAATTATCCCACGGACGGCAACAAGTCTGCACGTCACGCGCTGTCCAAGATTATTAATGATTTCAGCGCAATGTACCATGACCGCCACGGCGCCCATTACCTTATCCGCAAGAGCGACGGAGCCCTTTTCGAGTGGACGCTTGAAGCGGGCGCTCCCAACGGGATGGACGACGGCTTCAAGCAGCCCACCTTCCTGAACGGCTGGTTCCACCAGTTGGGCAAGGACCTGTTTGTGAGGACCGGTGGCTGGAATTATGAGGGCATTAACGGAGGGCTTCCGTCACTGATCCGTCTGCAGGACAATGGCAACACGCTGGATGCCGTCAACGTGCTGGGAGACAATATCACCTGCTGGAAAATCTATCCTGCAGGTGGCACTTGTCTGGGCGGGACGTTTGGTTATCCAGGCGCTAATGGCGGAATGCAGGGAATCATCGCTCCTCCTTCCTTTGAGCCCGTACTCCTCCAGGTGGAAGCCAGCAAAGAGTCTTTCCTTCTTTCTATAGGCGGAAAGCTGTATTATGCTGATACTTATGAGAAAGAAATCGAGGAGGGAGATGGTAAAGATTCCTGGACCAGGACCGTAGCCTGCACGGATTTTTATAATCTTAGCGTATCCGCAAGTTCAGTCTCACTAGGAAACCTCCTCTGCACATTTAACGGGAGAGTGGACCCGGACGGGGTTTATATCTCCACAACGGACAAACTCAGCTGGTGGGGCGGAAACGAGTATGACGGTGCTGAGA
>JAFSTI010000171.1 GCA_017450585.1 Bacteroidales bacterium
CCGCTTCTGCTCTCCGGATTATGCCGGAACTGCCAGCGCTTCCGCGGACGAATCTGCCGGCGCTACGACTGCGCTGCTATACGAGAGAGCGCCCCTTGCGGCAGCCGCTCTGCTGACCGAAGCCCCGTTCATGCTTTATTTCGGACAGGAAATCGGTATAACCGCCTCTGAGAGTGAAAATTGCCGCACATCCATATTCAACTGGTCTTTCCCCGCCGAACTGTGCAGCCTCTGGAACCACGTGCACAGAACTCCGGCCTATGCGACGGAGCAGACACGGCCGGCCGGGGTGTCCGCGGGAACAGTGCTGGACGGATCTCAGGAGAAGTGTCTGGAGATGTTCCGGGAGATTCTGTCCCTCGCCAGGAAACTAAGTGACTCTCCGATGTTCGACCTGTGCTATTGCCAGTCCTCCGGCTTCGACAACGGGCGCCATTTCGCCTTCTTGCGTGGCAGGACGCTTGTTTTCTGTAACTTCGGGGCGGACGATGCCATGCTTGACCTGGTTATCCCCCCGGCGGCAGCCGAACTGAACGGGGTAAAAGAAAGCCCGGTCAGAATTGACTGCCGGGCCTTCGGTATAGAGGTGTTAGAATTGCCTGCTAGATAAGCTGCGATCTACCAGTTGAGAATCTTCTTGAAATCGTAATTCTCGGGGTCGGCCACATACTTCTTCGCTGCCTCATAGTCGGCAGGAGTGATATAGTGGCAGATGTGTGAGTAGTAGTTCTGTGCGGTACCTCCGTTGATATTGACGCGGCGAGGCGGAATCTTGCCCTCGGCGTTCTGCAGGTCATGCAGATAGAGGGGACGGGCGTTACCGTCGTGATCCACGAATACCATGCATCCGGTCTCCCCTGCCTTGAACAGCTCATAGGCGCCCATGGCGAGCTCTGAGCAGTAGGTAAGGTCGAAGGCGATGGGATCCTGACAGCGGACGTCGTAACCGATCTCGAGGGGACGGGTCTTGACTTTCATGCCGATCTTCTTGAACTCCTTCTCCAGGATGTCATTGAACATAACAGCCTTGGAAATCTTGCCAAGCTCGGGATGTCCGTGTTCGTCGTAGGTGAGGTTGGCTCCGGTAGCCTTGATCTCTTCGGGATCGAGGTCATGGAAGACACCTTCAGCCACAACTACGGTACCGTAGTCGATGCCCAGGATCTTGCGCTTGATGATAGCGGAAAGGGTGAGCTTGATGATCTTATCGATGCCGATGGATGTCTTGTTGAACATCTCGGGGATGATGGTCATAGGGCAATGGGTAGACTCGCCGATTCCGAGTGCCAGATGGCCGGCGCTGCGTCCCATGGCGGAAATCAGTAGCCAGTTGCCGGAAGTGCGTGCATCCTCATATGCGGTGCGGGCGATGTGTGCGCCCTCGTCCTTAGCGGAGTTGAAACCGAAAGTCGGGGTATTCTCCGGGAGGGGCAGGTCGTTGTCAATGGTTTTCGGAACGTGGATGTTCTGGATGGGGTACTTGCGTGCCTCCAGAAATTTTGCGATACGGTTCGCGGTGGAAGCGGTATCATCGCCGCCGACGGTCACCAGGAGCTTGATGTTGTTATCCTGGAAGAGTTTGAGATTGAAATTCTTCTCGAAATCCTCATCGGTGGGCTTAAAACGGCTCATTTGAAGGTAAGAGCCGCCGCGGTTGAAATAGGCGTCAGACTTGAAGAAGTCGATGTCTTCGATACGCGGAGAAGCGTTGAACAGACCGGAGTAACCTCCGTGAAGTCCGATGACACGGTAACCGTTCGAAAGGAAGGTTTTGGCAACTGAGAAAACGACGGTATTCATACCCGGAGCCGGGCCGCCGCCGCAGAGAATGATAATGGAATCTTTCATATCTTTTAAAAAAACTGTCTTCAATGCGAGTGAAGCGGCTGCAAATTTAACAAAATTTTGGTAAATTTGTGGGATTATGGATATTCACGAGGCAAATAAGCGGATCGAAGAACTCCGGACCCTGCTTTGGGAGAACAGCCGACGCTATTATGTAGAGAATTCGCCCACGATGAGCGACTTCGAATTCGACGCCCGGATGCATGAGTTGGAGGCTCTGGAAGCACAGTTTCCGGAGTTGATAACTCCCGACTCCCCTACCCAGAAGGTTGGCAGTGATCTGGAGGAAGAGGGCGGTGCGCGCGGGGGCTTCGCCCAGTATCCTCACCGTTACCCGATGCTCTCGCTCGGGAATACTTACAATATTGAAGACATCGAGGCCTTTGTGCAGAGGGCGGAGAAGGTCTTGGACGGCACTAAGTTTACTTATAGTTGCGAACTGAAGTTCGACGGTACCGCCATCTGTCTTAACTACCGGAACGGGGTCCTTTATAGGGCGCTTACCCGCGGCGACGGGGTGGTCGGGGATGATGTCACGCGCAATGTCCGCAAAATCAAGAATATACCTGAACGCCTGAGCGGCAGCGGCTGGCCTGCGGATTTCGAGATCCGGGGTGAAATCCTAATGCCGTACGAGGCCTTCGACCGCCTGAACCGGGAGCGAGAAGAGCAGGAGGAGCAGCCTTTTGCCAATCCCCGTAATGCAGCATCCGGTTCCCTTAAACTCCTTTCCAGCTCCGAGGTGGCACGACGTGGTCTTTGGTGCACATTGTACCACATCCCTGCCGAGAGCCTGACCGGGGAGGACGGGCAGCCGATTTTCGAAACACATTCCCAGGCCCTGGATGCCGCCGCGTCATGGGGGCTGCCGGTTTCGGAAGACAGGCGCATTTGCCGGAATATCTCTGATATCGAGGATTATATCCATTACTGGGACGGCGCGCGGCGCTCATTGCCCTACGCTACCGACGGTATTGTCATAAAAATAAACGAACTGCCGCTGCAGCGGACGCTCGGCTTTACGGCCAAGTCCCCGCGCTGGGCGGTCGCATTCAAGTTCCAGGCTGAGAGGGCTCTGACTCCCCTGCTGAGCATTGATTATCAGGTCGGGCGCACGGGAACCGTCACTCCGGTGGCGAACCTGCGGCCGGTGCTGCTCAGCGGAACTGTGGTTAAGCGCGCTACGCTCAATAATGCTGACCAGATGGCCCTGCTGGATATCCGCGAGGGTGACTGGGTGTACGTGGAAAAGGGTGGCGAGATCATTCCGAAGATTACCGGTATCGAGCTTGCGAAGCGTCCCGAAGGTGCATTGCCTCCCGTTTTCCCCAAGACCTGCCCGGACTGCGGTACGCCGCTGGTGCGGGATGAGGGCGAAGCGAGATGGTATTGCCCTAATTCCCTTAACTGCCCGATGCAGATACAGGGGCGTCTGATCCATTTTATGAGCCGTAAGGCAATGAATGTGCTGGCCGGCGAGATGACGGTGGAGCAGCTCTACCGGCTCGGTTTGGCGCGTACGCCCGCGGACCTGTACGAACTCAGCGCTCTGCAGCTGATGGCGCTGGAGGGTTGGAAGGAACGCTCCGTCATTCGTTTCATGGACAGTCTTGAGAATTCGAAGCAGGTGCCCTTCGAGAGGGTCCTGTTCGCTTTGGGCATACGCTTCGTAGGCGAAACCACCGCACGCTCGATAGCGCGGCACTTCGGGGATATTGACTCGCTGATGGCTGCCTCCCAGGAGGAACTGCTTGCGGTCGGGGACGTCGGAGAGGTAATTGCCCGGAGCGTCTATGATTTCATGCACGATCCCGACGCCCTGGACCAGATTGCGCGCCTGCGCGCCGCCGGCCTTCGTTTCACGGTCGGTGAACGCAAGCAGTCCCTGTCCGCCGTGCTGGAAGGAAAGACTATTGTCATTTCTGGCAATTTCTCTATCTCCCGCGACGCCATGAAGGAGCTTATCAGCCTGCACGGCGGTAAGCCTTCCTCGTCCGTAAGTTCGAAGACGGCATTCCTGCTCGCCGGAGAGAAACCCGGGCCGGAAAAATTGCACAAGGCCTCCGAACTGGGCGTGAAGGTTATCAGTGAGGCCGAGTTCCGTGCCATGCTGCCGGACGAGGCGCCTGCCCAGGGAGGGCTATTTGACAACGAACCTACGCTTTTTGACTAGAGATATGAGTTTTTCCGAGTTCACTCCCCACGATTACGAGTTAATCAGCAACAGCTACGAAGAGCTGATGGCCGCCGCCCGCCCACGCTGTGCAAACGCGCGTGAGATCAGGCTGGTCCAGAAGGCCTTTGACTTTGCCAATGAAGCGCACAAAAACGTGCGCAGGCGCTCCGGGGAGCCGTATATACTCCATCCGCTGGCAGTCGCCAAGATAGTGGTTTCGCAGATCGGTCTGGGATGCAAGTCCATTTGCGCCGCCCTGCTTCATGACGTGGTCGAGGACACTGACTATACGATCGAGGACGTCGAGAATCTGTTCGGCGAGAAAATAGCCTCTCTGGTGGACGGTCTGACCAAAATCAAGAATGTGCTTGACAATGAAGACCGTAATAAGCCGGCGCAGGTTGAGAAAAGCATGCAGGCGGAGAATATCAAGCGTATCCTTCTGACTCTGAATGACGATGTGCGCGTGGTACTGATCAAGCTGGCGGACCGTCTGCACAACTGCCGCACCATCGAATACATGCCCGAACACAAACGGGACAAGATCCTCTCCGAGACCATGTTCATATTTATCCCTCTGGCTCACCGCCTGGGTCTGTATGAGGTCAAATCGGAAATGGAGAATATATGGTTGCGTTACAAGGAGCCGGATGCTTTCCGGGATATCAGCCACCGTATCAGTCTCAATGCCCAGACCAAGGGCGGAGAGATCGATCGCTTTATAACCCCTATTTCAGATGCTTTGAAGGCTGCCGGTTTTGATTTTGAGATTAAAAAGCGGATCAAAACCCCCTACTCCATCTGGAGAAAGATGCAGACCAAGGGCATAGATTTCGACCAGGTCTATGACCTATATGCAGTCCGAATCATCTTTAATCCGGATTCTTCCTCAAGGGAGACGGAGCGAGATCAGTGCTACCACATCTTCTCCATCATTACCGGGATATATCGCTACCAGCCCTCCCGCATGCGCGACTGGGTGAAGCAACCTAAGTCAAACGGCTACGAGGCGCTGCATTGCACCCTGATGAGCGAGGCCGGTATATGGATCGAGGTTCAGATACGTTCCCGCCGTATGGACGATATCGCAGAAAGAGGTATCGCCGCACACTGGGCCTATAAGAAAGACGGATACATCTCTGAGAATGACTCGGAGATGGATAAGTGGCTCCAGAAGGTTAAGGATATACTGGTGGACAGCGACGTTAATGCCCTGGAACTCCTCGACATTATCCATAACGACCTGACATCCAGTGATATAGTAGTTTTTACGCCGAAGGGTGAACAGCGTACTATCCAGAAAGGTTTCACCGCCCTGGATTTCGCGTATTCAATACATACGGATATCGGAAACAAGGCTATTGCCGCGAAGGTTAACCTGCGCCTGGTCCCGCTTTCCACCGTGCTCCGCTCCGGCGACCAGGTGGAAATCATCACTTCCCGCAGCGGCCACCCCAAACGTGAATGGTTGCAGTTTCTGGTCTCACGCAAGGCCACCGGCATCGTTAAGGATTATTTCAAGATACCGGCACCTGAGCAGGACGTCGCGGCTCCGGAGCCCGACCCCTCGGCGAAGGTTCTTCCTTCCGGAGGTGGCATGCACTATACTATTGCCACCTGCTGTTCTCCTATCCCCGGCGACCCGATCATCGGTTTTCGCTCGGAAAGCGGTATTATCACCGTACATAAGAAGACATGCAAACTGGCCGAGAATATAGCCTCTAAGTTCGGAAAATCAATCGTGGTGCCATCCTGGGAGGACATTTCCGCTGATGCGGTCTTCCCTGTAAGCATCGAGATCCGGGGAATCGACCGCGTGGGTCTGTTGCGTGACATAACATATTACATATCCCGTGTGATGAGTGTCAATATGCAGAAACTCGATCTGGGCTGCGAAGGCGGCATCTTCGAGGGGCATATCGAGATGCTTATCCACGACAAAGACGTGCTGGAAGCCCTTATAGACAAATTGTCCGGTATTGAGGGTATCCAGAGCGTAATCAGAAAGGAGATATGAGAAAAAGTCTGACTCCATACATGCTGCCCGGTGCACTGGCGCTCCTGTTCTTCGCGCAGGTGCTCTCGCACTCGTGTGCGAACACTACCCAGGCTCCGACCGGCGGTGATAAGGATACTATCCCTCCCGTGATGCTTAAGACCTCCCCCGCCCCCATGACGGTGCAGATGCCGCTTCACGGCGCGGAGTTCAGTTTCACCTTCAATGAATATGTGAAGATAAAGAACGCCCAGAGCATCTTTGTCTCTCCTCCGCTGGAGAAAAAGCCTAAGGCCAAGATACGGGGTAAGAGCGTAGTTATTTCTTTCGAGAGTGATCTTCAGCCGAATACGACCTATACGGTGGATCTTAACGACGCCATAGTGGACAATAACGAGGGCAATGCCTATCCCGGCTACACTTTCGTATTCTCGACCGGTGACTCCATCGATTCGCTGTGCATCTGCGGTGTCGTTCAGGATTGCAATACGCTGATGCCCGTCAAGGGGGCGACTGTCCTGCTGCACAAGGATCACGCTGACTCGTCCCTCTTCCTGCACCCGCCTTTTGCCGCGGCCCGCACAGATGACTGGGGCTTTTTCGTGATCCGCAACATTCCCGATACTCTCTATCGCCTGTACGCTCTCATTGACTCAAACAATGACCTCATGTACCAGCAGGACGGAGAGCGGGTGGCGTTCCTGGATTCGGCTATACGTCCTACGGTGGTGGTCAATGACTCCCTGCCCGAACTTCGCAAGTACGATATGAAGGACACGCTTGCCTGTCAGGCCAGAAAGCCCGAATACGAGCTGAACGTCTTCCGTGAAAAGCCGCTCAAGCAGTATATAGTGAATAAGGAACGCATCTCTGACCGCAGTTCGTACATCACCTTCATGGCTCAGCGTGCGCATATCGACACGATGTGGATCAGCGGCGTCCCGGCTAACAAACTGATAACCCAGTTCAATATCGAGCGAGACAGTCTGGAGATCTGGGTCAATGACAGGCGTGAGATGCCGGACACCTTCCGGCTGTATGTCAATTACCGCAAGACCGATTCGCTCGGAGTAGCCTCTCCTTTTACAGAGGAAATAAAGTTGGTTAATCCCGTGCCTGCGAGGCAGAGGCGCCTGAACCGCCGAAACCTTAAGCACGAGGACACCACCTGCGTTTTCTCCCTGAAGGCGGATCCCGAGACCGTGGAGCAGCTGGGCTTCCAGATGGAGTTCAATTATCCCATCATCAACGAAAATTTTGATTCGCTTACTCTGCGGGTCGTTAATCCCCGTCAGCAGGAAAGCATCGGCAAGTACAGCGTCGAGCCTGACAGTACCAATATTCGCCGCTATACTGTGCGTCCGGAGGTGGAACTGCAGGAAGGCTTCGAGTATTTCTTGAAAGTGCCGCACAGGGCCTTCAGGGATATCAACGGATTCTGGAGCGACTCGACAGAAGTGAAGGTCAGCCTACCCACGGATGAGAAACTGAGTACCCTTTCGCTGGAAATGACCGGTGTCGGGGGCAATACTTACATAGTGGACCTGCTTAGCGAGAAGCGGGATAAGGTCCTGCGTTCCTATGTTATTTCCTCCGACCGCGTGCTGCCTTTCCCCTACCTTAAGGCAGGGAAGTATTGCATCCGTATAACCGAAGACCGGAATCACAATTCTATTGTGGACAGCGGCTCGCTGCTGGAACACCGACAGCCGGAGAAGGTCCGTTTTTATAAGTTCGGGGAAGATGTGCTTCTGGTGGTCCGGGAAATGACCGAGATCGATCAGAGCGTGGACCTCGCAGAATTGTTTAAGGATTGAGATGAGAAGACTGATCATAGTATTATTGTCTTTGCTGGCGGTATCCGTCAGCCTGTCGGCCCAGGATCAGAATGAGGTCGAAGAGGCGCTTACCGCCACCAGTATAGATCAGGCCGGGCGTGATACTACGCTATATTCTAATATGTATCTGGATACCGTGAAGATCTCCCGTAAGCTGATTCTCAATGACTACACACTTTTCGGCGTGCAGGGCGGCGTCTCTTTCAACCGGATGAGTTTCAACCCCACCCAGAAGCAGGAGACGGTCATGAACATGCCCTATGTTTCGGTGTCTTTCACCCGATATTACAAGATGTTCGGCCTGTATCCGTACTTCGGATTCAGCATCGGGCTCTCGTACGGTCAGGAGGGGTATAAGTTCAAAGAGGATAAGGAAACCGGCAAGGTCTTTACCGTGGACGGGGCTTCATCTGTGCGTTATGACGTCGTGGAGCTGCCTTTCCTTATGGCAGGGCATGTGGATACGCATAACCTCAAATTTATGGCCAATATCGGCATTTATGCCGGTTACCGCCTCGGTATCGAGCGTTTCGGTACGTCCGTGACGGACGATCTGCGCTATTCGTTCGCGGATCACGACCTGCGCTGGGACTACGGTCTTCAGGGCGGCGGAGGCATCGGTATTGTCCTGGATCCTATTGAAATACATTTCAACGGAATAGTGCGCTACAGCTGGGGCGAAATCTACGAGCCGGATTATGCCAGCAAGTATTATTACCGCTATGCCTATCCGTTCGATATCATGGTGACCGCCGGCATTTATTTCCAGCTGACAAAGCGTACCGGCCGCACGACCCGTTCGCTGAAACTGGAGGCCAGGGAGATTGTGAATTCCGAAAGAGCTGCAAAATGAAATCGATAGAAGTCAAGGTCGGCAATGTGGTTATCGGTGGCGATAATCCCATCGTGGTCCAGACCATGTGTAATACCCACACCTCCGATGTCGAGGCTACGGTCGCACAGTGCCGCACTCTCGCGGCCGCAGGGGCTCAGATCATCCGTGTCACCGTTCCCGGTCCGGCTGAGGTAGAGGCGGTAAAGCAGATACGCACCCGTCTTCGTGCCGAGGGTGTGGAGACTCCCCTGGTGGCGGATATACATTTCTCCTCGGCTACCGCACTTGCCGTGGCGCCCTTCGTGGAGAAGGTCAGGATTAATCCCGGCAATTTCCACCCTGACCATTCGCAGGCCAGGGAGCAGTTCGGCCATTTGATAGAAGTGTGCCGGGAGCACGGGACCGCCATTCGTATTGGTCTGAATCACGGCTCTCTGGGGCGGTATATCACCGATTTGTATGGCAATACCCCGCAGGCCATGGCAATCGCCGCGATGGAGTGGATCCAGATGTGTGTGGACCATTCGTTTTACAGCGTGGTAGTGTCTCTGAAGGCGAGCAATACCCGAGTGATGGTGGATGCCTACCGGGAGCTCGTTTCACGGATGGAGGCTGCCGGTGTGCGCTTCCCCCTGCATGTCGGTGTTACCGAGGCCGGAAACGGTGATTCCGGGAGGATTAAGTCTTGCGTCGGTATCTCTTCGCTTCTCTGTGACGGTATCGGCGACACAGTGCGCGTTTCACTTACCGAAGACCCGGTTTGTGAACTTCCCGTCGCCCGTTACCTGGCACAGCGCTACAGCGGCCCCTACGCCTCCGCCCTGCGGAGCGTATCCATTTCCTCGGTCCCGTCTTCCGCTACGTCCTCGCTTTCCGCGTCCGCTTCGGCTTTACGCCGCGCTGTAGCAGTTTATGCGAGCGCTCCGCGTGAGCGGCTCCTGCTTGACGCCTCCTGTGATTTCGGCAAGCGGCTGCTTGACCGGGAACTGGACGAAGTCAAATTCGAATTCGAAGGTTTGGGTTCTGATGTTACGGCCGACCCCGCCGGTTTTGCGGCGTATCTTGAGGACGAACTCATGCAGGCCTGCCGCCGGCGTTTCTACAAGCCGGAGTACATCGCATGCCCGGGCTGCGGCCGTACCATGTATGACCTCCAGAAAGCATTTGAGGAGGTTAAGGCACGCACTTCCCATCTGAAGGGAATGGTGATAGCCGTAATGGGCTGTATCGTAAATGGCCCCGGTGAAATGGCTGATGCCGACTGGGGATATGTCGGTGAAGGTGGCGGACGCGTGAGTATCTATCGGCGCGGTGAGGCCGTTATGCGTCACATTCCTGAGGATGAAGCGGTAGACCGCCTGCTCGAACTGATTAAAGAGTGGCGATGACAGTCTCGCAGGCGCGCACCTGCTCGCCCAGGCGGACGTGTATCTCAACATCAAGAGGAAGGAAGATGTCGATGCGGGAACCGAACTTGATAACGCCGCATTGCTCTCCAGCCTTGGTTCGTAATCCCGGCTTGGAATAACAGACAATCCGCCGTGCGAACCCTCCTGCCAGTTGTTTGAAAAGAACCTGTTTGCCGTTGTCCGCAAGCAGCAGCGTCGCCGTATGCTCATTGTCCAAAGAAGCTTTCGGCTTGAAGGCCAGAAGGTGCTTTCCCGGGTAATAGCGGTATTCCTTCACTGTCGCAGTCAGAGGCCAGAAGCAGGCGTGTACGTCGAAGAAATCCATGTAGATGGAGACCTGTATGCATTCCTGCTTTATGAATAGCGGCTCGTATACTTTTTTTAATATGACGATCTTCCCGTCTGCAACCGCGGTCACCTTGGTGTTGTCTCCCGCCGGTGTGCGCTCCGGAACGCGGAAAAAGAACGTGATAAACCAGGAGAAGAAAACCAGCAACGCACTCAGCGGAGCCACGACCCACCATGACAGGCCGAAGTGCAACTGCGCAAACAGGAGCAGGCCGATGGCGACCAGGGCCGCGATGTAGACCTTTATTACGGTCGAGCGGGAGTCTTTATCCAGTTTCATGTGGGTCAGAGCAGGTTAAAGAGCGACAGGTAGATAGCCCCCAGGGGCATTGCAATCAGCGTGCTGTCGAAACGGTCCAGCAGTCCGCCGTGTCCGGGAATAGCCTGTCCCGAGTCCTTCAGCCCGAAAGAGCGTTTCCACATCGACTCGAACAGGTCGCCCGCCAGTCCGCCCAGGGACATCAGTATGCCCAGGGCAATACAGTGCACCAGCGGAACAATCAGCAGTCCCACCCAATGAAGGGTGCAGGCGGCTATCACGGAGAGTAGAAGTCCGCCCCAGAATCCAGTCCAGGATTTTTTAGGGGAGATTTCGGGACAAAGCTTGCGGCTCCCCTCTCTCTGGCCGAATGCCATTCCGAGAGCGTAAGCCCCAATGTCCGAGCACCAGATGATAATGAAAAAACACAGCAGCAGTGTGCCGTCAAACACCCCGCTCTTGAAAGCGATTATGGTTGAAAGGCATAGCGGTACGGCTATGTACAGGAATCCGGTCGCGATGTAGGCAAAGTCAGTGAAAGATGATTTGTCCTTCTCGAAAAGCATGGCAGCCATAGAGGCCATTACCAGAATCATGGAGACCGGCAGATAGCGGGTTTGGGCTCCGGTAGCCTCGGCGATGAACATCAGGCAGAAAAGCACTACTCCGGCCGTCATCATCAGGGCTTTCGGAACAATGTGCTTCTGCCTTCCGAAAGTCATATGGTAAAACTCCATCATCATGGATACGATCATGAAGGCCACCAGCGCCGCGAATACGTAGCGGTTTAGAATTAAGCCGCAGACCATCACGACGACGAATACGATGCCGGACAGGGTTCTAACTTTCAGGCTGCTGCTCATTTGTTTCTGTATCTGTTTCTGTGCTTTTTTCTGCTTCTGCGCTTTGGTCGTCGGCTTTCACCTTCGGGCCAAGGATCTTCTCCACGTCATCGGCGAAGATTACTTCCTTCTCCAGCAGGAGCGCTGCTACCTGCAAGAAACCCTCTTTGTGTTCCTCCAGCAGGGCGCGTGTCTTGTCGTGGATCTCTGTGATTATCCGGGAGGCCTCGGCATCCATCAGTTCGGCTGTCTTCTCGCTGTACGGTTTTATGAGTTCGTATCCGCGGGCACCAGTCGAATCGTAGAAGGATACATTGCCCACCTTATCGCTCATGCCGTAATACTGTACCATGCCGTAGGCCATCTGGGTGAGGCGCTCCAGGTCATTCTGTGCGCCGGTAGAAGGCTCGCCATTGACAATTTCCTCTGCCACCCGGCCTCCGATGAGGGAGCACATTTCGTCTTCCATCTGCGAGCGGGTCCAGAGCTTGCGTTCCTCGGGCAGGTACCATGCGGCGCCAAGTGCCGAACCACGGGGAATGAGGGTCACCTTGAAGAGAGGATTGGCGTGCGGCAGCAGCCAGCTGACTACTGCGTGCCCGGCCTCGTGGTGGGCGATGGACTTCTTCTCCTGGGGAGTGATGATTGAGCCCTTGCGCTCCAATCCGCCGATTATGCGATCCACTGCATCCAGGAAGTCCTGTCTGTCGATCTCGCTCTTGCCACGACGGGCAGCGGTCAGCGCGGCTTCGTTGCAGACATTGGCAATATCAGCGCCGGAAAAGCCAGGCGTGTGTTTGGACATGAATTCGGTATCGAAGTCCGCGGCGACCTTCAGCCCGCGCATGTGTACTTTGAATATCTCTTCACGTTCCTTGAGCTCCGGCAGTTCCACATGAATCTGACGGTCGAAGCGACCGGCACGCAAAAGGGCCTTGTCCAGAATATCTGCCCGGTTCGTCGCGGCAAGTACGATGACCCCACTATTGGAACCGAAGCCGTCCATCTCTGTAAGGAGCTGGTTCAGAGTGTTTTCGCGCTCGTCATTGGATGAAAAGCCAACATTCTTCCCGCGGGCCCGTCCGACTGCATCTATTTCGTCTATGAAGACAATGCAAGGGGCTTTTTCTTTGGCCTGGGCGAAGAGATCCCTCACGCGGGAGGCTCCCACACCCACGAACATTTCCACGAAATCTGAACCGGAAATGGAGAAGAAGGGTACATTGGCCTCCCCTGCCACGGCTTTGGCCAGGAGTGTCTTACCGGTACCGGGAGGGCCTACCAGCAGGGCGCCCTTCGGAATCTTTCCTCCCAGGGCGGTATATTTCTTCGGATTCTTCAGGAAGTCGACTATCTCCATCACTTCCTCTTTTGCACCGTACATGCCGGCGACGTCCTTGAAAGTGACATTGACCTTAGTCTTGTCCGCGAGTTTGCCGGTGGCTTTGCCTACATTGAAGGGGTTCATGCCACCGCCGGCTCCGGGGC
This sequence comes from Bacteroidales bacterium, assembly GCA_017450585.1. Lineage (GTDB taxonomy): Bacteria > Bacteroidota > Bacteroidia > Bacteroidales > UBA932 > Cryptobacteroides. The sequence continues at coordinate 13,037 of JAFSTI010000171.1, forward strand.
CTCCCGCGCCGCCTCCCATGCCGCGTGTCATGCCGCGGAACATAAATACATACAGGAGGATGAGCATAATCGGGAAAATCAGCCAGTCGAGAATCTGTGTCCATGCTTTGGACTCGTTCTCCATGATGACCTTTACCTGATTGTCAGCGTCGAGTTTAGCGTTCAGTTCGGCGAATTCTTTTTCCGCATCGAATTTGCTGGAAACCAGGAAGATGAAGTGCGGTGATTTCGTCGGTACCATACCTCCGAAGCGGTCTTCATACTTGTACAGGCAGTCCGGCTTCACGGTGATACTGCCCTTAAAATCGTTCCGAACGAAGTGAATTTCCTTAATGTCACCGGCGGTGAACATGGTCTGGACCTCCGCCCACTCGATTTTCTGCGGATTCGCGCCTTTCTGGCCGAAGAGCATCCATACGATGCCTCCGATCAGTAATATGTACAGCCAGGAGAGATTGATTCGGATCTTCACGACCTTATCCTGACCATTGTCTTTTTTCTTATTCTGTGCCATTATAATCTTTTTATGCCTTTATCTCCGGCCTGCCAGGCATGCCTTTATCTCCGGCCTGCCAGGCATGC
>JAFSTI010000172.1 GCA_017450585.1 Bacteroidales bacterium
CTTATGACATCAAGCGACCGATTGATGAATCGTACCAGAAGAGGCTTGCAAGACAGGTCGTCTTCGCTCAGGAACTAGGCAAGTGGAACTACCTCGTCAAACCGGCCAACTGATGCAACTTATTTTTTACACATTACTAAACAATAAACGATTATGCTACTGTTTACTTTACTTCAGGCCGCGGCAGGTGCGGCACTCGGAAAAGCCGGTATCGCTATCGGAGCAGGTCTTGCGGCAATCGCGGCCGCCTGGGGCATCGGTACCATCGGAAAGTCATCGCTTGAGGCAGGTGCGCGCCAGCCCGAGCAGGCCGGTCATTACCGTATGACGGCTATCATCATCGGCGCACTGGTGGAAGGTGCGTGCCTTTTCGCTATCCTGGTTTGTCTAATCGGTATTAGCCAGTAATGTCTCTTCTGACTCCTGATTTCGGGCTGTTGTTCTGGATGACGATTATATTCGGCATCCTCTTCTTCCTGCTCGCCCGCTTCGGCTTCCCGGTCATCACCGGGATGGTCGAGAAGCGCAGCGAGCGCATAGAGAATAGCATCCGGGAGGCAAAGGAAGCCGAACAGCAGCTCGAACAGCTCGAACGCAGACAGGCCGATATCGTTGAAAAGGCCCGTCTCGAAGAAGGCCGCATCCTGGAGGAGGCCAGGCAGGCAGGTGCGGGAATTATCGCACAGGCTCGCGAGCAGGCCAGGAAGCAGGCAGAAGAAATAGTAACTAAAGGCCGCGAGGAGATTGCCGCCCAGAAGGATATGGCCGCAAGGGAACTCAAGAACCGGATTGCCGATATCTCGCTGGCCGTCGCCGGCAAGGTAATCCGCCGCGAGGTGTCCTCGGACTCCAGCCAGAAGGAACTGCTGGATGCCCTGGCAGCGGAAGCGGAGCGCTCTGGGGAAACTGACTGATAATGAACGAGGGAATCATAGCATCCAGGTACGCGCGGGCGTTGCTTAAACTCACGGCTGAATCAGGCCGCGGGAAGGAGGTTTTCGCCCAGGTGGACGGCATGCTGGATTCGACGGGAAGCATCCCCGACGTCCTCGAGACGGATCTGGCTGCTTTGATCACCCTGCTGGAGAAAAACGAAAGGGAAAATCTCCTCAAACGGGTAATGATCCAGTTCCGAAAGTTTTACTGCCGGCAGGAGGGCATCAGCATAGGGCGCCTTACGACCGCGGTGAAAGATGAAGCCCTCGAGCTCAGGATGAAAGCCCTGGGCGAAAAGATGACCGGCGGGTCCGTGCTCATGAAATCCCTGATTGATCCGGGGATAGAGGGCGGTTTCAAGTTCGAGATCGACGGACTCATGATGGATGCGAGCGTACGTACCCAGTTGGAGACGATACGCAAAGAACTAACAGAAAGCAACAGACGATTAGTGTAAGCTATGGCTCAGAAAACGAATATCAAGGCAAGTGAGATATCCGACATACTGCTCTCCCAGCTGAAGGGCATCGACCTCTCTCCCCGTTTCGAGGAGGTGGGGCAGGTGCTGCAGGTCAGCGACGGAGTGATCCGTATCTTCGGGCTGGACAATGCCCAGGCCGGGGAATTGCTGGAACTCGAGAACGGGGAGAGCGCGGTGGTCATGAATCTGGAGGAGGACAATGTGGGTGCGGTGCTCATGGGTCCGACCGACCGCATTTCGGAGGGAATGAACGTGCGCCGGACCGGGCGTATCGCCTCCATCCGCGTGGGAGGGGGGGTTGTCGGCAGGGTTATTGACCCGCTCGGAAACGCTCTGGACGGCATGGGCCCCCTCGAAGGAGAATTGCTGGAAATGCCGCTGGAGCGCAAGGCCCCGGGCGTGGTTTTCCGCGAACCGGTCCACGAGCCGCTGCGTACCGGTATCAAGGCCATTGACTCGATGATTCCTATCGGCCGCGGGCAGAGGGAGCTGATCATCGGCGACCGGCAGACCGGAAAGACCGCCATTGCCATTGACACGATCATCAACCAGCGCGCGGGCTTCCTGTCCGGCGATCCGGTGTACTGCATTTACGTGGCAATAGGACAGAAAGGCTCGACCGTCGCCGCGATTGTCCAGACCCTGCGCGAGAAGGGGGCGATGGACTATACGACCATCGTCACGGCTACGGCGGCGGACTCGGCTGCGTTGCAATATTTCGCGCCGTTCGCGGGCGCCGCGATCGGAGAGTATTTCCGCGACACGGGTCGGCACGCGCTGGTGGTGTACGACGACCTCTCGAAGCAGGCGGTCGCATACCGCGAGGTGTCCCTGATCCTGCGGCGTCCTTCCGGGCGCGAGGCCTATCCCGGCGACGTGTTCTACCTGCACTCCAGACTGCTGGAGAGGGCGGCCAAGATTATTGGCCAGCAAGAAGTCGCCGCCCAGATGAACGACCTGCCGGAAGTTTTGAAGGACAAGGTGCGCGGCGGGGGATCGCTGACCGCATTGCCCATAATCGAGACGCAGGCGGGCGACGTGTCCGCGTATATTCCGACCAATGTGATTTCCATCACGGACGGGCAGATATACCTGGAGCCGGGACTGTTCAACGCCGGTTTCCGGCCTGCCGTGAACGTCGGTATCTCGGTGAGCCGTGTGGGCGGCAGCGCGCAGATCAAGAGCATGAAGGCGGTGGCCGGTATGCTGAAGATTTCTCAGGCCCAGTACGCAGAGCTGGAGGCTTTCTCGAAATTCTCGTCGGACATGGACCGGGTGACGGCCATGACCCTGGACCGGGGACGCAAAAATGCCCGCCTGCTGGTCCAGCCCCAGTATCAGCCCATGCCCATGGGTGAGCAGATTGCCGTGCTGTACTGCGGCACGCACTCCCTGCTCTCCGAAATCTCCCTGGACGATGTCCCGCAATTCGAGCAGCAATTCCTCTCGCTGATGCGCTCCGCCCATGCCGAGGTCCTGGAGCGTCTCGACCGCGGGGAAATGTCGCACGACGATGAAATCGCAATCGAGCAGGCCGCCGCAGACGTGTGCCTGCATCTGAGTGCTTCAGGTCAATAGTTTTACGGTAGTCTTTTCGAATGTTTTCCTGACGCAATGCCTACCCTCCGCGAAATAAAGTCCCGCATCGGAGCTGTGCGCAGCACGCTGAAAATCACCGGCGCGATGAAGCTCGTGGCCTCCACCAAGCTGCAGAAAGCCCAGCGCAAGGTGACGGCCATGCTGCCCTACTCGCAGGCCCTGCACGACATGCTCCGCTCCCTGAGTGTGCCGCCGGAATACCTCCGCAGCGGGTCTGCGGCACCGGATGTTCCGAACGGGCAGGCAGTTCCGGACGGGCATGCAGTTCCGGACGGGGCGGACGTTTCGAACGGGCGGACGGCGGTCGTGGGCTCTGAAACGAAGGCCGGGCGGACGGCGGTCGTGGGCTCTGAAACTAAGGCCGGGCGGACGGCGGTCGTGGCGGTGGCGTCGAACAACGCTCTTTGCGGGGCCTTCAACCATAACGTCATCGACGTCACCATGGATGAGATTTCGAAACTTGGGCCCGGAGTGGAGCCATTCGCCATCGGAAAAAAGATGGAAGAAGCCCTGCACCGCGCCGGACGCGACTTCATGGTCATCCACCACGAACTCTCCGGTGACCCCTCATACGAGGATGCCGCCGCATTATCCGACCAGCTGACGGACGGCTTCCTAGGCGGACGTTTCGACCGGGTACTCCTGATATATACACACTTTAACTCCGCCGGCTCCCAGATTGTGCGCACCGAACAGTTCCTGCCACTGTCCGCCGAGCCCGGCACTCTCCGCCAGACAGCCGCAGGACAAACCCTCCGTCCGGGCTCGGCGGGCCAGAGCGGTGCTGCGGGTGAGGCGGGCTCGACTAGAGCGGACGAGCCGGGCTCGGCTGGATCGGACGAGCAGTGGATCATGGAACCGGATGCCGCCGGCCTCGCGCAGCGACTCATTCCGAAGGTCCTGCGGGCGGGCATCTACGCCGTCCTGCTGGACAGTGCCGCCGCTGAGCATGCCGCCCGTACCGTGGCGATGCAGGCCGCGACCGAGAACGCCGAAACTCTCATCGACGAACTCACCCTCCAGTATAATAAGAGCCGCCAGCAGAAAATCACCGCCGAGATTCTCGATTTGTCGCGCTAGCCCGTGGAGAATAACACATTAATAATCAATGTTATGCAACATTCTTCCCCCTCTGTTTCCAGGATAGAGAAAATCAGCAAACCGCTCAGTCACAGCAACTTAGCCGCCACGGTCTTAATCCCCGCTCTGGCGATCGCAGGGCAAGCCACGCTCGCTGCGGCGGGCGGAATGGCGGGCGGTGCGGTGAGCGGAGCGGCGGGCGGCGCGGCAAACGGTGCAGCGAAAGGAGCGGCGAAAGGAGCGGCGAGGCAGCCCAATATTGTCCTTATTCTCGCCGATGACCTCGGTATTGGGGATGTGCATTGCTTCAACCCCGGGGGTAAGATTCCCACTCCCAATGTGGACCGACTGGCCGCGCAGGGGGTGATGTTCACGGACGCACACTCCACCTCCGCGCTGTCCACTCCGTCCCGGTATTCCGTATTGACCGGACGCTATCCCTGGCGCACTACTCTGAAGCAGGGGGTGCTGGGGGGATTTTCCGACGCA
>JAFSTI010000173.1 GCA_017450585.1 Bacteroidales bacterium
ATCACGGATGGCGTCCTCTACCGAGTCAGATTCGGCTTCATCGCGGAAATATGCGTAGATCTCGTCCACGTCCTCCTCATCAATCTGATCCTCGATGTAGTAACTGATATCCAGCTTGGTGCCGGTAGCCACTATACCCTCGATCTCGGAGATGAGTTCAGACATATCCAGATTCTTCGCATCCGCGATATCCTCCAGCGCCATACGGCGGTCGATGCACTGAATAATGTAAACCTTATCGGCAGACTTGCTGGGAGCGGACTTTACAATGTAGTCCTCCGGACGCTCTATCTCGTTCTCCTCTACGTATTTCTTAATGAGTTCGATAAACTCTTTGCCGAACTTGCGGGCCTTTCCCTCGCCCACGCCCTGACAGCTGCGCAGCTCCTCGAGAGTTATCGGGTAGCTGATAGACATATCTCTTAGGGCGGGGTCGCCGAAGATAATCCACTGCTGAAGGTGCAGTTTACGGGACATATCCCGGCGCAGATCCTTCAGCATCGCGAGCAGTGTGAGGTCGCCTCCGGATGAGGACGACGACACTGCCGCGGCAGCGGCGATGGTCTCTTCATCGTCATCATCGTCAGTTCCACCTCCGGTGAAAGTCCTGTCCTCCACCATCTTAAGCGGATAAGGATGGGCATAGAACTCCTCTCCTTCGGGAGTGACGGAGATAAGACCATAAGTCTCGATATCCTTCTCCAGAAGGTGATAAATCAGGCCCTGATGGATGACCGTGCACCAGAACTTATCCGTATGGTCCTTGCCGGCGGCATACAGGGGCAGTTCATCATGCTTGTAGGATTTGATCATAGCCGTGGGCTGACCGGTCAGGATCCCCGCCAGGTGCTCAAGCTTGAAACGCTCAGGAAGGGATTTGATGAGTTCAATCACCAGGCACATCTCCTTCTGGGCATCGAAGGTCGGCTTCGGGTGTATGCAGTTATCGCAGCTCTCGCAGTTATCTTTCGGATAATCCTCACCGAAATAGTTCAGCAGCAGTTTCCTGCGGCACTGGTTGGACTCCGCATAAGCGACCACTTCAAAGAGAAGCTGACGGCCGATCTCCTGCTCGGAGAGGGGCTTGCCCTGCATGAATTTCTCGAGCTTGGCTATGTCCTTATAGCTGTAATAGGTAATGCAGACGCCTTCCTGGCCGTCACGGCCGGCGCGGCCTGTCTCCTGGTAGTAGCTCTCGATACTCTTCGGGATGTCGTAGTGGATGACGAAACGCACGTCCGGCTTATCAATACCCATTCCGAATGCGATGGTGGCCACTATCACATCCACCTCCTCCATCAGGAACATATCCTGATTATCCGCGCGCGTCTTCGCATCCAGGCCGGCGTGGTACGGGAGAGCCTTTATGCCATTGATCTCCAGCAGCTGGGCCATCTCCTCCACTTTCTTCCGGCTGAGGCAATAGATAATACCTGACTTGCCGGGATTCTGGCGGATGTAGCGGATGATATCCTTCTCCGGCTCGACCTTGTCCCGGATTTCATAATAGAGATTCGGGCGGTTGAACGAAGACTTGAAGACTTTCGCATCCTGGATGCCCAGATTCTTCAGGATATCGCTCTGCACCTTGGGCGTAGCGGTGGCGGTAAGGGCAATGACGGGAGCCTGGCCGATGCTATCCACTATGCTGCGGATACGCCTGTACTCAGGTCGGAAGTCATGTCCCCATTCGGAGATACAGTGCGCCTCATCCACTGCATAGAAGGATATCTTCACTTCGCGCAGGAACTCCACGTTCTCCTCTTTCGTCAGGGACTCCGGAGCCACATACAGCAGTTTGGTGCGACCCAGAAGCACATCTTCGCGGACTTCGGCAATCTGCTGCTTGCTGAGAGACGAGTTCAGGAAATGCGCGATACAATCATTCCCGGACACGAAACCCCGGATGGCGTCGACCTGATTTTTCATCAGGGCAATGAGCGGAGATATCACGATAGCGGTACCTTCCATGAGCAGGGCGGGAAGCTGATAGCACAGCGTCTTCCCCGCGCCGGTAGGCATCAGCACGAAGGCATTGTTCCCCTCGACCAAGTGCTTGATGATGGCTTCCTGGTCGCCCTTGAAACAATCGTAGCCAAAGAATTCTTTGAGCAGGGCGTGAATGGCCTTCGAGTCCGCTTTCATAATCTTAAAATGTATGGATGGCAAGCCCGGAACGGAGTTTGGGTTCGAACCAGGTAGTCTTAGGAGGCATGATATTGCCGCTGTCGGCGATATCGATAAGCTGTTTCATCGAAACGGGATAGAGGGCGAACGCCACCTTCATCTCACCGCTGTCGACTCTGTCGGAGAGGACTTTCAGGCCGCGGATACCACCCACGAAATCGATTCGCTTATCGGTACGCAGGTCCTTGATACCGAGCAGTTTATCCAAAACCAGATTAGACAGCACGCTGACGTCCAGCACTCCGATGGGGTCGCTGTCGTCATAGCGGCCGGGCCTGGTCTTGAGCACATACCAGCGGCCTTCGAGATACATCGTAAACTCATGAAGGGCGGATGGTACGGCGGGGCCTTCGCAGCAGGCGGCAGAAACCTCGAAATCAGTCTCCAGCGCCTTCAGGAATTCCTGCGCGCTCATGCCTGCGAGGTCTTTCACCACGCGGTTATAGTCCAGTATCTTAAGCTGGCTCTCGGGGAAGGCAACCGCCATGAAGTAGTTGTATTCCTCAGTCCCGTCGTGGGCGGGATTGTGGGCGCGGCGTTCTGCGCCGACTCTCGCTGCGGCAGCGGTACGGTGATGTCCGTCAGCTACGTAGAAGGCCTCGACCTCGGTGGTGAAAATGCGGGTGATATCGGCTACCGTCCGGTCGTCGTCGATCACCCAGAACTCATGTCCGAAACCGTTCTCATCGACGAAACTGTACACCGGAGTTTCGGAAGTCTTCGAGGCGACGATGGCGGCCAGGGAGGCATTGTCCCGGAAAGAGAAGAAGACTGGTTCGATATTGGCACTCTGGATATCCACGTGCTTCATGCGGTCGTCTTCCTTATCCTTGCGGGTAAGCTCGTGCTTCTTGATAAGTCCGTTAGCATAGTCGTCGGTGTGGCAGCAGAGCACAAGTCCGTACTGGGTGCGTTCTCCCATGCGCTGCGAATACACGTAATAGCAGGGCTTGGGGTCGCGGACCAGCCAGCCGCGTTTCTGCCAGAGGGCGAAGTTCTCCACGGCCTTCGCATACACCCGGTCATCGTGGTCGGGCAGCATCGGGTCGAAGTCTATTTCAGGTTTGGTGATATGCAGCAGCGACTCGGGTCCTGCCATCGCCTTCGCCTCCTCCGAGTTCAGAACGTCGTAAGGCGGGGCGGAGACCTTGGTCACAAGGTCCACCGGCGGGCGGAGAGCTGCAAACGGTTTGACTTTTACCATGATGTTCAATTATTTATTGACCTGGAAACGGGTGCAGCCCTCGGCGAAGTAAGCGACGATCTGGCGGGCGGCGGCGAGTCCGGCGTTTACATTGGCCTCAGCGGTCTGGGCGCCCATCTTCTTCGGGGTCGCGAACACGCGCAGTCCGAACTTTTCCTGCAGTGCGCTCAAGCTGTCCGGAGCCACATCGGTGATGTACTTGAGGTCGGGACGATCCTCCAGCGCCTTCATCAGGCCGGCCTCGTCGATGACCTCCTTGCGGGCGGTATTCACCAGCGTCGCGCCTTTCGGCATGCGGGTAATGAGGTCGTAGCCAATAGATCCGATGGTCTCGGGAGTGGCCGGGATGTGCACGGAGACATAGTCCGAGCCGGCGTACAGGTCTTCGA
>JAFSTI010000174.1 GCA_017450585.1 Bacteroidales bacterium
GAACGCGTTTGACTATGGCACGGACCCTGGCCTGACCTTTCACCGCGGATGGGGCGGCCACGAATACCTCCCGGAGTTCGGCCTCTACAACTGCAACGCCCGCCTCTACGACCCCTACTACGGCCGCTTCCTCTCCCCGGACCCCTTCGTCCAGGTCCCCGACTTCACACAGAACCTCAACCGCTATTCTTATGCGCTCAACAATCCACTAAAATATATAGATAAGAGCGGTGAGTTATTTGAGGGGACACTATTTACTACTATCTTTCAATTTGCGGTTGCTGTTGTAAATGGAATACTGGTTCCATACTTTATTGGTTTCTCCGATACTCAAAAAGCTGGAAAACACGCAACCGATGCTTGGAGAGAATTTGGAACAAAGGTAAAAAAAGCTGTAATGATTGATATCGGCTTACTTATGCCAGATCCAAACCTAAGTCCACTCGAAAATGCTTTATCCACTCTTGCGAATTTTACCATAGCAGGTCCTGCAAATATCTACGGCTATATTGTTTCGCATTTCAGAAATAATTTCTCTGATGTAGAGGTACAGTATTATCATGGAGCTGTCCTTGTTAATAGCGACAACAATAACGTAGGGAGATCTGGCATGACTAGTGGCATATATATTAATGGGGTAAATCTCAAAGCTACCCCGAAGGATGATGTGTTTATTCACGAATATGGCCACACTAAACAGAAATATTTGGGACTTTTATACATGCCGGTTGTCGGTTTGCCGAGCCTAGCCGGGGCTGCCTTCGACTATTATCTACCGAATGTAAATCATGATCATGAAAGAGAATGGTATGAGGCGTGGGCAAATCAGCTATCCTATTCATACCATGATAGATACGGTTATAGCGATATAATAACAAAATGGGATAAAAGTGTTAACCCGCTAACTCCGGAATATGACTGGTTTTTTTATTCTACAATGCTATATTATGCCGGGCTTATAGCTGGAGCAATACTAATTATTTTGTAAAAATGGCAAAAATAAATATCTTAATTATCTTGGTGATTCTCTTGTCTTCCTGCGTCGACTGGATTGGTTATGCTTACTTTGATTTCGTTAATAATACAGATAAACCAGTTTATGTTTTGGTTGATTTAGACGCAAGTGACGGAAGGGTATCAAATGATTGTAAATGTAATTATGCTAGTCCTTATGGCTCAAAACCAATTCTCACATTTGATCCCCATGACACTTGGCAAGATGAAATAAGAGATTCTGCCCATATTTATGTCATAGATGCGTCTATGATTGACCTTCCGGTAGGAATACTCTCAGAAGTGATTATTGAGAAAATAGCTGATGAAAATATCCTCTCCAGAATTACTATTCTGCATCCTGTAAGAAAAAGCGGTTTCTCTGTATTATTCCCTGAGAATAAAGTGGTAGATGATTGACTGAATGACAAATTATCGTATGCTTGATACTCAAGTTCAACTGATGTCATACAACCGCTAGCGACAGGAGGAAGATCAGCGTGTTACGGAATGCGTTTATTCATAGTCACTAAAGCATATTAATGTACTTAATTTCGGATACATTCTTTTATACAAATCTCTCATATTTAATCGATTACACACCATGGTTATTATGTAGCACAGTCCGGGATTTCAGAATGGAATGACAGGACTGGCAGGACAGGTAATATAGCCGAGATGGTCGAAATGACTGAAAAGATCGGGCGGGGCGGACGAAGATGCTCAGGGGGATGACTTTGCCGAAACTGTCGCGGAGAGCTAGTTCGTCGAATTCCATCTGGTATCTTCCGCCGTAGGTTTCGTTGCCATCAGGTGAAAACTAAAAATCTATCGAGCATATAGTGTTATCAACAAAAAAATCCTAACTTTCGGCCAATAACCAATAATTTTGTTTCCTATGAAACGGCCGATCTTCCTTCTTTCACTCCTGTTCGGCTCTTTTATAATGGTTCATGCCCAGACGGCCGAGGGGAGGAAGAACAAGAGCTAAACAATAGGATGAAATTATAGTTCCAATGAAAAGAAAATACTACATCAGTCTTATATTATTTTTTATAGCAACAACTCTGAATGCACAGACGGTTCGTCCCTATGGACTCTCAAACAGAGGACTATATGATGAATCCGGGAGAATTCTAACTAAAGAAGAGATTATTGGGTTAGGGGACATCGGATTTAATTATAAATCATATTTCTGTTATAAAAAAATCGCCTCCGCATCTACAGTAGTAATGTGGACGGGCGTTGCTGGCATAGCTATCTTAAGTATAATTAGCCAGAGTACCGAGTTACCAATAGTTGAGCCTAAGAGAGGCGATATTATGCCGACACTTACTCTATGCTCCGCTGTTTGCTGGTGGGGCGGCCTTTCTTTAAAGTCTCTTTGTGAAGACAGAATACGAAGAATGCTTACAAAGCTCGATTACAACATCTCACTAAACACCACCAGTAATGGGTTTGGTCTCACTATTGTTTTTTAGATGCAATGAAAATGAAGTTCTATTTCTTCTTATCCATACTATTTCTGCTCTTTGCCGAGATTCCTTCTCATGCACAACAGAAAGAATGGTTCTCTCTAAATGACAGCTTAAATAATATTTACAATAAGTCTGGTATGTTGTTGACAGACTCTGAAGTTCAATCATTGGACACTTTGGGATTTGATAGTGATTCATATTTTAGAAGGCGAAGAATCCATTCTATCACACTCGCGACAGGACAAATAGCGATGTGTACTGCAATCATACCTGCCTTCTATATGAGAGAGCATAAAACAGCCAAGGTCGTTTTTTGGACTTCAGCTGGTGTATGTGTATCCAGTTTCTGTATCAGTTTGATATATGATATCGTTATGACACATATGGTTTATGAATTAAACACCAAGCTCAATATACAGCCATCTTCTAGTGGTGTTGGTTTAGCTATAGTTTTTTAGTGCTTGCTATTATATCGAAAGCCTGAAGCGAAAGGCAGAAGGAGGGCACTTAGAACGGCAGCATGACGTGTTTGTACGCCGGCCCTGGCCGGGAGTATCGTAGCTTACCGGAATGCGGAGGGCGCCTTCATTTTCGCGCATTAATCTGGCAAATTTAACAAAAAAAACTAACTTTGGGAGCGTAATGTAGAACCAAAACCAAATGAAAGTACAGAACATCCTTGAATTCCTGGCACTTGCCGGCCTGAGCGCCTGCAGCCAGAAAGAAAAACCTAATCTGGTTTTCGTATTCGCCGATCAGCTGCGTTACGACGCCCTCGGCTGCAATGGCAATGAAAAAGCCATCACTCCCCGCATCGACGCTTTTGCCCGCGAGAGTGTGGACTTGTGCAATGCCACAACCGTTTCTCCCGTATCGGCAGCCTACCGGTCAAGTCTCTTTACCGGCAAGTATATCTCCTCGACCGGCTTTATCATCAATGAAATCAACATGAACCCAAACCACCGTTTCTTCGCCCAGGTCTGCAACGACAACGGTTATAACTGCGGTTATGTCGGCAAGGTTCACCTCAATGACCAGTACGAGCGTCCGTATCAGAAGGGTCCCGAAAGGATGGGCTTCGACGACTATTGGGCGACCTATACTTTCAACCACCATAGCTATCGCGGTTACTACTACACCGACCACGGAAATGTGGAGAATGTCCGCGTGGACCTTACTGACCAGTACAGCCCGGACGTATTCACGAAACTGGCCTGTGACTACATGGAGCGGGCCTCAAAGAAGAAAAAGCCCTTCGCAATGTTCCTGTCCTGGAATCCCACCCATGACCCGTGGGAGGAGTTCAACTGCGACCCGGAGTGCTATGCCAAGTTCAAAGACATGACGTTCGACTTCCCGGTCAACTTCAAGGAAGAAGTGGATCAGTATATGGACCGCTATCCGGGAGGATACGTGACCCGGAAAGGATGGAATCCCGACTATCTGAAAGAAGGCTACCAGCGTAACCAGCGGGCATATTACGCCATGACGAACTCCATCGACAACGAGTTCGGAAAGATCCTGGATAAGATCGACGAGCTGGGAATCAAGGACAACACCATAGTCGTGTTCACCTCTGACCACGGCGAGCAGTTCATGTCCCAGGGACGTATTTTCAAGCTGACCTTCTATAACGAGTCCGCCCATATCCCCATGTTCATCCGCTACCCGAAAGGTGGCGTGACCGGCCGTCGCAGCGATGTCTGCATCAACACCCCCGACCTCATGCCTACGCTGCTGAGTCTGATGGGCATGAAGAAAGATATCCCCGCAGAAGTGGAAGGTATGGACCTGAGCGGAGTGCTTAAGGGAGAAGAGGGCGCCGCGGAACCCGAGTATGCATTTCTGCAGGGCATGGGTCACACCCACCTGTGGCAGGATGGTTATGAGTGGAGATGTATCCGGAGCAAGGATTACTGCTATGCCAAGTACCTTCGTGACGGTTCAGAGCATCTGTTCGACCAGCGCAATGACCCTTATCAGATGAATGATCTGGTAGCTGACCCGGCTTATGCCACGGTTCTGGATGAGTACCGCGCGAAACTTGATAAGCAGCTGACCGACCTGCACGATGAATTCAAACCGTGCACCTGGTATCGCGACAACTGGATGTACAAACGCTTCAGCATCAAGGCTGCCGCTCACGGTGAATTCGGCCCGTTACCCCCGCTCGAACCCCGCCGGCAGTAATGGCGCCCGCCCTAGAAGAGGGTGGGATGGTTTTCGTCGAGGCCACGGAGAATGGTTTCCATGATGGCCTTGCGGTACATCGCAGAGCGCGAAGTGATTTTGAACTGGCGGCAATACTCATCTATTGCCGCCAGTTCCATTTTGTTGAGGTACACTACCTGACGGTTATTGTGGACGAGGTCCATCCTCTGCCTGTCCATGAAACCGGGATCCAGTTTGGGAGTGTTCTTTTTCTTTCTCATACAAAACTATTTCTTTACAAAACTGATATACTTTTCTTTTACCCGTCCCCGGCAGTCCAGCCGTACTATGAACGGCATCACCGAAAGGTCGAAGCTCTCGAAGAGTTTCTGCGCCAGCGCGCGGTCTGTGGACAGGATCTCATCCATATTGACCTTCAAGATGCGGCGTCCTCGCGGAAGGGAGGACAATTCCTTTTCGCAGCGCATACAGCCTTCGGTATAGAAAACGAGGTAGCGGTAGCGGCGGATGCGTTTCCCGTTTATGCGGAGGTCGGGCACTTTCGAGCCGATCGGGCAGAGCTCGTCCAGCCGCTGGCGGGCGCTGCCGATAAGGAGCAATTGCTTTAGCGCCACAGGGTCCAGGCGCCGGCCCGTTATCACACCGTAGTGGTCAATCAAGAACAGAGCGGGTGTGGACAGGACTCCGTATTTTCGCTGGAAGTCAGAGGCGAGTTCAGGGTCCCAGAGGTTGAAGATCCGCACGCCGGGTGCGTCGAAGTCCAATTGTTCCGAAACGAATGACTCCCATGCGCTGCGGTCCGTACCGGTGTACACGGCGCAGAAATCCAGATTCCAATCGTCTTCCTGCAGCAGGTAGCGCAGGAGAATGGCGGTCATATTGCACTTGGAGCAGGAGCTGTCGTAGAAGAAGAGCACGGTCTGGCGGCCGGAGGCGGGGAAAACGGCCTTCCGCCCGGGGATGTCTTCCAGTTCCAGCTCAGGCGCACTCATCCCGATCAGGGAGCGGCGGTTGAAGTCGGCGAAGACGCGGGCGTTCAGCAGGTCGATATCGTCGTCGAAGCGCACTTTTCCGGGCGCGAACCAATTGTCATACAAGTATATGGCCACAGCCTCGTCGCCCATCACTTTCGAGTTCAGGTAGTGATCATAGAGTTTTTGGGCAATATGGCTGCGGGTGAGGGTGTCGCCGGCAGCCGAGATCATGAAATCGCATTCGCCCTGTTTGAAGGTGGCGCTTTCGGCTTCGATGACGCTCAGATACTCCGCCATCTTTGCGTCCACTGCCGCCATCCGCACCGAGTCCCGTCCGCCGTCCTGCCGGAGGGCAGCTTCCATACCGGCTACGTCCATTCTCGGGCCCTCCGGGCCCTGCGGCTGAGTAACGCCGGCACGGAACAGCCCTTCCGGCAGTGGAGCCGGAGAGACAGACAGTCCGCTACCGACAGACGGCAGAAGGACGGTCAGGAGGAGCGATATGAGGAGGCGGGCTATCATTCAGCGTCGGGAAGAATAACGCCCTCAGGGATAAAGGCGCTGATATCGCCATGGAACTTCAGGATATCCCGCACGGCAGAAGAAGAAATATGCGCAAACTCCTGGCTGGTCGGAATAATAATGGTTTCGATCTCCGGGCAGAGACGCCGGTTCGCATCCGCGATCGAACGCTCAGTCTCGAAATCAAGCATGTTTCGCACTCCCCTCACGATATGGACAATCCCCCGCTCCCGGCACACATCGACAGTCAAGCCGCTGTACTGGATGACCGACACGCCTTCCAGGCCGCGGACCGCCTGGCGGATGATATCCACCCGCTGGTCCATGTCATAGTGACCGGGCTTCTCACGGTTCACGCCGACCGCAACTACAACCTCGTCAAACATCGTAAGCGCCCGTTTCAGAATGTTAAGATGCCCGGCGGTAAACGGATCGAAAGAGCCGGGGAAAAGTGCGATATGTTTCATAACTTCCAGTCAATAGGAGTTTTGCCCTGCTGAGTCAGCAGCGCATTGGCCTGCGAAAAATGCCGGCAGCCGAAGAAGGCCCCGCCGGCCAGAGGAGAAGGGTGGGCGGCCTCCAGCACGAAGTGCCGGGACGTGTCGATAAGTTCGCGCTTACTGCGTGCAAAACGTCCCCACAGCATGAAGACAATGCCCTCACAGTGCGCGGAAATGTCGCTGATGACGGCATCGGTAAACTGCTGCCAGCCGATACCGCTGTGCGAGGCTGCCTCCCCGCTGCGCACGGTGAGTATGGCGTTCAGCAGCAGCACTCCCTGACGCGCCCAGGGCTCCAGGTTAGGGGAACCGGACATCCTGACACCCAGATCCGATTCAATCTCTTTGAAGATATTCTTAAGGGAAGGAGGAGCCGGGACGCCGTCAGGTACGGAAAAGGACAGGCCCATCGCCTGGCCATAGCCATGGTAGGGATCCTGTCCGAGTATGACGACTTTCAGGGAGTCGACGGGAGTCAGTTCGAAAGCGCGGAAAATCTGTCCCCCGGGAGGGAAAATCTGCACCCCCGCATCCTTTTCGGCATGCAGGCGTTTCGCTATGTCTGCGAAATACGGTTTTTCAAACTCGTCCCGAAGGAGGTTCTTCCAGCTTTCTTCTATCTTAACGTCCATTATTCGAAGATATAGTCGATCACATCGGCTATCTTGGTAACATAGACAAAGTTAAGACCTTTTACGTAAATATCCTTGATGTCTTCGATATCTTTTTTGTTTTCTTCGCAGATAACGATAGTCTTCACTCCGGCACGTTTGGCGGCGAGAATCTTCTCCTTGATGCCTCCCACCGGCAGCACGCGGCCGCGAAGGGTCATTTCTCCGGTCATGGCGACATGCTTACGCACAGCCTGGCCGCGGAACGCGGATATCATCGAGCTGACCATGGTGATACCGGCCGAAGGGCCATCCTTGGGTACCGCTCCCTCGGGAACGTGGACATGGATGTCCTTGGCAGCAAACTCCTCGGGAGTCAGGCGGGCCAGATCTGGATGGGCCTTGATGTACTGATAGGCTATGGTCGCCGATTCTTTCATAACGTCGCCCAGATTACCGGTCATGGTCATTACGCCCTTACCGGCAGAGACGGAACTCTCCACGAAGAGAATCTCGCCGCCCATCTGAGTCCACGCCAGGCCGGTCACGACGCCGGGGACCTCATTGCCCTTCTGGGAATCATGGAAATTGGTGGGCAGTCCCAGGTACTCTTTCAGATGGCAGGGGCTTATGACATGCGGATATTCCTCATCGAGGGCGATCTTTTTCGCGGTGACGCGGGCGATCTTGGCAATCTGCTTCTCAAGGCCACGGACACCTGATTCATGGGTATACTGGTCGATAATCGCCTTGATGGCCGCTGCGTCGATGCGAATGGTCTTGGAGTTCATTCCGTGTTCCTTGAGCTGCTTGGGCACCAGGAAGTGACGGGCGATCTGAGCCTTCTCCTCGGCGAGGTAGCCGCTGACATTGATCAGTTCCATACGGTCCAGAAGGGCCGGCTGGATGGTCGAGGTAGTATTGGCCGTAGTTATGAAGAGGACGTTCGACAGGTCATAGTCGATGTCCAGATAATTGTCATGGAAAGTACTGTTCTGCTCAGGATCGAGGGCCTCAAGCAGGGCGGATGACGGATCGCCCTTGAAGTCGGAAGCGAGCTTGTCGATTTCGTCCAGTACAATTACGGGATTGTTCTTCCCGGCACGGGCGATGCCGTTCAGGATACGGCCCGGCAGAGCGCCTACGTAGGTTTTGCGGTGACCGCGGATCTCCGCTTCGTCGTGCATGCCGCCGAGCGAGATGCGCACATATTCGCGACCCAGCGATTTGGCGATGGACTTGCCCAACGAGGTCTTGCCGACTCCCGGAGGGCCGTACAGGCACAGGATGGGGGATTTCATATTGCCCTTAAGCTTCAGGACCGCCAGATACTCGATGATGCGCTCCTTGACCTTATCCAGTCCGTAGTGGTCGGCATCCAGCACCTTCTGCGCATGCTTCAGGTCCAGATTATCCTCGGAAACTTCGCCCCAGGGCAGGTCGAGCATGAACTGCAGGTAGTTGTACTGCACGCTATAGTCGGGTGAGGAAGGGTTGTAACGCTCGAGCTTTGTGAGCTCGCGCTCGAAGATTTCTCCGACTTCCTTCGGCCATTTCTTTGACGCGGCCTGCTCGCGGAACTTGTCGAACTCTTCCATATCATCCATTCCGAGTTCTTCCTGGATGGTACGGAGCTGGTTGTTCAGATAATACTCACGCTGCTGCTGGTCGATTTCGCCCTTGACTTTCTGGTTGATTTCCTGCTTGATTTTCAGGAATTCAAGCTGGATGTCCATGACATTCAGAAGCTTCATGGCACGGACCTTAACGTCATCGTACTGGAGGAGTTCCACCTTGTCGATGAAGTTCTCAACCTCGATAGTGGTGGCTATAAAGTTCACCAGGAACGGGAAGTTGTCGATGCCGCGAAGGGCGCCGATAGCCTCTTTCGACACCATACTCGAGCCCTTGATAATCTGAGCGCCTTTTTCTTTGAGGGAATCGGCGATGAGCTTTATGTCCATCGAATTATCCTCTTCGAGACGGTCATTGAGATAATGTACGCGCGCGAGGATATAGGGGTCATAGCTGACGGTATTCTCTATCTCGAGGCGCTTGTAGCCCTGCAGGATAGCGGTAATGGTACCGTCCGGCATCTCCAGGGTACGGATTATCTTCGTAACCGTACCGATTCGGTTCAGATCCTCCTCGTGAGGCTCCTCTACGAGAGGGTCGAGCTGGGGCACGGCTCCTATGTAGAATCCGCCTTTCTCGGCGTCTTCGATCAGTTTGATGGACTTCTCACGGCCTATCGTGATCGGGAATATGGCTCCCGGGAATATGGCGACATTCCTAAGTGCCAGTATAGGCAAGGTGTCTGGCAGAGTCGACTCATCAAAACGGAGCGGCCCGTCCTCCTGCATTACAGGGATAATATTCACTTCTGTGCCCAACGGCATCATAAATTTCTCGTTACTCATACTCTTTCTCTTCTGCTGTATGGCTGACAAAATGGCAGACGAAGGGCCTGTGCCTCCCGCTTCTTTTGCCGCCGGACATATAGGTCAATCTCTGTGCCAGCCAGAAAAAAGCGGGAAACCCTATTCGAGTTTCCCACCTTTAACATCGTAGAATTCAAATTGCAGGACCGAAAAATCGGTGACCTCGACGAGGTCGAGCTTACATTTGTACTTTCTTTTCCACTTCCTGAAGAATGACATCAGGCCGCGGGTAAGATAGGCTCCCAGAATGGGGCTGACTTTGAGGGTGAGACTCTTAATCCCCCGGTCAGTGACCCAGTATGAAAGAGCGCGCTCTATCTGCGCGTCAATAACCACACTCGAAGCGATCTTCCCGGTGCCGTGGCAGACGGGGCAGGTCTCGGTGGTTTCGATCTCGGTAACAGGCCGGATTCTCTGCCGTGTAATCTGCATGAGACCGAATTTGGTCAGCGGGAGCACATTGTGCTTGGCACGGTCGCCGCGAAGCAAGTCCTCCATATACTTATGGAGTGCGTTGCGGTGCTCCTGGGTATCCATGTCGATAAAATCGACAATCACGATACCGCCCATATCCCGCAGCCTGAGCTGCCGGGCAATCTCCTCCGCCGCCAGTTTGTTCACCTCGAAGGTGTTCTCCTCGTGATCGTTAGTCTTTGCGCGTATACCGCTGTTTACATCGATCACGTTAAGTGCTTCGGTGCTCTCGATAACGAGATATGCACCTTGCTTCAGGGGGACTACCTTGCCGAATGAACCCTTTATCTGACGGGTCACTTCGAAATGATCGAAGATCGGTTCCTTGCCGGTATAGAGTTTCACTATCTTCTCCTGCTCGGGAGAGATCAGGGAAACATACTGGCGGGTCTCCTCGCAGATCTTTTCGTCATTTACATAGACGTTTGTGAACGAATCGTTCAGCAGATCGCGCAGGATGGCGGTAGTCTTACTGTACTCCGTGAAGAGTAGCTGAGTTCCCTTGTTTTTGGTAAATTTCTTCCAGGAACTCTCCCATTTGTCCACCAGCGAGCGTCCCTCGGCTACCAGCGTGGAAGCTGTCTTGCCTTCGGCGGCGGTGCGGATGATGGCTCCGTAATTCTTCGGGAGGATGCTCCTGACCAGAGTCTCCAGGCGTTTTTTCTCTTCCTTCGAAGAGATCTTCTGGGAAATGCTCACTTTCTGTGCGAAAGGGAGCAATACAATGTTACGTCCTGCCAATGAAATCTCCGCGGTCAGCCTGGACCCTTTCGTGGAAATCGGCTCTTTGACGATCTGCACGATCAGCATCTGTCCCACTTTGAGGACGTTTTCGATGCGTCCTTCCTTTTCCAGGACGGGGCCGATCTGCATACGGTTGTAGAGCGCCTTGGCGTCCGAGTTCGGTCCGAGGGTGCGGACGAACTCGTCAAAAGCGTGAAAGTGCAGGCCAAGGTCGAGATAGTGGATGAAAGCCTCCTTGCTATCTCCGATATCCACGAAAGCAGCATTCAGCGCGGGGAGAATTTTCTTAACTCTTCCGAGAAAGACATCTCCCACTGAAAAACTGTGGCCCTTGCAGGACTCGCGGTTGTACTCTATCAGCCTGTGGTTTTCCATCAGGGCGATACGTACCTCGTCAGCCGAAGAATCGACTATCAGGTCCTTTTCTAAGTGCTCAGTTTCCATCGGTGAGGGCTGTTTACGATAAAAAAACAAGCAGAAGGTTTACTTCTTCTTGTGACGGTTCTTACGCAAGCGTTTTTTACGCTTGTGCGTCGACATCTTGTGTCTCTTGTGTTTCTTTCCGTTAGGCATGGTATGAAATATTAAATTATTTCACCTTTACAGCATTCATGAAAACCTTGGCAGGCTTGAATGCGGGAATATTATGCGCGGGAATAGTAAGAGTGGTCTTCTTCGTGATGTTACGGGCAGCCTTCTGAGCGCGATGCTTGATAATGAAGCTACCGAATCCGCGAAGATACACAGGCTCGCCTGCAATGACGGAATTCTTGATGCAATCCATGGATGCCTCGAGGACAGCCTGAATGGCGGTCTTCTCCATACCGGTGGTCTTGGCCACTTCGTTTACGATTTCTGCTTTTGTCATGATAATGATATGTTTGTTTTAATACTATCTCCCGTTTTGGGATTGCAAAAGTAAATCTATTTTTTTAATAATCAAAATGTTTTTGCGTAATTTCCGCCCCGTTTCAATTCACTTTTACAAGCCTCAGCACCACACTGTCGAAAGGACGTACCATATTGATATTCAAGCCCGCTTTCATCAGATAATCACCGGAAAGTACACTTCCGCTCTCACGGACGACGGGACGTTTGGGTCCTCCCACCTCTTCTATAATATATGAAGCTTCGGGATCCAGTCCCCGGAACCTGGTCTCCAGGTACTCGGTCCGGCCGTGATATTTCATACTGAATGCGAAGAAAACGGCCTCGCAGCGGTCCTTGGACACGAACATCTCAGCACTGTAGCCACCGTCATCATAGGGAGAGATAAGCCTGTACTGGTCTCCGTGATGGATGACAGGCCGCAACTCCTTGTATGCAGCGACCATTTTTTTGACATAGTCCTGTTCTTCCGCCGACAGATTCGAAGGCTGAAGTTCCATACCCAGGCGGCCTGTCATGGCCACATCGAAGCGGAATTTCAGCGGAGTAATCAATCCTGTCTGATGGTTCGGGCTTGCGGAAACATGAGAGCCTGCAGCCTCTACGGGGAAGAAGAAGCTGTCCCCATACTGAATCAGCAGACGATCCACCGGATTGGTGTTGTCGCTGGCCCAATACTCGTCATGATACTTCATGGCGCCATAGTCCACACGCCCGCCTCCGGAAGAGCATAGCTGTATCTGCACATCGGGATGCGCGGCACGGACTCTGTCATAGACGGAGTAAAGACCCCTGGTGTATTCATACCAGAAATGGCTCTGCCTGTCTTTCGGAAGATACGGGGAATAGATATTCTCTACATGGCGGTTGGCATCCCACTTGATGTAGCTTATATCCGGGGACATAGCCATCACATCATTAAAAGTTTTAACCACAAAGTCCTGCACCTTGGGATTGGTCAGATCCAGAAGCCATTGGTTGCGCATCGTAGGATTCTCCCTGCCGTTACCCGATCCGACTATCCAGTCGGGATGCGCATGGGCGAGATTACTGTTCGGGTTGACCATTTCGGGCTCAATCCAGATACCGAACTTCAAGCCCTTGGATACAGCGTATGAAGCCAGGTAGGAGATACCGCGCGGCAGTTTGGAACTATTCACCTGCCAGTCGCCCAGGCCGGCATTGTCCCCGTTACGCGGAAATTCATTGCCAAACCATCCGTCATCCAGCACGAACATCTCGATACCGAACTCGGCGGCCCGGTCCATCATATCGGTAAGGGTCTTTTCATCAAAATTGAAATACGCTCCCTCCCAGCTGTTAAGTACGACCGGGCGGAGAGCATCCCCGTGCGCAAGTCCGTACCGGCGGCCCCAGTCATGGAAGTTACGCGAGATGCGATTCATGCCGTCCGGGCTGTAGGACAATAGCATCCTGGGGGTCTCCAGGCTCTTGCCACCGTCCAGGCGTATGTCCGAAGCAAAGGGATTGATTCCTGATACGATGTCCAGGATACCGTATTCATCCAACTGGAAACTGAGGCGGTAGTTGCCCGACCAGGCCAGCGTACCGGCATACACCTGTCCGGAATACTCCTGCAACGGAGCATCCAGAGAAACGGCAAATGACGGGGAGTCTGCCTGGGTGGTGCGTACACCCTTCTTGGACTCGATTATCTTGCTTCCCCTCGTCAGACGCTCTTCCTCCCACTGGCGTTCATGCGCCCAAGTACCGCCGAAATGCGAAAGGTAGTAAGAACCCGAGTGAAGAGGCAAGAAAGATGAGGCTAATTCGTGAACGGTGAGCGTCTTGCGGCCCTTATTGACCAGTTCCGCGCTCTGGGCGATCACATCGTACTGCTCATACACGTCAAAACGCACGCGTACTTCGATGGGCTGGACCTTGTCTTTCAGGACAATGACAGTACGCCGGGCACCGTCAGGCGCGCTTTCCTGAAGGCATGAGTCAAAGACGAGCTCGCTCACCAGCGATCCATCCGGGCCGGTCACACGCATCGCCGGGGTAAGGAACATGCTTCCTCCATAAGCCGGATACAGCTGCGGAGCACAGCTCTCGGCGCTGTCCGGACGTTTTTTGTAAAAGCGGTCGGCGAAACCATCGCCCGCTATCTTTTCGCCCCAGTAATAGAACTGGACAGGCGCGTCCTTATCCGTCACCAGCACCATCTGTGTGGATGCCGTGTTAATCTTGATTACCTCCTTCGCAGAGGCAGAAAGGGCGACGGCTAAAAAAATAGCCGCCGCACCTGCTGTAATAAGTTTAAGTTTCATTCTATCGTATCAGAAAGTCTTGCCGTTACGCCAGTCGTTGTGTTTACGGTCGTTACGCTTGAGAGGAATCTCCATGCCGGAGGTGCTTTCAAGCCAGTCGAAGAGGTCCTTGTCCAGGCCTTTGATGATATCCTGGTACTTGGGATCGTCAATGAGGTTGTGCATCTCGTCAGGGTCCTCCTTCAGGTTATAGAACTCGTTGGTATCCCAGATCCCGTGGTAGTGGATGTATTTGTAGTCGTCCGTACGCACGCCGAAAGTGGTCGGGGTCTGCGGGAAAGCATATTCCCAATAGTACTCATAGTAGATGCGATGCCTCCAGTCCTCCGGTGCCGGCTGGCCCTTCAGCATCGGCAGGAACGAATCACCGCGCATGTGCGGGGCCTTCTGCAGGCCGCAGGCGTCCATCACGGTCGGGCCGATGTCGATGTTCTGGACCATGTCCGTAACCACCGTGCCGGGCGCGATGATTTCAGGGCAATAGGCCAGCATCGGAACGCGTACCGATGCCTCGTAGAAGTTGCGCTTGTCTATCAGGCCGTGCTCACCCCACATGAAGCCATTGTCACCCATGTAGATAATGAGAGTGTTCTTGTCAAGGCCTTCGCGGCGCAGGTACTCAAGCAGTTCGCCGATGGTATCATCCATACTGGTAATGGCCTGGCAATAGCGATTGATTTCCGTATCCAGGTTCGAGCGTCCGTTGTACAGGAAATCTACTCCATGCCAGCTCTCCCGCTGCTGCTTCACCCAGTCGGGCATACGGTCGTCGCCGTACCAGTCACGGCCGGTCGCGGCCTTGCCGTTTTTACCCAGCGAGGGCAGCGGATGCACTCCGTAATTCGGGGTCCAGAAGGATGCGGGACGCGGGTTTTCCATACCCATGTATCTGTCACCGACCTCTTTGGAAGATGAGAACGGGTCGTGTACGTTCTTATGTGAGAGATAGACGAAGAACGGCCGGTCCTTATTTTCGTCGATGAAGTCTATGGCATGCTGAGTGAGCAGTTCCGCCACATATTCTTCTTTCGGGAACTGGGTCCATTCGCCGTTTATATTCAGTTTGACATTGTAATAAGTCCCCTGCCCGTCCAGGCTCTCCCACTGGTCGAAGCCGGGCAGCGGATTACCGGAGAAATTGCCCATATGCAGTTTCCCGAAGAAACCGGTACGGTAGCCGGCGGTCTGCAGGTATTCAGGGAAATATATCAGGTTATCCGGGAGCGGAGCGGCATTGTCCACCACCGTGTGCTCGTGCGAGAAGAGACTGGTCAGGATGGACGCACGGCTCGGGGATGACAGGCTGGTGGTCACGAACGCATTCTTCACGTACGCACCTTCACGCGCAAGGAAGTCCAGATTAGGTGTCTGAAGATATGGGATTGTGTTCAGGAATCCCATATAGTCATACCGGTGGTCGTCACTGAGTATGAAGATCACGTTGCGAGGCTGTTCACCGTTGGGCTCGGCTTTCCTGACGGGCGCATTGTCGGTTCCGCAGGAGACTGCCGTGAGGCAGAGAGGCAGTCCGTAGACCGCAGATTTCAAAACCGTTTTCATATTACTGGAGTTTTTCCGCTTTGGTGTTACCGTTGTAATGCTCGCCGACGATCTTCAGGAAGCGGCGCTTGTATATCCAGACACGAAGTTTGTGCTTCGCGCTGATATCGGTGGTCTGTGCGGGATCCTTGCGGAGGTCGAACAGTGCATACTCGGGGAAATTACCCAGTTCAATGCCGGTGTGATCCTGAACCATCTTGCCTTTGTAAGGAGGGATGAGGGCATAGTGTCCGCTGCGGTAGCACAGGCGGCCGGATGCCTCGAGGATCAGCTCACGGCGATGGGCCTTGGATTTGCCCAGCAGAGTGCGGTGGAAGTCACGGCTCTCCACTCCTGGTGCGACCTTTCCTCCGGTGATGGCGGCGAGGCTGGCGAAGATGTCCATCTGGGAGATCATGGCGTCGGAGACTTTGCCCTCTGCGGTGTGGCCTTTCCAATATGCCATCATGGGGATGTGGGCTCCGCCTTCGAACAGGCTGTACTTGCCTCCACGCATACCGTTGGAAGGCTGATGATTGCCCAGGAGTTCAGTACCCATGTCCTTATATCCATCCTGGACGACGGCACCATTGTCAGAAGTGAAGATCACGATGGTGTTATCCAATACGCCTTTCTTCTCCAGGTAGGAGAGAATCTCTCCCACGCACCAGTCGGCTTCCAGGATCACGTCACCGCGGGGGCCGAGTCCGGACTTGCCGGCGAAGCGCTCGTTCGGCAGGCGGGGCACGTGCGGCTCATGCAGGCCGTAATACAGGAAGAACGGCTTACCCTCGGGAACATTGTCCAAAAAGTCCTTGCACAGGCCCAGGAAGTAGTCGGCCATATCTTCATCAACCCATTTGGCTTTCTGCCCGCCGCGCATATAACCGATGCGGGGGATGCCGTTCACGATGGACTGGTTGTGTCCGTGGTTCGGGAGCATGCGCAGCAGTTCGGGATTGTCCTTTCCGGTCGGCTCTCCGGGGAAGTTATGCTCGTAGCTGACTTCGATCGGGTCGTCCGGGTCGAGGCCGACCACATTGCCATTCTGCACATAGACGGTCGGGACGCGGTCGTTGGTCGCGGCCACCACGCAGGTATAGTCGAATCCTATGCTGTTCGGGCTGGGATCGATGGGCTGGTTCCAGTCAGGATTGCCAAGGCCCATCCCGAGATGCCACTTGCCGATACCGGCGGTGGCGTATCCGAGTGCCTGGAACATCTTCGGCATGGTCGGCTGGTTCGGCTCGATAATGAGCGGAGCGTCACCGGGGAGTATTTTCGCGCGGGGGTTCTTGTAAGGGCTGACACCGGTAAAGAGGGCGTAGCGGCTCGGCGTCGAGGTTGCCGATGTGGCGTAAGCATTCGTGAAGAGCACGCCCATCTGGCCGATGCGGTCGATGTTGGGAGTACTGATAGTTTCTGACCCATAGGCGCTGACATCACCCATACCGAGGTCATCGGCGACGATCAGGAGCACGTTGGGCTGCTGGTTCTGGGCGGCTGCGGCGAGCGCCAGGAACGGCAGTGTGGCTAGTGTGACTTGTTTTTTCATTATCATTTATGCTATTAGGATTTCCTTTTTAACGGCCAGACCAATGATGCAAGGATGATCAGCAGGGTGAGGGCCGTACACGCGCGGCCGGTCACGTCGCCGTAGCGCACGAAAGCCGTGATACTGTCATTCAGGCGGATAGTGCCCTTCAGCGAGGCTTCCTCCCACCATGGGGTCTGCTTCAGGATGCGGCCGCGCTGGTCGATGATGGCGCTGATCCCGGTGTTCCCACAGCGGGCTATGTCCCGACGCGTTTCAATGGCGCGCAGGCTGGCGTAACTGAGGTGCTGGCGGTAACCGGCGGTATCACCCCACCAGGCATCATTGGTGATAACGGTGAGTGCACGGGCACCCTTACGCACATATCCGGTGCAATATTCGCCGTACACTGATTCATAGCAGATGGCGCATCCGACCGGGATGACAGTGCCGTCAGGGGCATATACATTCAGCAGGCTGATTTCGTCCTGACCGATATCCCGGCCCATCACGCCGCCCAGCATATCATCTATCTTGGTGAACAGTTTCGGATAAGGAGTTTTCTCGACACCAACGACCAGGCGGCTCTTATGGAAGATTTCAGTGCGGCCGGTCGCATCAGTCATCAGTGCGGAATTATGGCTTTCGACCCACAGGCCGTCGCGCAGCTTGCGTGCGAGCACGGAGGGACGGCTGCGCTGGAAAAAGTATTCGCGGGTGACCGCTCCGAATAGGAGATTCGTCCCGGGCCGTTTTTCCAGGAATTCATGGAAGCTCCGCCAGCTGGGGCTCGCCTGTACCGCCTTCAGGTCAATATCGGAGGTGAATGTCTCCGGGGCGATCAGCAGGAGCGCATCGGACTTCCCGGCAGGAACAACCCCGTCCAGGATGCGGAGCAGGACATCGTTCTGCTGGGCCTGCGTCATGGATTGGAACTTCTGGTAAGGGTCGAAGTTCGGCTGGGCGATCGCGACGTCCAGCGTCTCCTCTCCCCTCTCCCGGTAGCCGGTATATATCAGTACTGATACCAGGACCGGGACCACTAAGACGAGTGCAGTGCTGACGGGGAGTAGCAGACGGCGCCAGGGCGCGGCGGAGGTCCGGCTTTCGTCATCTGCCACGGAGGTGAGCGAGACATACCGTCTCAGGCAGAAGAATATCAGCAGGTTGGAGGCCCAGATCCAGAGCGAGCCGCCCAGGGTGCCGGTCCATTCATACCACTGGGCCAGGGACAGGGTGCGGGCGAAACTATTGCCCAAAACCAGCCAGGGCCAGGAAATCTCGGCATCGAAGTACAGGTGCTCCCAGCAGATCCAGGCGGCGGCGAGGAAGATGTACGCCGCGCTTTCCGGCAGGCGTTTTCGGACAATGCGGAACAGGGCGAAGATTACCGCCATCTGCAGGGCGTTAGCGGCGCTGGCGAACAGTCCGCCGGCCACGGTGGCATTGCAAACCCACCAGGTCGTGGCCAGGTTCCAGAGCAGGAAGGCCAGATAATACCACCAGAAAAAGTGCCGTACGCCCTCCCTCTCGGCTATCCGGTCCATCAGCAGCAGGGGCACGATACCAAAAAGGGACACCCATCCGCAGTGAGGCACCAGGAATGGTACGCTCATCAGAGCGGTGAACACGAGTGTCAATATGGCCAGCCGTCCCTTGGTTCCCATATCCTACAGATGCTTTACAGGGTCGGTAACAGTCTGGCTTACTATGAGCTCCAGCTCAGGGCAGGAGTCATGGATGATATCCCGAAGCAGTCCGGCCGCATGATGTTCGCTATGGTAATGATCCAGTTCGGCGAGGAGCATCGGGCCGCTCTCGAACCAGTCATGATAGTGCATTTCTCCGGTGACGAAGCAGTCGGCACCCTTCTCCATTG
Organism: Bacteroidales bacterium; assembly: GCA_017450585.1. Lineage (GTDB taxonomy): Bacteria > Bacteroidota > Bacteroidia > Bacteroidales > UBA932 > Cryptobacteroides. The sequence continues at coordinate 19,041 of JAFSTI010000174.1, forward strand.
CTTTTCGCATGAGGAAGGCTCCGGCCCCGCCACACAGGGCGATTTTCTCCACCATATGTCCTTCAGAGCCCGCGGAATAACGCAGGTCCGGGACCTGGAATGTGGTTTTCAGCAGATTGAAGAATTCCATTGCTTCCATCTTCCGGGGCAGGAATCCGATAAGGCCCGAACCGCTTTTTCCGTCCGCGGCGCTCTCAAGCCAATCCGTATCATGCAGCCCGAGCATTTCTGCCATCCTATGGTTTACCCCGCCGGGGGCGTTATCCAGACAGGTGTGGGAGGAATAGACCGCGATACCGTGATTCAATGCCGCGACCACGCAGCGCTGCTGGTATGTCGCGTCGGAGACCTGTTTCAGAGAGTGGAAAAGGAGGGGATGATGCGAGACCACCAGCTGGCAGCCAAGCCTCGCAGCCTCTTCCAGGACTTCTTCAGTTACATCCAGGCAAACCAAGACGGATCTGACTTCAGCATCCGGGAAACCCACCTGCAGACCGGAATTATCATAGTCCTCCTGGTAAGATAGCGGTACACGCTGCTCTATAGCTTGAATTATGCTCTTCAATTTCATATACTACAAATATAAAAACTACCCGGACACTTTCAAAGGATTTTTGTATTTTTGCGTCTGTAGAAAAGACAAAACGATAGTTTTTGAGTAATTACTGATACAATGAAAGTTATCATCAGAAAGACCTCCGAGGAGGCATCCCTCTGGGCCGCACATTACATCGCGGACAGGATTCGCGAAAAGGCCGCTGTCAGCGACAAACCCTTTATCCTCGGTCTCCCGACCGGTTCTACCCCCATCGGCACTTATAAAGAGCTCATCCGTATGTACGAGGCCGGAGAGATTTCCTTCAAGAACGTTATCACTTTCAACATGGACGAGTATGTCGGTCTTCCCGAGTCCCACCCGGAGAGTTACCACTCTTTCATGCATACTAATTTCTTCGATCACGTCGATGTTCCCGCGCAGAATATCCACATCCTGAACGGTAATGCTCCCGACCTGGATGCCGAGTGCGCAGCCTATGAGGCAGCCATCGCACAGACCGACGGCATCGACCTCTTCCTGGGCGGTGTCGGCGAGGACGGACACATCGCTTTCAACGAGCCTTTCTCCGCACTGAACTCCCGTACCCGCGTGGTCACTCTTACGCATGACACCCGCGTAGTGAACAGCCGTTTCTTTGATAATGATTTCAACCAGGTGCCCAAGCAGGCCATGACCGTGGGCGTCGCCACGATCTGCTCCGCGAAGGAAGTTCTGATCCTAGGCTTCGGTCCGAAGAAAGCCGCCGCCATCAAGGCCGGCGTCGAAGGCCCCTACACTCATTGCATCACCCTATCCGCCCTGCAATGCCATGAGCACGGGCTCGTCGTAGTGGACGAGGCCGCCGCCTCGCAGCTCTCAGCCGAGACCGTCTCCTACTTCCAAGCCGTGGAAGAAGCCGAAGGAGAATAGGCTGAACCGGGGGTCAGATGGAGTTTTCGACCAGGCCCCGCCATTTGGCCAGGAGGGCGTCCATGTCCGAAGGGATGGGTGAGTCGAAGCGGACCCACTGTCCGGTGGTGGGGTGTTTGAAGCCGAGGGTCCTGGCATGGAGGGCCTGACGGGGGCAGATTTCGAAGCAGTTGTGGATAAACTGCCGATATTTCGAGTAGATGGTGCCGCTGCGGATTTCCATGCCTCCGTATCTTTCGTCTCCGAACAGAGGATGTCCGATGTGTGACATGTGCACGCGGATCTGATGCGTGCGCCCGGTCTCCAGCACACATTCCACCAGTGTCACGAAGCCGAAGCGTTCCAACACCCGCCAGTGGGTGACGGCATGCTTGCCGCGGTCGTCAGGATAAACTTTGAAGCGCAGCCGGTCGTTCGGGTCGCGGCCGATATTGGCATCCACCGTCCCCTCATCCTCAGCTATATTGCCCCAGACCAGGGCGTTATACTTACGCTCGATCGTGTGGTAGAAGAATTGCCCTGCCAGATCCATCTGCGCCTCGTCATTCTTCGCCACAACCAGCAGGCCGCTGGTGTCCTTGTCGATGCGGTGGACTAGAATGCCCATCCGCTCGTCGTCGGCATCCGGACCCTGACTCAGGCCCAGGTGAAACGCGAGCGCATTGACCAGCGTCCCGTCGAAATGCCCGTGCCCCGGGTGCACGACCATACCCGCGGGTTTATTGACCACCAGCAGGTCGTCATCCTCGTACACTATGTCCAGCGGAATGTCCTGGGGCAATATTTCCAGCCCCCGGCGCCGGTAGGGCATGACGAAACGGATGTCGTCCTCCGGGCGGATGATCAGGTTCGCCTTGGCTGTGCGGCCGTTCACCAGCACATAGCCCTGCTTTATGGCGAGCTGCACCCGGTGCCGCGAACAGTCGCGGATGTGCGTGGAGAGATACTTGTCTACCCGCAGCGGTTCCTGGCCCTTGTCCACGGCGAAGCGGAAGTGCTCGAACATTCCCTGTTCGGCCTCTTCCTGCAGTTCGTCATCCAGGTCGGCAGCCTCCGGTCCCTCAAAGTTGAAGGCCTCGGCGTTCAACAGTTCGTCTGCGGGCGTCATACGCTTATTTTGTGGGGACTTTGTCGGGATCGTTGGTCAGGTAAAGGGACATTTCCGTGCCCATCGGTACGCTCGCGCCTCCGGCCTCGGGTTTCTGACGGTACACCACGGCATTGAGGGAATCGGCATAACTGCGCACCGAGCGGTCGAAGATTGCGCGGTAGACATTCAGCGAATTGTCGTGCACGGCATCCACGGCACGGCTGTAGCGCAGGCCGGTCACATCCGGGACCATTGTCCTATTGTCAATATCATTCAGGCCGACTACCAGGTCAATGGAGCTTTCGCTTTCCACCTGCGTACCGGGGGCGATTTCCACACCGCCCAGCAACTGCTTCAGGACATTGTTCGTAGCCATATCGCGGACATAGATCAGCCGTCCGAGTTTCAGGCCGCGGGAACCGAGTTCCGCCTTAGCCTGGCGCATGGAGTAGCCGACCAGGTTCGGCATGGAAAGCTTCTTTGGAACGACAGCGTTGATGGTCACGCTAACGCGACGGCCCTTCTTTACCTTCGCTCCGGCCTTGGGGTTCTGGCTGAAGATGGCGCCCTTCTCCATCCGGCGCACATATACCGAATCATACACGTCCACCCGGAAACCGCTCGCCTCGGCAAGCTGCTGTGCCTGGGAAACGCTCATCCCGGTGAAGTCCGGGACCTCCATCTGCTGGCCATGGTGCGTCACCACGGAAAGGAAGATGGTTATTACCAACGCAAGACCCAGGATGTATGCCACGATCCCGAGCAGGTTTTTGATAATCCAATTCATTCTGGCCATATCTACATGAATGCTTTTACGAATAAAACTATGCCGAAAACGGCTATGCAAACACCGGCAGTGCGGCTGAGCATAAGCAAGGTACGAAGGCGGAACTTATCCCGGAGTTTCGCTACAGCCCAGGACAGAGTGAACCACCAGACGAAGGTGCCCGCCGCCACACACGCGATATAGGCGAAGACAGCCGGATCGTCCGCCTGGACACTGTCTACCTTAAAAAGTGCAAACAGGGTGAGAATCAGCACCAGGGCAGCCGGGTTGGAGGTAGCAGAGAGCAAAGTCTGGAAATAGAAACTGGCCTTTACCTTAGTCTGCCGCTTCTCTCCGCGGAAAGGATTGGACAGGGCTACGAGCAGTCCTATGGATGTCAATATCACTCCGCCGATAATCAGTAGAAACTGCGTGTGCGCATCAATCAGCCTCTGGAAAAAACCCAGGAAGAAAATGCTGATGACTGCATAAAGGGTGTCGACAGTAGCCGCGCCCAGTCCGCTCACCAATCCGGCCCGGCGGCCATACGCCAGCGAGCGCTGAACCACCTGCACCGCCACCGGCCCTACCGGAGCCGATGCGCACAAGCCGATCGCGAAACACTTTAACAGTTCAGTCAACATACCGAACTGCAAAGATACTAAAAAAGGGACTAGTCGAACTAGTCGAGGACTAGTTCGACTAGTAAAGGTTCGCTGTCAGCAAAGCCGATCCGCACTCCCACAGCCTCGGCCACCTGGCCATCGGGGATAGCGAATGGACCGGTATACAGAAGCCAGCGGCCTTTTCTTCCTCCGGAGCGGAATACGCGGTATGCTATCGAAGATCCGGCGGTCTCGCACTTGAGGCTCACGAGACCGTTTTTCACAGAGAAGGTAGGTACGGCCGTGACCTGTTTTACTCCGCCGGGGCAGAAGCTGTTATAAGAATCAATCTCGGGGATGAACCAGGCCTTATTATACTTCTTTATCCATTTGTCATACTCGCGGCGAAGCTTCTTCATCTGGGGAGAGTCTTTCATCTCAGAGGCCAGATTGTGAAGCTCGTAAGGATCGTTTTCCAGATCGTAGAACTCTTCCTCGGGGCGGTTCGGTTTGAACCATTTCGCCTGGTCTTCGTTCAGTTCTCCCCTTTCGTACATACCTATCATCTCCTGGAGTGCGGGAAGGGTATTCTGGAACGCAGTATTAAGTAATTGTTAAAAAATAACCTGCTTCATTTTGGAGGTTCGTCTATGCGGCCATTTGAGGCCATGACATGCTATTGAGAACGATTGAAAAACCGCCCCTATCAGCGCCTCCGAAAAAGCGATAAAAATTTGATTTA
>JAFSTI010000012.1 GCA_017450585.1 Bacteroidales bacterium
TGCCTCCCATCGAGATTACGTCATCATCAGGATGCGGGGAGAGCACCAGCACGGTCTTCGGAAACGGTTTCGATTTAACGGGCCTTGTCGAATCATCCGCATTCGGCTTCCCTCCGGGCCAGCCGGTAATAGCATGCTGCAAATCGTTGAATGTGTCAATATTGACCTTATCGAACGGACCGCATTGTTCGACCAGTTCCTCGAGCGAATTCTCCAGATAGTCCTGCTGCGTCAGTTTCAAAATCGGCTTGCCAACCTTCTGGCAGAGCCATACTACGGCCTTGCGGCGGAACTTCGGCGTCCACTCGCAAGGACCCAGGACCCACGGGGCCACTTCCCGTGTAAGATCTTTGGCCGCGCCCCTGTCCACGAACATCCGTACGTTCGAATGATGCTGGAAATAACTCGCCGGACAGGAGGCATCCACATCCGCCCCCTCCACGATGCGCCTGACCACCTCAGCCTTCGGCTCGCCCCATGCCATCAGGAACACCTTGCGGGCGCTGAGCATGGTGCGCACACCGATGGTCAATGCCATTTTAGGGGTACTGGACAGTTCCCCATTGAAATTGCGCGCCTGACGTTTACGGGATATGTAGGACAATAGCACACTGCGCGTGCGGGTCTGCTCCCCGCTGCCGGCTTCATTGAACCCTATCTGTCCCTGCTCGCCGATGCCTATGACCAGCAAGTCCATCTCCCGTGCCTTACGGTCGAATGCGGAACAATAGTCATGCAGTTCCTCCCGCGGGACTGTCCCGTCAGGAATGTGAACGTTTCCGGGGAGCACGTCGATGTGATCCAGCAACTCTGTGTGCAGCCGCACATTGCGGCTCTGGGGAGAGTCTCCGGCAATAGGGTAATACTCGTCAATCGAGAATATCTCCACACCACGGAAGGAGACCTCCCCCCTGCGGCAGCGCTCCCGAAGCTCCCCGTAAAGAGTGACCGGAGTGGAGCCGGTGGTCAAGCCCAGTTTGAACAGCCGCTTCTCTCCCTTGGAGACAAACTCATTAATAGCATCAACGACCTTCTGCGCCACCACCGAACTGGCCTCTGAAGACGTTTCATATACATCGGTATAAATCCTGTCATCCGCGTGCAGGATATCCTGCGGCACATTATCCAGTCGCAAGCCTCCATCCGCGGGGAGTGAAAAATGCCTCATACCAACTCCTTCAAAAGCCGAACATAAGCGGCGACCACAGCCGCAGCGTAGGCGGCGCCCTTTTCGGCAGTGGCGCCCGACGGATCGCCTATGCCGGTATCCACGGTCACCTTGGACCAGTCGCGCGGCACCCAGGCGACCTTCTTATTCAGACTCTCGATATTGAAGCCGCGGGATTTCCCCGGCCCGGCGAGCGACATCTTCACCAGTTCGGGATAATAATGCAGCATCACCGAAGTCTCCTGCTCGCCGGCGTGGTCGTCGATCTCGGCCCCGAAGTACTCCCGCCGCGGGATAAAGCTGTACCACTCGCTGCAAAGCACCATAAAATCCGGCTTATCGATAGCCAGGTCCCGGATAAAACCTTTGAAGATATTACCGCCGTGCCCGTTAATAATCAGCAGCTTCCGTATCCCGGAGCGCTCCAGCGAATCCACCACGTCCCGCAGAATCGCCCCCATAGTAGCCTGGCGCGCGTGCAGGCAGAAAGGTAGAGATGTCTGTCCGGGATTCTGTGAACCCAGAGGGATTCCCGGCAAAACCATTACCGAAACACCCATCCTGGAAGCTGCTTCCGCCGCCTCGAAAGCAATCGCCTGAGACGCCAGCATATCGGTACAATAAGGCAGATGCCGGTTATGCGGCTCAGTCGAGCCCCAGGGCAAAATGGCTATATCATAGGCAGACTTCGCACTCACATCCCCCCATTTCGCCGTGGTAATATCAAAATCCGAATACTTCATAATCACTCCTTTTCATCGCTCTGCGGACGCAGGCAGAA
>JAFSTI010000175.1 GCA_017450585.1 Bacteroidales bacterium
AATGCGCGAGCGGATGCGGTACTCCCGCACGAAATCGTCCCGCTGGGATTCGTTGAGTAGGATCAGGTTGCGGATGAGGCGGAAGGCGATGCGGCGCTGCCGTTCCTTGGCGGACCAGTGTTCGCCGGAGTGGGAGAACGGGTCGTGTACGGTCAGGGTGAGACGTTTTCGCATCAGGTAGAGCAATATTTCTGGGCCGGAGGGCGGGTAGGTGATGTGCACGACGTCCGGTTTCAGCCGCCGCCATTCCCGCAGCAGGCGCAGGTACAGCAGCAGATTGGCAGGGTGCGCGCCGCGGTGCCGCCTATTGACAATACGAGTCTGCGACAGGTCCATGTACCGGGCGAAGGGCTGGAATTCCGGATAGTCGGTGCAGGGCAATATCGCGCTGCGAGAGTCTTCCCTCCCGATCCGGAAGAGCGGACCGGCACCCTTGCCGGGCAGTAGCGGTATGTAATAATGAACGTCTGTCCCAGCCCGCTGGTATTCGCGCACGAGCGGGAAGTCGCAGTCCATAAACGGCATGCTGCTATAGTACACCACCCTCAGCGGCCGAGGCTCCATCAGGCGCTCCACAGTCTGCGAGAAACTGTATTTGTATTCTTTCCAAAGCAGGTCGGCGACTTTGGTGCAGGCGAAAAAGTCGAAGCCGGTGAGGCGCCCGATTACCGTCGCGGTAGGCGGCAGGGCGAACTGGTAGCTGCACCAATTGTCCTGAAAACCGGCGCGGGAGAGAATGTCGAAGGTCTTGCTCTCGCGGGCGGGACCGTACTCGTCGAAGCTGAAAAATGGCACGGAGTTATGCAGGCAGACGATTATGGGGTGCATGCGCTCGCCGATGTAGCCGCGCGAATATTTGATCAGCGCGTACCAGTCAAGCGTCGGAAGCGGGCCCTCCACGCGGACGCTGAGCCCGAAGTCCTGCAGGCCCTCCGGCATCGGGAATGCGACCGGTGTGAGGCCGCGTCCGCGCAGGCGGGAGGCCAGGTTCTGCACATAATCACGCGAGACAATTGACTTCCGGAAACTGATCAGCACGTAGTCAGACGGCAGGCCGTAGCGCTGAAGCAATTCTTCTTTTGAGGGCAATGGCAGGCGCGCGTTCTGGTTGAACCCGAATACGGGGTCGGGAGTCACGGCGGCCTCACGCCCTCCGATGCGGCGCACGAATTCCTGCGTCCAGGCATCGCGCACGCTGATGCTGTCGAATCTCTGGATGGCGTCCCGCAGAGCACGGCGTTCTCCGGGGCGCAATGAGCGCCAGGGCATGTTCTGCGAGGAGACGGAGTAAGCGGCGAGGGGCAGGCGCAGCGGCTGGGCAGGCTGAGCGACGGAGCGATTCCAGGCGCCCCAGAAGGCGTTGCCGGGGAGGTCTTCGACCGAGAGTACCGGCCGGCGGACAATGCCGCGGCGGCGCAGGGACAGATATGTGCGCTTGCTGCGGGGGACATATTTGAATAGCGCGTCACTGCCTTCGATCACGGCTTCGATGCCTTGTGCGCGGATTTCCGCAATGAGTTCTTCTTCGGTGCGGCAGCGGCGGGAGACGGGCAGATAGTCCCGGACGAAGGCCGAGAACAGGGCGCGCTGCTCCTCGCTGACGCGGGCGGCATACATCGCTTCCAAATCATCCGGAAGCCAGTCCAGCAATATCGGTTCGTGTCCCAGCCGGCGCAGGAATCCCACAGTGGAGGCTGCCTGCAGCTGGGCGCCGAAGTTCGGAACGTTGAAGTATGTCAGAATGCCGATTTTCATATCTCTTAAACGTTTATCTGGAAACTTTTAAACGTTTACCGCCTTTTTACGGCCCGCGCCGAAGGCAGCCCGGAGACGGCGGCGGATTATCTGCCAAAAACCGTAGTCCAGGTATTTGCCGGCCAGTTTCCGTCCGAAGCCGTAGCGTGCCTTATCCGCCCAGAATGCGTCACGGCGCGGGGAGGCCGCGGCCGGGGAATGCAATCTGGGCTGCCGGATATCTTCTTCGGCGGCTTTCTCCCAGACAGTCTGTGGCAGTATCGATTTTATAGCTTCTTCTCCGCGAGGGGTTCCGCACATCACCAGCGAAACACCGCGGCCCAGGTCGAACAAAGCCTTGTGAGTTTTCTCTCCGCCCCAGAAATCCGCGAGGGTAATATCCGATACCCGCTGCAGGGAAGCAAAGGCGCAGTTGTGGCACGAAGGGCGCATGGCCATATTGGAAAGGAATACTTTTATCCAAAGATTGGCAATAGCCCTGTCGTAAATCTCTGTCGACCTGTAGGGTGGCTTTCTGTCTGTAAGCTTCAGGCAGGAATGGAAGCGGTCAGTGACTTTTCGCTTATCCCGCAAAGTGACCCAAAAGACATCACGGCCAGTTTCTTTTTTCACGAAGGCTAGATACTCCCGCCAGAGGCCCGGGCTCGGCACTCCGTGGCAGATGAAGTCCACGGTCAGCAGGCCGGGCCAGGCGTCGCCGAGGAAGAGTTTCAAGGCTGCGACCTGGCAGGGGGTGCCGGAGAAGAGTACCCGGCGGCCGGCGGCGAGGTCATCGCGGACCTGAGTGAAAATGCCGGCAGTCCGGCTCTGGATATATTTGGAGCCCTGAAGGGCGGCGAGGGCAGAAATATTGTCAATGCGTATGTGCCGGACCTCCAGGCTGTCCGGTGCAGCTTCCGCCGCAGGGTCTCCGTACGCGGCGCCATATACCACTCCGCCGTGTCGGATAACTTCAGATGCGAGCAGGTAGAACACGCCGCCGGAGGAGGAGCGGGCCGTCACGTTTTGCTCCAGCGCGACCGCTCCGTACATCGCACCGGCGGGCTCGCCGGGAGCAGTTTCAGAGGACGAGGCAGCAGCGGGCTGGCCGGAGCCGAAGCGCCCAATCTGGCAGACAGTTTCGCACAGGCCGCAGCCCACGCACAGGGAGGTATTGACCTGCGGACGGAGGAAGCCCTCCGTGTCCGAAACCATTGCCAAAGCCCCATGCGGACAGGCATCCACGCAGGCGCCGCAGCCGACGCATCTCTCTATGTCATGGACATCAATCATTTGCGACGACGGATCTTATCCAGAACCAACGATTTTTCGTGGGCATTGAAGCCCAGCAGGAAGATCACCGCTCCGCTCCAGAGCACGCAGATGGCACAGCTGAGCAGGCAGCCGGCCCAGCCCGGAGGGAGGAGGTGCTGGACCAGGAGCGGGAGACAGGCGCTCACCGCGCTCACCACCAGGACATTGGCATAAACTTTCCTTAAAAAAAGACGCGCGTCCAGGCCCACCATCCCGCGCAGAAGGATCAGGCGGGCGAAGAAGGCCAGTTGCGAGATGACCAGCGCCACGGCGGGCACGGTCCACACCGGCGCGTCGAAGAACTTCAGCAGCACGTACGAGACCGGCAGATTCAGCAGCTGTATTCCTCCTATTGTCAATTGATAACGCTTGATATCGCCGGTCGCCAGGGACACGGTCACCAGCGGGTTGGAGAGGCTTTCGCTCATCACGAACAGCAGCATCAGCTGCACGAACAGAACGGTGTGCATCGGCACTGTCTTCTGCCACACATCCATCAGGAACGGGGTGTTCATCAGGACCGGAAGTCCCAGCAGCAGAAGCAGATAGAACGAGAACTTCGAACCCTTGAACAGCAGCGTCATCAGGTAGTCCCTCTCCCCCGCCGCGTAGGACTTGGTGATCTGCGGGTTCAGGGCGGTCATGAAATTGTTCACGAACCCGCCGACCGCACCGCTGACGATCACAGCCAGGCCGCGGGCCGCATTGACCGCAGGGCCGAAGAACATATTGAGCAATATATTGCCGCCGTGATCGCGCAGCACTCCGGATGACACGCCGATGAAGTTCCAGCCCGCGAAGGTGAACATCTTTCGGGTGAGGGGGCCGTTCCAGCGCGGGCCGGCTGCGCATTCGGGGAAGTTTTTGCGGCAATAAACCCCGTACACGAGCCGCACAGTGAGGGCGACCGCGCACATCAGCACCGCGTACAGGACCAGCCGGTCGGAGCCGGCGCGGGCGAGCAGCAGGGCCACGCCGAGTTTGGCAATCCCTTCGAAGATGCCTATCCAAGCGAATGCTTTCATCTTTTCACGGGCGATGATGGCCGCGTTCCAGGGCACGCTGATAAGATTAATATCGAAGGTCAATATGCTCATGTAGAGGACAATGCGCGCAGCTTCCAGCCGCTCGGGCGGGATGGACATCTTGTGCGCCATGAACCAGGGCCCCAGCAGCAGCGCGAGCGCCGTGATGACGGCGGCGATGATGAGCTGGATGGCCTGCGAGGAGGAAAATATGGCCTTCAGCCTGGTCTCGTCGGCGCCGCTTCCCAGTTCGAAGGTCAGAAAGCGGGAGATGGCGCCGGAGAGAGCGCCGGAGATGACCGCGAACATGGCCACAAAACCGCCCACAGCATTGTAGATGCCATAGTCGCTGATACCGAGGGCAGATAGGACCACCCGGGAAGTGTACAGCCCGATCAGCATCAGGAAGATCATCCTGACGTACAGCATCACCGTGTTTTTTGCGATGTTTCTGGCCCGGGCAGCGTTACTCACAGGTACAAATTTAGGATTTATCCGCGAAAATCATAGCAAGACAAGCCCCGCTGTAAATCAAAGGGTCTTGCCGCAGCGGTGCAGGTATGCACTTGCCGCTTTCCTGTATGCCATCCGGCTGTCCGTCAGCTTCTCCATAGCCTGCTGGAGGGACAGGCGGCATTGCATGACATCGGTACAGCCGGTCATTCCGGCATCAAAATCAGCGATAGCCCTCTCTACCGCTTCTTCGGCCACTCCCACGGCTTTTTCTGCAACCATGATGTCTTCCCATGACGTCTCTACCGCAAGCCTGTACATAGCCATTTGGAGCCGGAGCTGGGCGTCCAGAAAAGTCTTTTCGTTACGCGCTTTCTGGATTTCATAATCAAAACGGCGTGAACGCGCCGCAGCCTTGCCCAAATCAGTGAGGGGTATTGTCAATGTTACGAACGCCATCGCATTGCCTTTCATTTCGCCGCGGCCCATCAGGTCTCCCATACCATATCCTGCCCCGAGGGCAAGCTGGGGCAGATACTCACCCACGGCCATACGTTTGCGCAACTGCTGCGCCTCCACCTGCATCGTCAGGAGTCTGGATTCATCGAATTCCGCAGCGGATTCCTCCGCGCGTATGATATCCTCAGGCGCCGGCAGTCCGGACGGCAGGTCGCTCAGGACGATATCGCCAAGTTCGAGATAGGTATATTCGATCCCGGCGGTATTGAACAAATCAGCTTTAGCGAGTTTCACCGCGCCCCGCAGCTTCAGCCTCCCGGATTCCAGCTCACTGCATTTCAGGCGTAGCTGCAGCAGGTCGGAGTCCAATATCAGCCCGGCCTGAGCCGCGCCGTTTGCAGTCTTCACCAGCGAATCAAGGAAGTCGCCGGTCGAATCCAGAGTCTTAAGTTTCTCCTGCAGGGCCACCACTCTCCAATACTTATTTTCCACTGAGTCCCTTATCTCCCTTACGATGACGGACTCTTTGATCCCGGCCGAGTCCACCCCCAGGGAGGCCAGCCTGTTGGCGTTGCGGATCCGGCCGCCCATATACAGCGGCTGGATGGCAGTAATGCCGACGGTATAACCATACAGCAGGGACTCATAATACGGCTTGATCCCATGCTCGTAAGCGGCGGAACTCAGGTCATAATTCAATTGGTGGGCATAATCACTTCCACCGAGGATGTCTCCGAGTGTTATCTTCAGCATCGGGTCCAGTGCACGGTAGCCAATGGCACTTGCGTTCACGCTGGGGAGGTAAGACCAGCGGGCCTCGGTGCGCATCTCTCCCATTGAGAGCACATCCAGACCGGCATTCCGGACATAGGCATTCTTCTCGGCGGCGCTCTGCAGGCAGTCCTCCAACGTTACGCTGCGGGATTGGGCCGTCAGGACCACAGGCAGCAGAGAGAGTATCATTACAAGCCGGCCTTTCATCTCGCGTCTGATTTTTTGAACATTTGCCAGTAAGCGACCGGCATTATCAGGGTTATGAGGAAGATGCTAAGCAACGTTCCGAAACAGATGGTCACACCCATAGGTTTCCATAGCAGGTCACCGCTGATAATCATGGGCAACACTCCGAGGGCGGTCGTGCAGGAGGTAAGGAAAATAGGGCGCATACGGCGCTGGCCGGCATGGAAAGAGGCTGTCTTCACATCTTCTCCCCCGTTGAATCTGGCATCTTCCGCATACTCGAACATGAGGATGCCGTTTCGCACTATGATTCCCACAAGTGAGATAAGTCCGAGGACGGCGGTTATGCTGAAGTCCAGGCCGAACAGCCACAGTCCGAAGGATGCGCCGAAGAGGCATAGCAGACTCAGGACCATGGTCAGCACGGCGAGGCTCACTTTTTTAAAGTGTATCATCAGGAAGATGAACAGGACCATGCATGCCGCGAAAAAAGACCAGCCTATTTCGGGGACTACGGCCTTGTTCATGCTGGACAAGCCCGCATATTCCACCGTAATGTCATCAGGCAAGTCCGGCTCGATTTCTTCTTTCATATAGCGAAGAAGCTTTTTCTCCACTACGGGCTGGCTGGTGCCAGAGGTTAAGTCACAATACACGCCTATCATCTTGCTGCCATTGTCCCGTACAAGTTCCGCGGCAGACCAGCCGGGCTCTACTGAAGCCACCTGGCGCAACGGCACACTCACCCCCGGCATGGAGGTCATCACCAATTGGTCGCCGATAGTCTCGTAAGACATGTCCGGTCCGACTCCATCACTATAGATATTGACTGGAATCTCACGGGAGCCTTCCCAAATGGTGGCGACGGTCTCGCCATTGAAGGTCCCGGCAAGAGAAAGGGACAGCACGCCTTTGGTCACCCCGATGCGGGCAGCCTCATCCTGGTCGAGAACGATCTGGACCGTGGGCTGGATATCATCACAGTCGCTGTGCACCCATTTGGTCTCCCCTTCCAGTGACGCCAGGTAATTCCTGATTTTCAGGGCATAGCCTGATAGAAGTTCGCGGTCCCCGCCTTTAAGCTTGACCGCTATCGGAGCCTCGACAGCCTGGTAATCCATCTGCTTGAAACGCAACAGCGCCTGCGGGAAGATATGTTCATAGTGGGTTTCGCAGTCGCGCAGCAGGGTCTCCGTAGCCCTGCTCGACCGGGTGTTTACAATAATCTGCGCGCGCTGGGGGGATGGCAATATAGGCGTATATGTCGCGGCGAAGCGTGGTGCGCCGGTACCGGCGAAGGTCGTCACCGACCTGACCCGTTCATCCTTAAGGAGCAAGGCCTGCAGGGAGTCGGCAAGTTCACGCGTACGCTCGATGCCATTGCCCGGCTCCAGATACATTTCCACCACAAAGAAGTCGCGGGCCGCCATGGGCATCATCTGTATGTTAAGACGCGAGAACATGAAGATTCCCATTGCCACGGCTAGGGCCCCTGCCCCGATAGTAAGCCACGGGACACGGAAACACTTCTCCAGAAAGAATTCATAGATTCTCTGTAGAAACGCGAAAAAAGCATCCTGGCCGCGGCCGATGAAGTTCTTTCGGCGCTCAGGTCCTTCCGGAAGGATAAAACGAACTTCCAGAGAGGGTACCACGGTTACGGCGTATAGGAGAGATGTCATCAGGGCTATCAGTATAACCCAGGGGAATAAAGCTACAAAGTCCCCGAGATAACCGGTGATGATAAATTCTATGGGGAAGAACATCAGGCAGATGGCGAGCGTGGCTACGAAGGTCGGCATGAACAGTTCCCTGGCACTGGATGCCGCGGCATCCACACCGAAGCGTCCTTTTGATATCTGATTCATGTATCCATCCATGGTGATGATAGAGTCATCCACTATCATACCCAGACAGACTATCAGGGATGCCAGCGTAACAGTATTCAATGGCATCCTGGTAATATACATCACCGCGATGGCGACTGCCGTACAAACCGGAACACCGCTGCTCGCTATCAGCGCCGAGCGCATGGGAAAGAGCATCAGCATCACCAGGATCACCACGAGCATGGCGATCAGCAGATCCCGGAGGAAAGACCATACGCTGGTGCCGACCACCTTGGGCTGATTAGTCACAGGTGTGAGGGTCACGCTATCAGGGAGACCTTGCGAAAAGTTATCGATCAATGCATCCACCTCGCGCCCGAAGGCTACGATATTATTGTCCGGACGCATTTCGATATTGACTATCAGGCAGGAATGCCCGTTGTGAGAGACGGCCTGGGTCGGAGTCTTGCAGCGTCTTTCGATACTGGCGATATCCTTTAGCCGCACGACACTCCCGGTGGGATCGGAATATACGATACGCTCCGAGACCTCATGTTCACTTCCCACCGGAGTAGGTATCTGGATGGGGGCATCGGTGTAGGAAGTGCTGAAGTTGCCGGCCGGGACAGATATGGAGGAACTGCGATAGTCAAGCAGTATCTTCAAGGGATCCAGTCCGTATGCCGACAGCTTTTCCCGGTCCAGGAAAATCGCGATCTCTTCATCCTGCCGTCCCAGGATTTCCGCCTTCGCGAGATCCGGAAGGCCGTGCAGGCGATCGCACAGGTCCTCCGCATATTCCTGCAACTCGTAGTAGCTCTTGTCCGGGGATTCAATGGCAATGAGCATGGAGCTGGTATTGCTGAAGTCATCGAGCACGGCAATGGCCAGCACCCCGGCGGGAAGTGTCATTTTCCGGGCCTGGAGCCCGAGCTTTATCTTGGACCACACCTCGTCTTTTTTGGACTGCGGTACATTATCGTTCAGGTCCACATATAAATAGCACACACCGTTACGGCAAATGGAGCGTGTGCCGCTCCGTTTGACTTCCCTATAGGTGAACAGGAACTCTTCGAGCGGCTTTGCAAGCTGGTCTTCAATTTCTTCTGCCGTAGCCCCCGGATATATGCCTGCGATCAGCCCCTGTTTGAGTTCAAATGTAGGGAACTCATCTTTGTTCATCCTGGACAGGCCCAAACCCCCGATTGCAATCATGGAAAGCACGAGCAGATAGACCGTTACCTTTTCGCGTACAGCCCATTTCACCCAGGCGCCGATACCTCTGGCGTTGATGTCCTTAAGCTTGGTAAGGTCTTTGAATTCCATTACTGTAAAGCGATTACTTTCATCCCGGTGGAGACTTTCCGGCTTCCTTCGACTATTACCATGTCACCCGTCTGCAGTCCTTCGGATGCAATGATCCCGTCCTTGCTGTAACCTGCGACCGTGATATATTTCTTATCCACGGTACCGTCAGAGACAATCCACACAAAACGTCCCCGGGAATCTGTCCTGACCGCAGAGGCAGGGATAACGATACTCTCGTCTCCTTCAATCTCCAGATATACCTTGCATATCATTCCGGGCATAATATCCTGTGTATTTCCCTTAAGGCTGACGACACAGTCGTAACTATGGGAAAGGGAGGAAGCGAGAACACCTTTTCCTGTAAGGGTCCCCTCCAGGATGCGACCCAGTGCAGGGACTTCGACAGTGGCGCCGTCTCCGGTCTTATGCTTGAGGAATTCGTTTTCAGGCAGAGGGAAATGGATTTCCACGGATGACAGATCGACTATCCGCATCAGGGGTGCCGCCAGTTCAACCTCTACTCCCCGCGTCGTAAAAACTTCTTCTACGACACCATCGAAAGGCGCGCGCAGGGTGCAGTGCCACAGGGCTTTGCGTGTAGAAAGTTCCATGGCGCGGGCCTGCTCCACCTTGGCTTTGATTTCCATATATTGAACTTCCGTAACCGATCCGGAGCCATGCGCCTTTTTTATTCTCTCCCACGCATCTTCTGCCTGAACGAGCTGTGAGCAGGCCGCATCATGTGCACTCCTGATGGGCTGGGATTCAATCCTCGCCACCAACTGGTCTTTGCGAACATTCTGTCCGGCCTTCACCGGAAGTTCTGCCAGCGTTCCAGGATTACCGGCGGAAATGAGGATGATGCGGGAGGCTTCTGCCTTCCCCACATAGCTGGAGGCCCCCGACCTTCCCGAAGGGACGGCCTCTATCACTCGGACCGTGACCGGATCGCCCTTAGGTTTTTCCTTGAGAAGGGAGGGCACATGGTGGCATCCGGTCACGCACAGGGTGCAGATAAGTAAAATAACGGTTCTATTCATTTTCCGTGGCGATGCAGTCCACGCGGGATTCAGACACGCTTCCATCGATGCCGTCGAAAACGTATTTTCCGCTGTAGTCAAAATTAAATAGGATGGTATTGTCGTATCGCTTCCCCCTTCCGCTGACCGTCATGTCGCATGTAACGATAAAATCTATCTTCCTGTGGCCCCGGACTTTGACTGCCCTGCGTGTCGGGGAGAGGAGGATCTCCGACCCCTTCGCAGTCGCATCAAAGACCACGGGATCGCCGCCGGTGATATTCATGGCCAGTTTCATCTCAGAGCCACTGCTGACTATGCGCATCTGTCCGCTTTCAGGGATAAGACTAAGTACAATGGTAGTATCCCGGCTGCTGAGCGTGTCAGGGCGGGTGACATATGTGTAACTGGTATCGGGGATCGATATGACGCCCAGATCTATGTATCTTACTGTAGTGTCGATCCTGACGGTGTCATCCACTATCTCGTAATACCGGCCCGATACATCGAGACTTCCTCCGGTCTTGAAGGAATATGAGCCTTTTAACGCCGCAGGACCCTGCTTCTGGCAGGAGACGAGGCATACGGCGAGCAGTGAAATTAAAAATACTGTTTTTTTCATGTCTATAATATACTCTGCAAAGATACAACATTCGGCCGACCTGACAGCCAAGTAATTTGGATAGTTAGTATTATTTAGTACATTTGCATACTATGGGTTCTGTACGTGCACAGTTTTCGTGGTGGTTCCTTAACAGCTTGGCCTCTCACCTGCCTTCGAAGGGTCTGAGGCGCTTGTGCGCCAAGGCCGCGGGGGTGAAGATGGGACGGGGCGTGCATTTTTATGAGCGCTATCACATCCGCGCGCCGAAGGGGATCCGCCTGGGGGATAATGTCAATATCGGTCCGGGCGTGCTGCTGGACGGCAGGTGCGGCCTGACTATCGGGAGCGGAGTTACTGTTTCGTACGAGGCCGTCATCTGGACCCAGAGCCACGACTACAACTCTCCGAACTTCGCAGGGAAGGGTGCACCGGTCACTATCGGCGACAGGGCCTGGATCTGCAGCAGGGCAATTATATTGCCCGGAATCACCGTCGGAGAAGGGGCGGTGGTCGCGTCCGGGGCGGTCGTCACGCATGACGTTCCGCCGTACACTGTGGTCGGCGGCGTACCGGCGCGAAGGATCGGGGAACGAAATATTATTGCCAAATAAAATGAAGACAACGCACATTCTGGCGGCACTGCTGGTCGCACTGCCACTGGGCTTTACCGTCGCCTGCGGAGGTGACGGCACTGAAGGTTCCGGGCTTAATCTCAATAACGGCGGCGAAGGGCAGGGTACCTGGCTGCCGGGGCAGGACGATCCGAAACCGGAAGAGGAAACGCCTGAAATGACGGCCTACCGGCTTTGGAACGACGGCTGCGGCATCCAGCCCGCACCGACCGGCGTTCCGGTGGGTTATGTGCCTGTCAATTACACGAATCCGGTGTATCAGGCCAATATGGTCCCGGACCCTTCGGTCATCCGCGTGGACGGCTGGTTCTATCTGTTCGCGACCGGGAACAATGTCCGCATGATGAAATCCAAGGATCTGGTGCATTGGACCGTCATCAGCGATGCGTTTACAAACGCCGGCCGCCCTGCCTGGAACAAGAAACCTGATGGTTCGAAGGCGGGGCTCTGGGCACCGGATATCAACTATATCAACGGCAAATATGTGCTGTTCTACAGTCTCGCGGGCAAGGATGACGCAGGCAATGGCTACAACGGCATCGGGCGGGCCGTCTCCGGCAAGGTTGAAGGACCGTACACGGATCTGGGAATGCTGATTGAGCCGAAAACCTATGGTACGCAGCATGTGATAGATCCTTTCTATTTTGAATTCGACAGGAAGAAGTATCTGGCCTGGGGCAGTTTCTGGAAT
>JAFSTI010000176.1 GCA_017450585.1 Bacteroidales bacterium
AACGACCTCTTCGGAGGCGGTTTCGGAAGTTTCAGCGGCTTCGGCGGCTTCGGCGGTTTCGGCCGCGGCGGCAGCTCGCAGCAGCAGAGAGTCCTCCGCGGGCGGGACATCCGCACCAAGGTGAAATTGACATTAGAAGAAGTGCTAAACGGCTGTGAGAAAGAGGTTTCGCTCGAGCGCAGCCGCCCGTGCCCGGATTGCCAGGGCAAGGGTGCGCGCAATTCTTCCGACATCCGCACCTGCCCGACCTGCAAAGGTACAGGACAGGTTCAGCACATGACCAATACGCTCTTCGGCAGGGCAATGTCATACTCGACCTGCCCGCAGTGCGGGGGAGAGGGCAAGATTGTCACGAACCCCTGCCATACCTGTTCCGGAACGGGTCTCGTGCGTAAGCGCGAGCTTGTCCGGGTGAAGATCCCCGCGGGCGTGGAAGCCGGTATGCAGCTGACTGTCAGGGGCGAAGGCCACAGCGCACCGCACGGCGGCGTGAACGGAGACCTGCTGGTCGTAATCGAGCAGGTGGAGCATCCGCAGCTGCGCCGGGACGGTGGCAATCTCTTCTTCACGCAGCTGATCAGCGTGACGGACGCCATGCTCGGCTGCGATGTGGAGGTGCCGACCCTGGAGGGCAAGACGAAATTGCATTGCGACCCGGGTACGCAGTCCGGAACGACCTTCCGCCTGCGCGGGAAGGGATTGCCTTCTATCAATAGTTACGGCCGCGGCGACCTGTTCGTGAAGATATTGGTCTGGATTCCGCGCAAGCTCAGCCGCTCGGAGCGTGACGCCCTGGAGGCGATGCGTTCCAGTTCCTCCTTCGAACCGGATCCCAACCGCGACGACCGCGCATTGTTCGAAAAAGAAAAACAGATATGGTAGTGACCATCATAGGCGGGGGCCACATCGGCGGTGCCTGTGCGCTCGGCTTCGCTTCGGCGGGCAGTGCGCAGGTGACGGTTACTGCGCGCAGTGCCGCTACGCTCGAGCGATTCCGTGGAACGCAGGTGCGTACCTCTACTGACAATGCCGCCGCCGTCCGGGGCGCGGATTTCGTGTTTCTGGCGGTCAAGACGGCCCAGGTGCCCGAAGCCCTCGCCTCCATCCGAGATGCGATCGACTTCCGCCGCCAGGTCCTGGTCTGCCTCGCCGCCCAGGTCGGGCCCGCGGAGCTCGAGGCCGCTCCTCGGCTGCTGTATGCCATTCCGAATACCGCCGTGGAGATCGGTCGCGGGGTGACTTTCCTGTCGGATATCAGCGCCGGACCGGAGGCCCTGGAGGCCCTGAAGGGGCTTTTTGATTCGGTGGGAACTACGGTGTGCGTGCCGTACGAGCGTCTGGGAGCGGGGATCTCGCTTGCATCCTGCGGGGCCGGCTACGCGCTTAAATATATCGCCTCGGCAGCAAAAGTGGGGGAGCAGATGGGCTTCACTCCGGAGGAGTCGGCCCGCATCGTGGCTCAGACTGTGCTCGGGACTTCTGACCTTCTGATGCGCGGATCCTGCGACCCGGAGGCAGATCTTCGGAAGGTGGCGACTCCCGGCGGAATGACCGAGAGGGGTGTGGCCGCAATGGAGGAGGCCGGATTCGACGCCGCCGTGGAGGCCGGACTGAAAGCTAACAATTGGTAAATCAAATATGTCCAGACTAGTTGTAAAAGTGGGCAGCAGTGTGCTCACCCGCCCGGACGGTTATCCCGACATCACCATGATTTCGTCCCTGGTGGACCAGATCGTGGAACTGAGGGAGCGCGGTCACCAGGTCATCCTGGTATCCAGCGGCGCCGTGGCATGCGGCCGGCGGCTTCTGAAAGTGGCCGAGGTCGCGGACGAGGTTGAGAGCCGGCAGCTGTACTCCGCGATGGGGCAGGTCCGCCTTATCAACCTCTATTTCAGCCTGTTCCGGGATCATGGCTATAGCATTGGCCAGGTCCTGACGATGAAGGAGAACTTCTCCAACGCCCGCGAGCGCCAGAACCAGCAGACCTGCATGGAAGTGATGCTCCGCAACGGCGTCATTCCTATTGTCAATGAAAACGATACGGTCTGCATCACGGAGCTGATGTTTACTGACAATGACGAGCTTTCGGCCCTGGTGGCGCAGCTGATGGGCGCGGATGCCCTGATTATTCTGTCCAATGTGGACGGCGTTTACGATGGCGATCCGTCCGCTCCCGGCGCGGCTGTCATCCGGCGCGTACAGCCCGGAGAGGACCTCAGCCGCTATATCGGCAGCGAGAAGAGTTCCGTCGGCCGCGGCGGAATGGCCGGAAAGTGCGCCTCGGCGATGTCCGCGGCCCAGGCCGGTATCCCCGTACTGGTAGCCTGCGGCCGTCGTGACAATATCCTCGCCGACCTCCTCGACCGCCCGGACGAGACCATCCACACCGAATTCGTCGCCGCCGGCAAATAAAGCGCCGCTCCCGGCAAAACATTTTGACTTTTTTGACAATGGACAATTATTCCAACTCACAGGTCTCTGCCGCCGCTGCTGCTGTGGCGTCATGCCGGGCTGCGAAGGCCGCGGCACGTCGTGTCGCCGCGCTGGAGGATTCGCTCCGCTGCGAGCTGCTGCGCGCTCTTGCCGACCGCATCGAGGGGCCGGATGCCGCGGCGCTGCTGGAAGCCAATGCCTGCGACCTGGCCCGGATGGACCGCTCTAACCCGCTTTACGACAGGCTGATGCTCACCCAGCAGAGGCTCTCCAGCATCGCGGCCGACATGCGGAACGTGGCTTCATTGCCCTCACCCCTGGGACTCGAACTTTACTCTTCCGTCCTGCCTAACGGTCTGAAACTCCGTAAGATAAGCGTGCCGTTCGGGGTTATCGGCGTCATCTACGAGGCGCGGCCGAACGTGACCTTTGACGTCTTTTCGCTCTGCTTCAAAAGCGGCAGCGCATGTGTGTTGAAGGGCGGATCCGATGCCCGCGAGTCGAACCAGGCGGCGATCGGTCTTATCCGGGAAGTACTTGCTTCGTTCGGGCTTCCGACGGATGCTGCCGTGCTGCTCGATGCTACGCACGAGGCGGCCTCCGCGCTACTCTCTGCGGTGGGTCTGGTGGACCTCGTCATCCCTCGCGGAGGCCGCCGGCTGATCGATTTCGTGCGCACCCACAGCCAGGTTCCGTGCATTGAGACCGGCGCCGGCGTGGTGAATACCTACTTCGACGCGGCCGGAGACCTGGAGGTGGGCAAGGCTATTGTCCTAAATGCCAAGACTAGACGCGTTTCAGTGTGTAACGCACTGGACTGCCTGCTGGTGCATTCGTCCCGTCTTGCGGACCTGCCGGAACTGGTCGGGCCGCTCGCTGCTTCGAAGGTGCAGATTTACGCCGATGCGCGTTCGTTCGCCGCTCTGGATGGGCGCTACCCGTATCTGGCCGAGGCGGGGGAGGATGCATTCGGGACCGAGTGGATGGATTACAAGATGTCGCTGCGGATAGTTGATTCTCTGGACGAGGCTATTGCCCATATCGACCGCTATGGCTCCGGACACAGCGAAAGTATTGTCACTGAAGATATTGCCGCTGCTGCGAGGTTCCAGGCTGAGGTGGATGCGGCCTGCGTTTACGTGAACGCTCCGACTTCGTTTACGGACGGTGCGCAGTTCGGGCTGGGGGCCGAGATCGGCATCAGTACCCAGAAGCTGGGGGCGCGTGGACCGATGGGGCTTAGGGAGATTACCACTTATAAGTGGCTCATCGAGGGGCATGGGCAGACGAGACCATAATTATTTTTGCGTAAAAAGTTTGCAGGCTTAAAAATATTATCTATCTTTGCGGTCCGAAAAATAAGCAACCTCTCGCGATTTGATGTTTTTTATGGTTACGGCGATGTTGCGGCATAAAAAGACTATTTGAGATATGGATTTAATTAAATTGGTTGAAGAGTCATTCGCAAACGCGAATGTTGCGAATTTCCCTGAGTTCAAGGCCGGTGACACCATCACCGTGACCTATAAGATCAAGGAAGGTGACAAGGACCGGCTCCAGAAGTTCAGAGGTACGGTGATCCAGATTAGCGGTTCCACCCCTCACACCCGTACGTTTACTATCCGTAAGGTGTCCGGCGGTATCGGAGTCGAGAGGATTTTCCCCTATGAGTCCCCGTTTATCGAGAGCATCGAAGTGAACAAAGTCGGTAAGGTCCGTCGCGCACGTATCTTCTACCTCCGCGATCTCGCCGGTAAGAAGGCCCGCATCAAAGAGAAGAAGTTCTCCGCCAAGGAAGACTAATACTTCACGGCTCCTTAGCTCAATTGAATAGAGCATCTGACTACGGATCAGAAGGTTACAGGTTTGAGTCCTGTAGGAGTCACTAAAAAAACGCATCTGAAGTATCTCAGATGCGTTTTTTATTTTACTTGCCCCACACTTGCCCCATCGAATTTTTTGAGAGCGCCTGTTTTTGTTAAACGCTTTATACTATGTTTTGTTCAAAATGCGGGGCATCAACCTGATTAAGAATGCGCTGCAAAGTGTTTGAGCTCAGGTTCCGGTAGCTAGTCAGCAAGGTGCTTGAATCAGAGAAAGCACAAAGCCCACGAAATCGTCAATCTCCTCCTCTACGCTGGCCTTCTCCAACGCCTTCATATACTGCTCCCGGCGCTCCAGGGGCACTACCACCCAGG
>JAFSTI010000177.1 GCA_017450585.1 Bacteroidales bacterium
AATGATTTCGGTTAAAACGGTCGGTCCGGCCGGCCGGAAAACAAAGGAAAATTATTTCTGACTAATCAAATATTCGGCAATCTGTACGGCGTTCAGGGCAGCTCCCTTGCGGATCTGGTCGCCTGAGAGCCAGAGGGTTATGCCGTTATCATTGGCGAGGTCGCGGCGGACCCGGCCGACGTATACGGGATCCTTGCCGCCGGTAAAGAGCGGCATAGGGTACTTCTGAGTGGCGGGGTCGTCTTCCAGCACCACACCGGGAGCGGAGGTGAGCGCGGTCTGAACTTCCTTGACGGACAGCGGCTTCTCGGTCTCGATCCATACTGCCTCGGAGTGCGAGCGGAGCGCGGAGATGCGCACGCACATGGCGGAGCAACGCACGTCGGAGTGCAGAATCTTGCGCGTCTCGTTGAACATCTTCATCTCCTCCTTCGTGTATCCGTTGTCCGTGAATACGTCGATCTGCGGGATGACGTTGTAGGCCAATTGATACGCGAACTTATTGACAGTGACCGGCTTATCCTCGACAATCTCGCGGTACTGCTGCTGGAGCTCGGCCATGGCCTGGGCGCCCGCACCGGAGGCGGACTGGTAGCTCGCGACGTGCACGCGGGTGATGTGGGACAATTTCTCTATGGGTTGAAGGACTACTACCATCATGATGGTGGTGCAGTTTGGATTGGCAATAATGCCGCGGGGCCGGACCAGGGCGTCGGCGGCGTTGCACTCGGGCACTACCAGCGGGACGTCGGGATCCATGCGGAAGGCGGAGGAATTGTCAATCATGACGGCTCCGTATTTGGTGATGTCTTCGGCGAATTCGCGGGAAGTGCCGGCGCCTGCAGAGGTGAAGGCAATATCAACGCCGCGGAAGTCGTCGTTGTGTTGCAGCAATTTAATCTCGATGTCCTGGCCGCGGAACTTGCATTTTCGCCCGGCGCTCCTTTCGGAGCCGAAGAGGAGGAGTTCGTCGATGGGGAAGTTTCTTTGTTCGAGGACGCGGAGGAATTCTTGTCCTACGGCGCCGCTGGCGCCTACGATTGCTACTTTCATTTTATTGTTGCATTAAGTATTCTCTAAACTCGGAATATGACGCGCTCATCGGCACGCTTTGTTTTTCGCCCTTCATGAACGCCGCCAGCCGCTCCGGTATCTCCAGCCCTGCAGCGCCGTGACCGGAGGCCGCAGGCGAGCATTGTCCTAAGTTCTTTGTGAGACTGCGGCCACCGGTCACGGCTGCAGGCGAGAGGATGCCGGTGACGGTGTCGTAGAACTTGGCGGGGTGGGCGGTCTCGCAAAAAACGCCGGTCTCGCCGGGGCGGAGGCCGTCGCGCAGGGCGCGGTAGCCGCAGGCGCCGTGCGGGTCGCAGATGTAGCCGGTGCGCCCGTACACGTCGCGGATGGTCTCGGCGATCTGAGCGTCGGAGTAGGTGGCACCGCTGATATCGGAGCGCACAGCCTGCCAGGCAGCAGGGTCCGCAGCCGCTTCAGCAGTCGTAGCCGTACCTGTCCGGACACTGAAACCGGCACCAGAGCTGCAATCGGTCCGGACACCGGAACTGAAATTGGAGTACAGGTCGATGACTCGGGCGAAATTGCTGGGGTCGCCGACGTCCATAGCGTTGGCGAGCGTCTGGACCGAGGGACGCGGACGATAGGCGCCGTCGCGCAGGAACTCGTAGAAGACGCTGTTGGCATTGTTCGCGGCAATAAAGCGCTTCACCGGCAGCCCCATCCGCTTCGCGAAGAGGGCGGAGCAGATATTGCCAAAATTCCCGCTCGGCACACAGATGACCAGCTCGGAGGAGCCGGCACCGGGCAGATCGTCAGTAGGCCCGTTTACCAGCCCGGCGGCCTTCAGTTGCGCGTAGGCGCGGAAGTAATAGAAGGACTGCGGGAGGAAGCGGGCGACATTGATGCTGTTCGCGGAGGTCAGGCGCATGTGCGCGCAGAGCTCCGCGTCCATGAAGGCGGATTTTACCAGGGCCTGGCAGTCGTCAAAGACGCCATCCACCTCCAGCGCGGTGATATTGCCCCCAAGCGTAGTGAACTGGCACTCCTGGATGGGGCTGACTTTTCCTTTTGGGTACAATACGAACACGCGTATGCCTTCCACGCCGAGAAAGCCGTTCGCCACGGCGCTGCCGGTATCACCGGAGGTGGCGACCAGCACGTTCAGCGGCTCGGAAGAGTCATTGAAGTATGAAAGCATGCGGGCCATGAAACGCGCGCCCACATCCTTGAATGCGAGCGTCGGGCCGTGGAAGAGCTCCAGGGCATGGATGGGGCCGTCTACCGGCACCACGGGCGTGTCGAAGCTCAGGGCTCCGCTCACTATCCGGCGCAATGCATCTTCCGGCACGTCTTCCCCGAACAGGGCGCGGGCGACTTCGAAGGACGCGTCCGCAAAGCTCATCCGGTCGATGTTCTCGAAGAACTCCCGGGGGAGTACGGGGATGCGCTCGGGCATGTAGAGCCCGCGGTCCTCCGCCAGGCCGCGCATGACAGCCTTGCGAAGAGAGGCCGCCGGGGCCTTGCCGTTGGTGCTATAGTACTTCATTACTCTATAACGCGTGCGCCCATGTTCGACACCTTCACTGCGAATACCTCGTAGCTGATGCCGCGGGCGTCAAAATGTTCTTTCATTATTTCGGAAGCGGCGGCCGCCGTGCCGTAGCTGTCGGCCACTGCAAAGACGGACGGTCCGGAACCGGCTATGTTCATTGACAATGCTCCGGTTTTCAGAACGTGTTCCCGGAGCTCATCGAATCCGGGAATGAACTGCTTGCGGTAGGGCTCAGCGACCAGATCCTGCATTGCCCTGCCCACCAGCGCGATGTCGCCGGAATAAAGGCCGGACACGAGGCCGCCCACATTGCCCCATTGCCTTACCGCATCATGCATGGGCACGGCGGTGGGCAGGATGGCGCGGGCCTGCTTGGTGGAGACCACGATGCGCGGATGGATGACAGCGCAGAACAGGTTGCCCGGGACGGGGAGTTTGATCAGGTCGAGGGGCTCGTAGCCGCGGATGAGCACGATTCCGCCCATCACGGCCGGAGCGGCATTGTCAGCATGATAACCGCCGCTGGCGAGGTTCTCTCCCTCCATGGCGCATTCCACGAGCTCGTATTCGGAGAGGGGATAGCCGAAGAGGGCGTTCATTCCGAACGCGGCCGCAGCGCTGGAGGCCGAACTGGAGCCGATGCCCGAACCGGGGTAGATCTTGTGCAATATGCGCACGCCGATATGGGCGCTCCGGCCGGTCAGGGCCAGGAATTTCCGGATAACGGGCGTGACGACATTGTCCTCAACCCCCTCCGGCAGCGGCACACCGCTCTCGTTCGAGATTTCGATGCCGTCACCGTCGCTCGCGCTCATCTCCAGCACGTCTCCGACCTCGTCCAGGGAGAAACCCATGACGTCGAAGCCGCAGCCCATGTTGGCAATGGAAGCCGGCGCGAATACTTTGATTTTACGCTCCATATCAGATGTTAGCTATACTCAGAATGTCGGCAAATACGCCCGCCGCCGTGACGCTCGCACCGGCTCCGTAGCCCTGGATGAGCATAGGGTGCTGGTGATAGCGCTCCGTGGTGAGCAGAATGATATTGTTCGAACCTTCAAGCTTGTAGAAGGAGTGGTCGGAGTCGAACTCGCGAAGGCCGACGCTGTAGCGGCCGTCTTCCATACTGGCGACGAACCTCCAGTGACGGTGGTTCGCTTCCAGCTTGCGGCGGCGCTCCTCGAAATCGGCGTCCAGAGAGGGGAGCTTGGCCCAGAACTCGTCCAGGCTGCAGTCGAAGAAGTCGGCGGGGATGAAAAGGTTCGCTTCCACGTCGCTCTGCTCGACCTTATAGCCGGCTTCGCGGGCGAGGATGACCAGCTTGCGGATGACATCCTTGCCAGAGAGGTCGATGCGGGGGTCGGGCTCTGAGAAGCCCTGCTCCTTGGCCATGCGGACGGTCTGGCTGAAGGGAATGTCGGCGGAGATGGTATTGAAAATGAAATTCAGCGTACCGCTCACCACCGCTTCGATCTTCAGGATACGGTCGCCGCTGCCGCGTAGGGCATTGATGGTGTTGATGATGGGCAGACCGGCGCCGACGTTGGTCTCGAAGAGGTATTTCACGCCGCGGGCGCGGGCGAGTTCCTTCAGGGAGGAGTAGTTCTCGTATGACGAGGAGGCTGCGATTTTGTTTGCAGCAACCACGGAGATGCTGTGTGCGAGCAGGTCGTGGTAGATCGACGCGACATCCTCGCTGGCGGTGCAGTCTACGAACACGGAATTAAAGATATTCATTCCGATGATCTCGTCCTTGAGTTTGGCGAGATTGAGGGGCTGGGCATCGGCGAGAAGCTCCTTGTAGCGGCTCAGGTCAATGCCGTCGCGGTCGAAGATGCCGCGCGTGCTGCGGGCGATGCCGACGACGTTCAGTTTCAGGTTGTGCTCCTTCATCAGCTTGTCACGCTGCGAGGCGATCTGCTCGAGCAGGTTCCCGCCGACGGTGCCG
>JAFSTI010000178.1 GCA_017450585.1 Bacteroidales bacterium
AAATAGATCGAAACGACCGGCGGTAATACGAGAATCGGCAGATAGCCTTCCTGAGAAAAAGTTGATACCTGCCTGACCCGCGCTCCAGTAATATGAGAGACAGGCACCGGACTTCCCTGCCAGGAACCCTGTGAAAGCCCAGCGTCCGGTATCATAATTCACTGCCGCACCCCTGAGCCTCCCTGAACGGGTATATCCGCTGCCAGGGATGATTCCTCCGGAGCGTTTGCTGAACGAGGCCACATTGCCAAGACTACTCATCGAAAAGCCCGTCCATGCGCAGAGGCCCTGACCGAGACGGACGTTGAAATCACCAGCGGTAAGGTTTAGCGCACCGGCGGGGGCATGGTAGCTCAGGCTGGCCGTGGGCGAAGTACTGAAGCCGGCCGAGGCTGTCAGGCTACCTCTCCAGTCATAGCTTCCTTTGAATGAAAGGCCGTCGGACCTGTAGCGCAGACAGGCTTCCGCATGAGAAACCGCGTCCATCGAAGACCGCCCGGGGGCGGACGATGTGCTAAAGTCGAGAAACGGGGCGAGCATGGCTGCAGACTCCGCTCCGAAGCCCGGGACCAGACTAAGCTCATAAGCAGAGAGAATATCGCCTTGTAAACGTCTGTAGTCCATCAGAGTCATGATCTGCAGGCGGTCCAGCAGCATGCTTGACTCCAACACTTGACGGGAGGCGAAGTTAATCCGGATAGGATGAGAAAGCAGGGACTCAAAATGCTCAAGCACGGAAGAATCCAATTCTTCCAGGCTCTGAGCACCGGTCAGGTACAGAATCGCCCCTTCCTGCCCCTGGGGCGGGGACGCAGCCATAAGGATACAGCAGGCCGCGGCCGTGATGAAGCACATCATAGTCTTTTAAGTTTAAGCAGGTGCAAGATACGCAAATAATGGTTATATTTGAACAACCTAAAGCAAGATGATGGAAAAAATCGTATTACACGACAAAACCTTCAAGCCTTTCATCCCTTATGCCAAGCTTGAAGCGGCTATCGACTCCGTAGCGCGGAGAATCAATGCCGATTACGAAGGCAGCAAGGACATCCCTATTCTGCTGTGCATACTGAACGGATCAGTAATGTTTACGGCAGAGCTGATGAAGCGGCTGAATTTTGACCTGCAACTGGTGTCCATGAAGCTCTCCTCCTACAGCGGCACCCAATCCAGCGGAGTCATCAAACAGGTGATGGGGCTCACCTCACCGGTAAATGGCCGCAGGGTAATCATCGTTGAAGACATCGTCGATACCGGTAACACTATCGTGGAGCTGAAGCGCATCCTTGAAGAGCAGGGTGCCAGCGATGTAAAGATTTGCACCATGTTGCTTAAACCCGAAGTCTACGATAAACCCGTTAAGCTTGACTACGTCGGCATGGAGATTCCCAACGCCTTCATCGTCGGATTCGGACTTGACTATGATGAACTTGGACGGAACTACAAAGACATCTATGTAATCGATCAGTAATATTATGAAGTACTACATTCTATTCGGCCCTCCCGGTGCCGGCAAAGGCACTCATGCCGGAGCTATTGCCCAGAAATATGATTTAAAGCACATCTCCACCGGTGAGCTTCTGCGCGCTGAGATAGCGGCAGGCACCGAGCTGGGCATGCAGGCTAAATCTCTCATCGATGCCGGATCCTTCGTCCCGGACTCCGTCGTGGAAGGAATGATCGTATCGGCTTTCGACACCATTAAGGATGTAGACGGATTTCTTCTGGACGGTTTCCCCCGTAATCTGTCTCAGGCAAAGGATCTGGACGAGATACTTGCCAAACGCGGGGATAAGGTGACGGCTGTTGTGGCCCTCATGATAGACGACGATCTCATCCGACAGAGAATCGCACACCGCGCCGCCATCGAAGGACGCGCGGACGATGCTTCCGAGGAGACAATTACGAACCGTATCAAAACATACCACGCTCAGACCGAGCCCCTGATCGAGTACTACCGCAGCGCAGGCAAATATTATGAAGCCGACGTGAACGGCTGGGATCTCGATACCAATCGCGCCAAAGTGCTCGGCGTTATGGAGAAGATCAATCAATAGCAGATACTCTATTTCAACTTAATGGCGGTCGCGGCATCCAGAGATATGAAGCCGAGGCCGCCTTCTATATTGGACGGCATCGACACCGGCTCCGAGAAGAAAGAGCTCTCTGAGACTGTATCCAAAGCTTTCAGGTAATGGAACTGATCGAATGAGACGGTATAGACATACAGGAGATATGAGCTGTCTTCATCCCATTCTTCATACGAGACACGCAGCGTATATTCGCTGTCACGGAAGGAATAATCATCGAACAGGCAATAGTTATTTACCGTACCGGTAATATCTCCCAGCAGCGAGTCGCTGCCGCCCTGGCCGCCCCCTCCGAGTATAGGTTCTGAACTGTAATCCAGCCAGGTAGGCTCCATAACCATTGTATGCAAATACTCGAGATAATAGCGGGAATACAGGGTCAGCCTGTAAAAATTGACTTCAGAGGGCAGATCCCGGATTTTCAATCTCACGTTTACGCGTTCCTCAGGTTCCGAATCCAGCGAGACTATCTGTCTGGTATGTGTGGTGTCGCATGAAACCACAATCGGTTTCGCCGGGCAGACAAGCGAAGCTGACGCTCCCAGAGTGGCGCTTTTAGCGCTTACCTTAATCTTATCACCAGCTGCAAAGTCACAGTCAAAAACGAAGGCCGTGAGTTTCGACGCATCGCCTTCGCCAGAGCCAAAATAGTCCGAATACGAAGTATAAAGCGTGCCGGAGGATAGCAGTACGCCGGGCACAGGCGTTCCGTTATTAATCGTTAATGAAACAGTCGCATCATCCAGCGGATGGACGCCTTTCCTATCCACTACACCCACATAGAGGAGATGCGTGGTATCCGTGTCCGCCCACTGGCCTGTAAGTACCATCTTCTCTCCCCTGTCTTCCAGGGTGATATACTCCGTGGAAGTGCATGAGAAATAGAGCAGGGCGGCAAATATGACAGTCAAATACTTTCTCATAGCATCAGAAGTTGTAGGTGTAAGACAGTGACGGCAAAATAGGAAGCATGGTGACTTTCTCCATCATCAGCTGGCTTTCGTATTCTCCGCTGGAAGAATTGTATTTATCCACATAAGTAACGTACACCAGATTCGGATTCATCTGGTTGTAGACATTGTACACGCCGAAGGTCCAGACGCTCTCGGCTCCTTTCCTGAGTTTCTTATGATGGTTGGCGGCGAGATTCAGATGATGACTCGACGGCAGACGGTAATTATTCCGGTAGCGGTACTGCTGCTCCGTATAGGGCACACGTTCCTGCGGGTCCATCACGACCGTCTGGCCTTCGGGGATTGTGGTCGTGCCGCCGGTAGCGAACACCCATGACGCGCTGATATCCCAGGTCGGGTTGAAAGTATAGGACAGGCTGAGGTTAAGGCTGTGCCTGCGGTCATATTTGTAAGGGAAGCGTTCCCCCAGATTGATTTCTCCGTCAGGGAAGAGGCGCTCGGATTTAGCCAGGGTATAAGAGAGCCACCCGTTAAGCTTTCCGGAAGTCTTCTGAATGAAGAACTCCAGTCCCCGGGCGAAGCCTTCTCCCATCTCGACTTTATCCTCCCAGCCGGTAGTGGACACCAGCACGCTGGCACCATCTTTATACTCGAGAATGTTATGCATGCGCTTATAATAGGCCTCGACCGAGAACTCCCAGCCTTTCATGCCGTCATAATAGATTCCGGCGGAGTACTGGTCGGAAGTAACAGGTTTAATGTGCCTTGTAATAGGCACCCACAGGTCCATCGGCAGGGATATCTGAGTCGAACTGAGCAGATGGACATACTGTGCCATCCTGGCATACCCGGCCTTGAGCGCCACTCCTGCATCGAATGAATACTTGGCGCTTACACGTGGCTGCAGGTTGAAGTAATTTCGCCGGTCGGTATTGAACCAGGAAATATGCAGGCCGGGATTAAAAGTCAGGCGGTCGCCCAGAGACATATCGTCCTCGAAATAGGCGGTCAGTTCATTGCCGTAATAATTCTTTTCCTCGCCGAACTTGTATTTATCCTTGCTCGTCCCGTCCGTGGTACTCTCCTGAACGATGGCGGTGGAAGTGCGCGGCATAAAGGTATGATAGGTATAGCCGGTACCGAACTTGATCAGATGGCGCGGGTCGGGGGTGAAGTCGAAGTCAATGGTCCCGCTCCAGTCCCTGATGCCAGAGTTGTAATCAAAGCGGAAGCGGAAGTCGTACGGATCGGTCGGGTCTTTGATCTTCTCGCGCGCCCCCATATCCATCAGCATCCGGTAGGAGTTGTAGGACAATGTAGTATTGGCAAACAGCCTCTGCCCGAAGATGTGGTTCCAGCGCAGGGAGACGACATTATTGCCCCAGCCCATACCCATGTCCGTGCGCATGAAATTGATATCTTCACGTTCCGAGAACTTGGCCCCGAGCTGGTCCCGTCCATTGTAGGTGGACAGGAAGAAACGGTCACTGTCAGAGAGGCGCCAGCACAGCTTGCCGCTGAGGTCGTAGAAGTAGTAATTGGCATAGGCATTGGACTCCACGCCATCGTCGGTCTGCAGGAGCTTGGCCTTTCCTGCCAGGCGGATGAGCGGGTCATAGAGCAATGAATGCAGGCCGCGGGCGCTGATGCTATAGCTAAGGCGGTCGCGCAGGATCGGGCCTTCGATATGGAATTTGTCTGTCAATACTCCCAGCCCCAGGCTGCCCTTCGTCTCTTTCATATTGCCGTCATTCGTGCGGATGTCCACGATCGAGGAGACACGGCCGCCGTACCGGGCCGGGAAGGAGCCCTTGTACAGGGTGACCTTCTTCACGGCTTCGGTCTGGAAGACGGACAGCACGCCCAGCATGTGGTCGACGTTGTATATAGGCACTCCGTCCAGCAGGATGAGGTTTTCATCCGCCGCACCGCCACGGACGTACAGACCGGTCATGCCTTCCGAGCCGCCCTGCACTCCGGGCATCATCTGTATTGCCTTAAGCACATCGGCCTCCCCGAAAAGGACGGGCGTATTCTTGATGTGCAAGATCGGCACGTCAATCGCGCCCAGATAGGTGGACTGGATGCCGGCGTCCTTCTGCACCACCACCCGCGCAGCATCGATGCTCTCAGAGGGGGTCAGGACAATATTTATGGTAGTATCGCGCTGAAGGTCAAAGGCACGGATGATGTCGCCATAGCCGACGTAGCTGTACTGGAGTTCCACCCTGCCTTTGGGAATGGTGAGAGTGTAATACCCGTAGACATTGGTCAGGGCGCCGGTAGCGATTTTCCCATCCCGGCCTTCAAGTATGACGCCAGCGCCGATGAGCGTCTCGCCGCTCGCACTGTCTGTTATGTAGCCGCTCACCGTGGCGGTATTCTTTTGGGCGTAGGTGGTGACGCTTATAAGGATGCCTACAAATAGAAGGAGTTTTTTCACAGTAAGTTCAGTTTATCTTTTGCGCAGCCGGTCAATGGCATTTTCAAGGCTTTCGGATGGTTGGATGATATTGTAATCTTCCCAGAATGCGGGATCGGAGAACTCTTCGGCCTTGTCGTCCAGGATGTCGCTGGTGCGAAACATTTCATT
>JAFSTI010000179.1 GCA_017450585.1 Bacteroidales bacterium
AGCTCCGCAGAAAAAGTGGCGGGACCAGGCGGACTAGTCCATCGGGATCTCCGGATGCTGAACGGACAACGGCATTCCCTCCTGGGAATCGTAGAACATGTTCAATATGACGGGGACGCTTCCGCGGTTCTCTCCGCGGTGGATAGTACCGACCATCTCTACGACAGCTTCTCCGGCGCGTATCACTTTTTCCCGGCCGTCCTGGCCGATGATAGTGAGCTCACCCTGCTCTACGATGCCGAAGTTCATCACCGGATGGTGGTGCCATCCGAGTTTCTGTCCAACGGGAAATTCGTAGCGGATGCATACCAGCTCCGGACGTCCGGACGGATAGTCCGGGAGCTCGGCTCCGTCCCAGCTCCGGCTGGTGCGGAAAAGCTCGGTGGTACTGACCTTTGCATTGCCCCTGCTGGCAGCACTCTTGTGCTCCCGGCAGGAGATTCCTGCTCCCAGGCAGCAGAGCAGAAGTGTAGTAGCAATGACGGATGATTTAAGATGTTTCATTTGGTGTGCAGTCAGGTTTAGCTTTCGCGGATGAGTTCGTAGCCGAGATGGGCGGCGAGTTTCTCGACTTCGGAGGCGAAGTCTCCGAAGAAGGTGACGCGATGCCAGCCGAAGGTATCCCAGGACTTGGTTATCAGGTCGAAGTCCCCCGTAACCTTGGCCACGATCTTCGTACGGCAGGCGCGGTCATCGGGATCATTGCCGGTGGAGATGGCGGTGTGGACGGCCATGCGGCGGTTCACTACATCCATCTTGACGGTGGTAAGCGGATAGCCGATAGGGGCGATAGTCCTGACAGACGCACCCTCGCGGTCCTCGGAGTGGGTGAGAATTTCGTAAGGGAATGAAGTCCCGTCCGGGCCGAAGTAGCGGCGTGTGGATACGCAGTGGGCATATACGATGGTACGTGTAGGGACATCCAAGACCGGATCGGAAATGTATCCCATACGCCCTTTGGTGAAGGCATTGAAGAGCATCATGGTGAAGTTCGAATTGATATCGTTCTCGCATGTGCCGAAGAATCCTTCGTCCTGCAGCTGCATGAATCCCAGGCAGGGATAACTCTTAAGTTTGCCGGTGTAGCATCCTCCCAGGCAGTCAATGGTAATGGCCTGTGCTTTCTTCTCCCGCAGCAGGTCCTTCATGGCCAGGTATAACTTGGCGCATCCCAGCATCACATCATCGGTGACAGCTTCGATGGCGCGCGCTCCGTTCTTCCACGATGTAGCCACCTCCAGGGCAGCTTTCTCATCAATACCGGCCCATCTCTGGTCTACTACCTCGAAAGGCACGATCTCTACATCCACGCCGAAATCCCTCTTCAATGCGTTTATCATCCGGTGATTCTCTTTCTGCACGGAAAGGATCTTCATGCCACGCACCTTGGCAAGCGTCTCCTCGGGTGAGAGGCACTCCAGCTTGCCTTCGATGGCCTTTTCGCTCCATTTCTTGGGAGTGTGGGCAATTCTCCAGCTGCGGGCGGCCTTCACGAAATCATCGGGTGTGCCACGCTTGAGTTTAGAAAATGCTCCGGCCATTGCCACGACATCAGCGAAATTGAATGAGGCAATAGACTCGAAGTACGGCTGTCCCGCACGCATGAGCATGGAGCTGTAGCGCTGCCAGCCACCATCACCGCCGTAAGGCATGCAAGTGAACAGCATGGGCTTGCGAGCCTTCGCCAGACCCAGAATTACCCGGTTCCAGCAGTTCAGCTGGATAACCATGTATCCGGCAATATCGCCGCGCACGGCATCTTCCTCTGCGATATGCTGGCCGTCTTCCTCGGTCGAAGCCTTGGACGGGATGAATTCCACATCGCGGACTCCGGCGTTCAGGGCGTCTGTCATATTCTTCATGACCGGGCTGAAGTCGAAGCCTTTGTTAGGCCAATCGGGCCGTGCCTGTACGTCCGCCAGATGATATGAGAATATGAGCCGTACCTTGACGGCGCCTTTCTTGGAAGGAATGGCGGATGCAGGCGTGGCCTCCGGGACAAATGCTGAAAGCCCGGTAGGCATTACGACTGCGGCCCCCATCAGAGTTCCCATCTTGGTGAAGAAATCTCTGCGGCTACAGCAGTGGCAGCCCTCTTCATGCTGATTTTTCATAATGATACTATTTGATGTTAAAAGTAATTTTGCTGATACTTCGTCCGGGGAGCCGGAACCAGAAGTTATTGTCATCGGCTATGCCGACAGAAACGGGTGTGCCGGTCACAGGACCGTCCTCGGTCCATTGGACGACGGTGGCGTTCTCGAAGGCATGACCTGCTACCTGAATGTAGTAGGCATCCCATTCATTGGGAGAAACATTCACCAGGAAGGCGTTAATCTCATCACCCCGTCTGAAGGCGCGGCTCTGGATATTGCCCATAGTCATCGTGTCTACTCCGTCATTGTCCGTCATTTGGCAGGGCTGAGCGTTATAGATGGCGAGTGAAATGTTTTTCATCAGGTTCGCTCGATAATCACCTGCCCACTTGAACGACCACCACATAAAGGCATCAAGCCCCAGGTCGGTCATGTCCCACAGTGCGCATATAGCCCTTTCGGCCGCCCACGGCAGATTGGCTTTCGCGGCATCGTCATTGTCCCAATGCGGCTCTGTAGCCCAGAAAGGACGTTTGTGGTCTGACTGGCACAGATTGAATTCCTTTATAAGAGCGTCGCGATAATTCGGATCATGGTGACGCGGGTAATAATGCGTTCCGTAGACATCCAAGGTGTTTTGCCATTTTCCGTCGAAAAGGTTCTTGAGCCAATAGTCGTTAGCTCGCTGGGGATTGTACATTTCATGCCCGACAAATAGCGGAACCTTCAAACCGGCCGCAATCAGTTTGGGCTTGAGTGCATTGACCGTCTCAGCGAAGACCTTAGCGCTAATGTGCCCTTCATTGAAGTTGGTCTCATTATCGATGCCGAGAGCATCGATCTCGACACCCTGGGCCTTCATGAAACTGATATAGTCGAAGAGCATTATGGCGTACTGGGACCCGACCACACCGTTCGCATCTTTAACCCAAGCCGGGAAAGAAGGGACCGCGCCGTGGTTGGAATTGTCATCAAGCTTCTTACTGGCGAAGATGTAGAACTTGTCGCCTTTGAATGCACTGCGGGCGGTATTGATAGATGAAAGAATCTTGTCATAGACACCGTCTCCGATGACTCCCGGGGCAGTGTGTCCGCCGTTGGAGGTCGTGCCGTAGATGGGGATGCGCAGGCCATTGAGTCCGAAGTCTCCGAACAGGCGTGCGGCTGTGCTGTCTTTCATCGGATTCTGGTTCCCCTGTTTGATGTCGAAGAAGAATTTGTCGGTGAGACGGCCGTATTTCTGGTCGGGTTTGATGATGGCCCGGTTGGCCGCGCTGACAGGCGGAGGCGTCACCTCCCCACCGCCCGGCTGATCTCCGCCCGGCTCGTCACCACCTGGCTGATCTCCTCCCGGTTCATCTCCTCCTGGCTGATCACCTCCCGGCTGATCTCCACCCGGTTGATCTCCTCCCGGCTGATCTCCTCCCGGTTCATCTCCTCCTGGCTGATCACCGCCACCGGGGTGGTCGATGATCTGGCCGATGCCGGCTCCGCCTCCGTCGCCGGCGTTCTCCTCCGGACCGCAGCCGTACAGAAGCGCGATGGCCACCAAAGCCATCGTCAGCGCTATTAATCCATATCTTCTCATATCTTAATCCTCAAAACAGTAATACTCCTATTCGGCAACGAAACGCTCACGGCGCGGCCAGCTCGACGAAGCAGCGAAGGTGCGCCGCCCTCCTTGGGCGTATCATCCCGCCACTGCACTGCCTGCACGGACTTTACCCGTCCCTTCTCCAAAGATAAGCAATATGAGGGATAATCCACCGCTTCGGCCTCCCGGTCGCGCAGGTTAAGCAAAACCAGGCGGAGTTCATCCCCGCAGCGATATGCGCGGGACTGCAGCAGACCTGCTTCCAGCGTATCCTCGCCGTCGTGATCCTCCATGCGAACCGGCCGGGCCCCGTAAACAGCCAGCGAAACGGCACGGATAAGCGAGGTGCGTAAATCGTCCCCGACTCCGTAGCCCCACCACATTATGGCCTCCATGCCGAGATCCGTCTGGTCAAACAGTGTGCAGATAGGCTTCTCACTGTAGCCCAGCATGTCCGCTTTCGCCGTGCTGTCATTGTCCCAATGCGGCTCGGTGGCCCAGAAAGGCCGCTCGTGGTCGCTTCGGGAAAGCGCAATCTCTCTGGCGAGGGCGCTGCGGAACTTCTCGTTATGGTGCCTCGGATAATAATGCGTCCCGTAAATATCCAGCCTGTCCTGCAGGCCTTTGTCGAAAAGGTTCGTGATCCAGGTGTTCTCCGTCCCGGTCTGGGGATTGTAACGCTCATGTCCGATGAACAGCGGAATCTTGAATCCTTCCGCTTCCAGCTGGGGCTTTAGCAGGTCCACAACCTCCGCATACGTTCCGGCGCTGATATTGCCCTCATTGAAATTAGTCTCATTGTCAATACCCAGCACGTCGATCTGCACTCCTTCCGAACGCATGAACCGGAAATAGTCCATCAGCATCGTGGTATAGGCCTTCACGTCGATCCCGTCCGCTCCCATGACCCACTTCGGGAAGGAATTCTTGCCCGCCAGTTTCTTGCTCGCGAAAACGGTGAAATCATCTCCCCCATAGGCTTCGCGCGCCGCTCTCAGCGAGGCGAGGGTGGTGGCATAGACAGTCGCGTCCACCTGCCCCGGGGCGGGGTGCGCGGGATGCGGGGCGTCTCCGTAGATGGAAATGCGCACGCCGTTCATTCTGTCCCGGGCGAAGCGCAGGTCTGTCAGCGCGGAATCCCGCAGAACGGTCGGGTAGCCCTTCAGGTCCTGGAAAAAGTACCTGGTAGTGCAGCCGTACGGCTCGTCCGGGAAAATGCGGGCGTCCGGTTCAGAGGCGGTGGCGCAGGCAGTAATGATTAAGGACAATAGTATCGTGCCGCAGTGTCGCATGTGCGTTATTTTTTGAATTCGTAGGTCTTCAGTACCGCGCCCGACATGTCGATGCGTTTGGCGCTGATGCCGTCGCGTGTGACGTGGAAATAATGCTTCTCGTTCGCAGCGTTGATGAGCACCGGGAAACTGTCGGCACGCACACCCTTATCGCTGAAAGAGTAGCGGTGGATGTGACCGCTTATCATGAGGTCAATGCCGGCCTCCTCCAGTATGGGCATGAACAGGCGCTGGATCTCCATGCCGCCGTGCCATCCGCCGTTCTTGCTGGGCGGAATGTGGAGCAGGGCAATCTTTACCGAGGCGTCCAGCCATTCTTTGCTCTTGACAATATCAGCAAGCCAGACGGCTTCCTTTTCGCGGTATTGGTCGCTGACCATAAGACCGTAGTAAGAGACATCGCTGTCGGGCTTATCCTCCCCGCAGTCCAGCATTAAGATGGCGGCCGGACCCTGGCGTATCATATAGAACGCCTCGCCGGTGGTGCTGGGGAAGTAACGCATGTGATTATACGAGAACAGGCCGCGGCTTTCGTGATTGCCCCGCAGGTTATAGAATGGAATGTCGGTAGCGAACAGCTTGCACGCCGAGCGGAGATAGCCGTCAATAAGCTGCTGCTCGGAATCCATGGAAGAAAGCATGTCGCCGTTGAAGAGGACCATGTCGATACTGTCCTCCTTGATCGGGGCCATAAGGGCCTGGAACACGGAATCCTTGCCGTGGATATCGTTGATGACACAGAAGTCAAATTCCTCGGCCTCCGGATCGAGAGTGGTGACTTCGTAGGGCTTCATGCGGAACGGATCGTTCCCTGTGGGGATGCCGAACACGATGCGCTTATCATCGGGAGCGGTGATCACGCCCTGCTGCATGACGCGGTAGCGGTACTTCGTGCCGGGCTGCAAGCCGTCGACGGTTATGCAATGGAGGGTGTCAATAGGCCTCTTGCCCTGGATGGACTGATAGAACTTCGGCCTGTCGCACTGGAAGAATGGGGAACCGTCGTCCGGTGCGATCTCCACCCATCCGGCGGCCGGCGCGTTGGTGAGCCATACCACGGTGAAACTATGGTCGGTCACTGCCTGCAGCCAGGGTCCGAGCTTGATGTCGGCGGTTTTCTTTCCGGTATATTGGGCCGGGGAGGGGAGGCTCAGCAGCAGAAGGAGAGCCGCCGAGGCTATTGTCAATAACTTTCTCATTTGTTTTTCCATTTAAATAGCTCGCTCTCGGTGCGGGCATAGCCGGCGAGTTCGCGCAGGGCATCGGCCTTCTCGGGGAATTCCTTGATGCGGTTGTGCTCCTCGGCGATGTCATCGTTGATGTTATACAGCTCCTCGACTATCTTGTCGGGGTTGTTCATGTTCAGGCGGACGAGTTTCCAGCCGTCTTTGGTGGTCATCACGGACTGCTTTCCGCCCTGCTCGTAAAACTCGTAATAAATATAGGAATGAGTGCGCTTCTGTTTCTGGCCGAGCAGAGTGGGCAGATAGGAAATGCCCTGGATCTTGTCCGGAGTCTTGGCTCCGACGATATCGCAGACGGTGGGCAGGAAGTCCCAGAAGGTAGTAATGCAGTCGGTAGTGCTTCCGGGTTTTACGACTCCGGGCCAGCGGACGATGAACGGGGTGCGGATGCCGCCCTCGTACAGATCGCGCTTGTAGCCGCGGAAAGGTCCGTTGCTGTTGAAGTAGTCGGGGTCATGACCGCCTACGTGGTGTACGCCGTTATCGGA
The DNA here is from genome assembly GCA_017450585.1 of Bacteroidales bacterium. Classification (GTDB taxonomy): domain Bacteria; phylum Bacteroidota; class Bacteroidia; order Bacteroidales; family UBA932; genus Cryptobacteroides. The sequence goes on from JAFSTI010000179.1 coordinate 6,715, forward strand.
GGAGAAAATGATGATAGAGTTGTCCAACTTGCCTTCTTTCTCCAGAAGGTCAATGACCATTCCTACGTTCTTGTCGATTTCGGATACCATCGAGGCATAAGTGGCACGGGGTTTGGGATTGCTCTTATAGCCGCGGCCGCTCTTAGGGTTATTCACCCAGGGAACTTCCTCGAACTTTCCGTCGTAGTGGGATATGTCCGGATAATCCAAATCGGCGTGAGGGGGAGTAATGGCGAAGTACATGAACAGAGGCTCGTTGATGTGCTCCTTCATGAACTGCAGGCCGTGCTCCATGATATAGAAATGACTGTAAACCTCTCCGCCGAGATAAACTTCCTCGTTATTCTCATAGAGATAATCAGGATAATAATTATGGGCGGCACCCTGGCTCAGGTAGCCGCAGAAATAATCGAATCCCTGAAGTCCGGGACGACCCTGCGAATCCGGACCACCGAGCCCCCATTTGCCTACACAGCCCGTGGCATAGCCCTGGGCCTTGAGAATTTCGGCCACGGTCACATCCTCGGGGCGCAGGGCACTGTCAAAGCCGGATGCGGTACCGGCATTGCCCCTGATCCAGGCGTGTCCCATATCCATTCCGGTCATTAGGGCGCAGCGTGAAGGGGCGCTCACCGTGGAGCCGGAATAATGGTGCGTGAACAGCATGCCGTCCTGAGCCAGGCGGCTGATATTAGGGGTCTCGATCATCTTGCCTCCGTAAGGCTCCACATCGCCGATACCCATATCATCGGCCAGGATGAAGATGATATTGGGCTTTGTATTCTCAGGTAATGCATGTCCGTTTGAACACGCGCCCAGGCCTGCTACAGCAGCCGCGGCCGGGAAGAGAACTCTAATCTGTTTCATTTTATTCTGATAAATATGATTGTCATTGGATCAATGGTAAAATGGATCTCGCCGTCTTCAAGGGTGAACTCGCGTTCGGAAGGGATGGCGTGAAGTCCTTTCTCGTCCGGAGTGTAGCAAGTGACGCTGGCCTCATTCACCTTCTGCAGCGGCCGTACCCGTATCTCCTGCGGTGCAGAAAGCCTGCGGCTGGAAATTACGATGGCCCCACCGCTACGCGACAGAGATGCAAAGGTATACAGATCATCTGAGTCGTTGTCACAGCGAACCATGGGGCCTGTGAACTCCCTCTGGAAAAGCTGGAAGAACTCATAGGCGTACTGCGGCTCCTTGGTTTTCAGATTGAGCATGGAACGGTACGAGGCACCGCCGATGCGAAGGGGCCACTCGCAACTTATATCCACTCCGGCCACCAGGAAACGGCCCAGGGATTCTGCGAATCCGCACACGCGGTCAGGGTGCTCAGGAGTGTTGCAATTGTATTCGGACAGGCAGAAGAGGTAGTCCTTGCCGCCCGATTTCTCGCGCAGGTGATTCTTCAACTTGGTGATGGCCCGGTCGATATTCTTCACATTATTATCGAAATAGTACCAGTGCACGGAGACCATGTCGATGTCGTCCGCGCACTCCGCCAGCACTCCGTCCCACCATTTGTCTTCGCCGGTGGTCCAGGGTTTGGCGGTATGGGCCTTGATCTCGTCTCCGAGAGCCTTGTATTCAGCAGGAGTACGGACTGCCAGAATCCTCTCGCGCACGTCCGGGAGCAGGGTGGAATCCAGCCTCTCCTTGTCACCGGTCATCTCCTCGGTCCAGCCGCCGTTCGCGCTGACTATGATGGACGGATCCTCCGCCTTCATAGCGCGGCTGTACTCGCGCACCAGCGCACCGTACTCGTGGGCGGTCATCACCGGGTGCCAATAGGTTTCATTGCCGATCTCCCAGTATTTGACCTTGTGCCCGTGCTCGCGGCAGTAGCGGACCCAGCGCGCCGCCTCGGCGGCACCTCCGGCTATGTCACCGCGCAGCGCCCAGCTCTGAGTGTTTACCACCAGCATAGGTTCGGCGCCTACCCGGCCGCAGAAGGCCATGAACTCCTCGAAATCGCTTTCCGCCTCGCCCTGCTCGTAGGGGAAGCAGGCGGGGTTATCCAGCATATTGGTCTCCCAGTGGAAGTTGTCGGCTACGGTTCCCCCCGGATAACGGAGGATACGGCAGGGCAGTTCGCGCAGGGACTGCTCGATGCTCCCGTCAGCGAGAGCCTCGTCATCTTCCACCCAGAACAGGAAATTGGTACCCCAGAAAAGCGGGCTTACCTCGGCCACTTTCTCCCGGGGATAAATGTTAATGCATCCCTCACGGGGCTGGATGCTCGCACAGGAGGCTGCCGCCAGCGCGAACAGAGCGCAGGCAAGTGAAATAAGGATTCTTTTCATTTGTTTATGAATTTCATGCGTTCCTTCTCGTAGGTTTCGTTTTCGATCTTCTCGGGATCGATGTGCACCGCTACGCCGAAGGTCACGGCGAGTGCCGCATCGCCCAGGACATACAGCCTCTCGGAACGGTTCCGGCCGTCATCCAGACACTTGTTGAATGCCGGGGATGCCTCCATGCCGTCGAAGCGTGAGAGATACAAGACGGCCTTGCTCCTCAGGATCGGCGTGTCTTTCGCGGCGATCTTGCGTATCGCGGATTTCAGTTTCAGCGCGTCCGCCCCATAGGTATTGCAGGCGACCAAACCCCAGAAGCGGATGATCTCATCCTTCGAGGCGAGAGCCTTGCGCACGGCCGGTGCGGCGTCCTTCCAGTCCTGCCGCACGATATTCGCCGCTGCCAGGTAGTCGTCGTAACGGTCGCGGATGGAGGCTTTATATCCCTCGATGTCGCTCACGCTGCCGACCCAGAACATTTCCGGAATGACGGTAAGGTCCATCTCAGAGCGCATCTTGTCGTCCAGTATCGAACGCATCTTGCCGAGCACCTGCGCATAGTCGGGCTTGGAAGCCAGATTGACCGTCTCAAACCTGTCGCTGGAGAGCAGGTACAGCTCCTCCGCGCCCTGGGGCTGGAAGAATTTGTCCTGTACGGGGTTCAGTTTGCCTTCGTCGTGCAGTTTGTACCACTCCCTGAAGGCCGCCTGGTGCATGCGGTAATAGCCATACAGTGACTTCGGCTGGTAGGGGTAGAAGTTGCGGGAGTAATTGTAATCCTGCTTGCGCACGACCCTATTGACAGAAATCAACTCATCGAAACGGTCTCCGTAGCAGACGGTCATGTCCATATTCTCCAGGTCGGTGCCTTCCACCCCCGGGCCCAGGATCGGCTGCCCGTCCATGTAGGCGGGAATCTCCGCCCCGGCCAGGTTCAGCAGAGTGGGTGCCAGGTCCAGGAACGATATCACGGCATTGCACTCGCCGCCGGGCTTGACCGCGCTGTAGTGCTTCCAATTCTCGGGAATGTACACGACAATCGGCACGTGCAGTCCCAGGTCGGTAGTGTAGCCCTTCGTACCGGGCAGGCAGCCGCCGTTGTCGCCGATATAGAAGATGAACGTGTCATCGAGTTCACCGTCCTCGCGCAGCATGTCCATGATCCGCCCGAGCCGCTTGTCCACCTCGCGGATCGCGTCATAGTGCCGGGCGTAGGTGTAGCGGAAGAGCGGGGTGTCGGGATGGCAGGGCAATATGTGCACGTCGTCGGGGGAGTGGAAGGTGCTCACAGTGCCCATGTCGCTTTCCGGGAAGTGCAGCGAGTGTTCGTGGCAATAATTGTCCGTCACGACCTCGAAGAACGGCATCGCCTTGTCGGGACGTTTGCGCCAGGCGCCCATCTCGCCCTTGGGCTTGTCCCAGGCGCCGTCCTCCATTACGAAATTGTAATCGGTCTTGTTGCAATTGGTGGTGTAGTAACCGGCCTCCTTCAGGAACTTCGGGAAGAGGTGGATGCCTTGGGGCAATGTCACCGCTTCGAGCTTGCGATGCCAGGAAATGCCCAGTGACGGGGCATAGCAGCCGGTAAACAGGCTGCTTCGGGCCGCCGAACTTACCGGCGCGCACGAATACGCATTCTGGAAAACGACCCCGTGACGGGCCATAGCCTCCAGGAACGGCGTCTGCGCCCCGTGCCCGGTATACAGCGCGAAACTCTCCCTCGAGAGATCCTCCGCCATCAGGAAAACGACATTCGGCTTCTCCCGCGCTGAAAGAGCGCTTCCGGCGGCCAGAGCGATGGCCGCTGCGGTAAATAATTTATTGTCAGTCATTTTTGGTGTCTCCATTATATGCGTCGGAAGCGAAGGTGAACACCTCGGAAGAGGTGCGGGCTTCCTTCATGATCTTGTCGAACTCAGCAACCATCTCGGGATACTGCGAAGCCAGATTCTTCGTCTCGCCCGGATCATCGGCGAGATTGTAAAGCTGAGTCTTGCCGTTATTGCTGACATTATAGCGGACAGCCTTCCAGTCGCCGCGAAGCACCGCCTGACGGCCATTCTGCTCGTGGAACTCCCAGTAAAGATACTCATGCTCCGCCTGCTTGCCGCGGCACAGCAGCGAAGGCAGATAGGAAATACCGTCGATCTGAGCGTCCTTCGGAATCTTGCAGCCCGTAATCTCGGCGAGGGTGGGAAGGAAATCCCAGAACGCCGAAACATGGTCCGTGCGCGAGCCGGCAGGGATGTGCCCCGGCCACTTCGCCGCGAACGGCTCACGGATGCCGCCCTCATAAAGGTCACGCTTGGTCCCGCGCAGCCCGCCGCTGCTCTCGAACCAGTTCGGATCGGCGCCGCCTTCCTTATGGGGGCCATTGTCAGAAGTGAAAACTATCATCGTCTTGTCGGCGATGCCGAGTTCTTCGACCAGGGAGACAATCTCACCCACCTGCTTGTCCAGCAGGGTAATCATGGCCGCGAAGGCCGCGTGGGGATTGTCCTGATGCCCGTAACCGCCGTTCTTGTAATTAGGACCGTCGATGCAGCCGTCGTACACGGTTTCCTCGCCCATCTTGCCGATGAAAGGCTCGACTTCCGGAGACGGCAGGCAGAGTTCGGCGTGCGGTATGGTAGTGGCGTACCACAGGAAGAAGGGGCGGTCCTTATTGTCCCTGATGAATTTAAGGGCCTGCTCCTGGATCAGATAGGCCGAATACTGGTTCTCGTTGTGGTCAGTATTGCCCTCCAGTACGACTTTATCGGCATTGTGCCACAGGTGGTAGGGATAATAGTTGTGCGCAAGTCTCTGGCAATTGTAGCCGTAGAACTCATCTACGCACTGATTCTCGGGAGCGCCCTCCGACCCGGGGAAGCCCAGACCCCACTTGCCGAAGCAGCCGGTCGTGTAGCCATTGTCCTTGAGCATCCGGAAGATGGTGAAATAGTTCGCCGGCAGCGGGTGCTGACCCTCGGGCTTGACTTCCTTGTTACCCCTGATGGGAGTGTGGCCGGTGTGCTGGCCGGTCAGAAGGCTCGAGCGCGAAGGGGCGCTCACGGACGTGCCGGCGTAGTGGCGGGTAAATACCACGCCGTCAGAAGCCAGTTTGTCGATATTGGGGGTAGAGAAGTGGCTCTGTCCCATGAAACTTACGTCTCCGTAACCCAGATCATCCGCCAGGATATAGATTACGTTCGGACGGTCTTCAGCAGTGCATGACTTATGCTTGCCGTCAGCGCATCCCACCATCGCGAGAGCCGCCAGCGTCATTCCGCTAAGAGAAGATATATCTTTCATATTAAAACTTTTATAAAGATGGTCAATTCTGATTCTGTCGCAGCTTTACAGCCATCCCAGACCCCTCAGGAACTCGATGTGTTTATCCAGGGTGACGCGGTAGTAACAGGTCGCGTCGGGATCCTTCGCGAGTTCTTTCGGGTAGTGGTTCCAGTTGAAGAAACCGTGTCCCTGACCGAGCATGAAGATCGTTTCGCATTCACCTCCCTCTTCTTTCATTTTCTGCTCGAAGGCTATCGCGGTGCTCATCGGAATCAGGTGGTCCTTCGATCCGAGCATGACCAGGGTAGGAGGTACGGGAGCCTTGATATTATGGTAGGGCGAGAATGCAGGGAAGCAGTCCTTTATGCGGTTATAACCGTAGCCCTCAGGTTCGGGAGCATTGTTAAACACTGGATTGTAGAGCACCATGGCATTCGGCACGGTGGAGATGCTCAAATCATCTCCCGGAGTGTCGAAGCCCGGGCAGAATGCCACGGCCGCCGCCAGGTGTCCTCCGGCGGAGCCTCCGCTGGTGCAGATGCGGTTCGGATCGATGTGCAGCCGGGCGGCGTTCTTCCTTATATACCTCACGGCGCTTTTCGCGTCCTGGAGCGCGGCATCGGGTGAGGTGTGGTGGCGCGAGGCTACCCGGTAGTCCACCAGAGCTACAGCCATACCGAGCGCGGCCAGTTCACGGGCCTGTCCGGCGAATGCCTGCACGCTGCCGCCTGTCCAGCCGCCTCCGAAGAAGAATACGTTCGTGGGCAGAAGTTCTTTCTTGCCCAGTTTGCGGTCCGGGTACAGGAAGAATATGCGAAGGTCGGGGTCGTGCCTGTACACTTCGGAATAAACGGCTGTGGTATCCAGGGCCTGAGGCGCGGTGCTGTCCTCGATCTTCATGGAGATGGGGACGCTACTACCCATGCATTCCACGTTCAGGAAGACCTCTCCCTCGTCGCTTTCAGCCTTTACATAGGCGACTGCCTTGCCCTCAAATACAGGGATCCGGTCGGAGTGGTAGGAGCAATTGTACATCATGTCGCCGTTCTCCAGTGCCAGCAGGGAACCGTTACCGCTTACCGAGCACTTTAGCTCCGCGGATGAATCCTTAACCCTGCGGCCTTCCGCGTCCAGCACGGTAATCACGGTACGGATGACATCACCCTCGTATCTGAAGTGATGGCGGTCAGCCTTAGCCGTGAAACCGACGGCCTCTCCGTAAGTGGTCATAGAGCCTTCGGCCACTTTCTTTCCCTGATTCCAGCCGCTGAACTCCAGCGTGCCGGGAGAGTAGGGAACCTGCCAATAGCGGGCGTTGGCGTTGAGGATATATCCGCAGCTTTCACCCAGGTCCTGTCCGTTCAGGCAGAGACGGATCTCCTCGCAGTTAGTCATCACGGCTACGCAGACCGTGTCGCCTTCCTTGTAATTCCAGTCCGCCGGCCAGTCCTGGCAGGATTCATTGGAGGCAGGATTACGGACAATACGGCTTCCGGCGCAGATACTGGGCTCGTCGCACCAGAGCGTGCGGCGGTAGAGGGCGCGGGGCTTGATTTCGCCGCAATAGTCCAGCAGTCCGGGATGGCTCCCGCGCGAAGGCCAGACCTTCGCTTCGCCCAGATAGTCGAAACCGGTCCAGAGGAACTGTCCGCAGACGAAGTCATTGTCCATGACCGCCTGCCAGGCGGGGTAGTCGTGACGGTTCTCACTGCCGTAGAACACGCGGCCAGGGTACTTGGCGTGGTCCTTGACGTAGCGGAACTCGCTGTAATTGTAACCCACGATATCCAAAGCTCCGGGGTAAAGGGTGTAGTTAGACATCACCGCTCCGGCCAGGGCGGCGGTCACAGGCCTGGTCGTATCCACGGCGTGCACTGCGGCCACCAGTTTCACTGCGGCCGGGCCGAGGATTTCGGCGTTCTGGCGCTCCGGTTTCCAGCCGGGGATGGTGCGCTGATTGATGCCCTCATAGTCCAGGACCGGATGGGTGAAGGGATCGTTGGGGTAGTCGATTTCATTGCCAATGCTCCACATGATGATGGAAGGATGGTTGCGGCTGCGCAGTACCATATCGGCCACGTCTCTTTCGGCCCATTCCTCAAAGAACTCGGCATATCCGTCCAGGGAGGGGTTCTTGCCCTTGTTCCAGCCTTCCACCCATTTGCGCTTGGAAGACATCCACTCATCGAAGGCCTCGTCCATGACCATGAAACCGAGTTCGTCGCACAGGTCGTACATCATCTCGGCCTGCGGGTTGTGGCTCATACGTACGGCGTTGACACCCAGCGTCTTGAGGGTGAGCAACCGGTCGTGCAGGATGCTGCGCGGCACTATTGCCCCCATGCTCCCGGCATCATGGTGCAGGCAGACACCTTTGATCTTGGTGCTGCGGCCATTCAGGAAGAAGCCTTTGTCCGCGTCATAACGGATGCTGCGGATGCCGGCGGTGGTCTTGCAGCCGTCGATGCGCTTTCCATCTTTCAGGATGACGGTTTCGAGCTCGTAAAGATCAGGCCGTTCCGGGCTCCAGAGCTTGGGCTTTTCGACGCTCAGGTTCTGCTCGATGCTCTCTTTGGCAGCTTTGCTCAGTTTCAGGTTCTCGCTGCACTGTGCGACCAGGTCATAACTGCCCTTGCGGTACAGCCTCTGCCTCACTTCGACGGTGGCGGCTTTGCGGCTGTCATTGACGACAGTGGTGCTTATGTGCATCGTGGCCGCAGCGGGGGAGACTTCGGGAGTCGTTACGTACACGCCCCAATTGTCAATATGTATCTGGTCGCAGCTGACCAGCCACACATCCCGGTATATACCGGATCCGGTGTAGTAACGGGAATCCGCGAATTTGCTGTGGTCTACGTCGACAGTGACCAGGTTCGTCTCCCCGAACTTTACGAAAGGCGTGATGTCATAGCAGAAAGCCAGGAAACCGTTGGGACGGTATCCGCAAAGCTTTCCGTTGACCTTAACGGTGCTGCAGCAGTACACGCCGTCGAAATAGAGGTACTGCTTGCGCCCGGATTCGGTTTTGGGAATGAACAATTGCTTTTCATAGTGCCCTTTGCCGCCCGGAAGGTATCCGGTGCCGCTGGCGTAGCTGCCCGACGGCTCACACTCGATACTCCAGTCGTGCGGGAGACTAACTGTGCGGGCCGCGGAGCCGTCCAGACTGAAGGACCAGTCGCGGTCGATCAGGGTCTTCGTGCCGAAGGTGATTTGTGCCGCCGCGTTTAATGTGAACAGCAGGCAGGTGAGTGTCAGTATACGTTTCATTTGACGGTAGGGAGCTGTACGTTATTATCTTCTATCCACTTAAGCATTTCTTTAAGTAGCTCGTCGCGTTTTGCCGGCATTTCGGAGGCGAGGTCATGGGTCTCGGAGATGTCATCGGCGATGTTGTAGAGCTCCACGGCGCCGTTAGTGTCGCGTTTGTCCCAACCGCCGTCCAGCAGCCACTCTTCATAATAAAGGGTTAGCTTCCAATCGCCCTTGCGCATGACGGTGGAAGGCCTCTGGCGGAAGATCTGGTCGCGTCCTCCGGGGCAGGGTTTGTCGAGGTAGCCGGGGAAGTGCCAGTAAAGCGGAGCCCGGTCGATGGATTTCTTCTGACCGAGGAGCAGGGGTTTCAGCGAGACTCCGTCCAGGATATAGTCCTTCGGTACGCTGCCTCCGGCGAAGTCCAGAATCGTGGGGTAGATATCCACATGGGCCGCGATCTGATCGGTCTGTCCTGCGGGGATAAACTTGGGATTGTGCACGTAGAAGGGCTCACGTATGCCTCCTTCGTAGAGACAACCCTTGAAGCCGCGCAGAGGGGCCTGCGATGTGCTGGGCACGCCGCCGTTGTCGGATGTGAAGATGATAATCGTATTGTCTGAAACACCCAGGTCGCGGACCTTCTTAAGCAGGCTGCCGATGGCGTCGTCCATGTGCTTGATCATGGCCGCATAGACGGGTTGGTCGTGCAGGGCACCGGGGGCTTTTTTCTTGAAATAGTCGATATACTCTTTGCGGGCCTGCCACTGGGTGTGTACGGCGTGGAAGGAGACGTAAGTAAAGAAGGGTACACCGTCTTTTACGGCCTCTTCCATGAAATCCTTCGCCCAGGCGACTTCGGAGAACATGTTCTTCGGGTCATTGGTCTCTTTAAACTGGGCGGTATTCTGGGTCTTGTCTTCGCGGGCATACTCAAAACCCTGGATTTCGGGGCTGTGGTCAGCGCCTCCCAGATGCCATTTGCCCACCATTCCGGTCCTGTAACCGGCGTCGCGCATAGCCTCCGCTATGGTGTAGCGGTCCAGAGGAAGCTGATTCTCGTTAGGGAAGGGTTCCAGACGCATCTGGTCGAGAGGACCGCGTTTGGTATGGAACACGGCGAACACCCCGTGGCGCGGGGTGAACTGTCCGGAAATAAGGCAGGCTCGTGACGGAGCACTGTTTCCGGCGCAGGCATATTCCTGGTTGAACACCATGGAAAGCCGGGACAGAGAGTCGATGACCGGAGTCTCATAGTAGTCGCTTCCGGTGAATCCGGTGTCCTTGTAGCCCATGTCGTCCACGAAAATCAGCAGGACGTTGGGTTTTTCAGGAACCTGGGGCGCGGCGCTGCAGGCGCAGGCCAATGCGCCGAAACCCATGGTTCCGGCCACAGCCTTAACGAGTTTGATATCAGTCTTCATATTCTTGATTTGTTATTATTTTGTGATCACGTATATACTGGCTCGGAGTCTTTCCGAACTCTTTCTTGAAACTCTGGGAGAAATACTTCGCGTTAGAGAATCCGACCAGATAGGCGACCTCCGAGACATTGCTGGTCTTTTCGAGGAGGAAGCGGCAGGCATATTTGAAGCGGATGCTCCGGATGAATTCCTTGGGGGCCCTTCCGGTCAGGCTCTTCATCTTCCGGTAGAGGGTGGAATTCGACATGGACATCGCGCTGTTAAACTCGTCTATGTCGAAGTCCGGATCGGAAAGATGATCTTCGATTATCTTTACGGCCTTGTCGATGAATTTCTTATCCAGACTGTTCCCGGTATCGGGGTAGGTCTGGCGCGCCAGCTCGCCGCGGAAAGATTCGAGATCTTTTTCCAGCGATTCTTTCTTACTCTTCGTGATAATCAGCAGCGTGACCAGGACCCCTAAAATGATCAGGTAACCGAGTATGCTCCACCAGGATGCCCAGGGAGATGGCTTGACTTTTATTCTGAGGGAAGCCTCTCCGCTGCGCTCCCCGGAAGTGGATATAGCCTTCACTCGGAAAGTATAGGTCCCGGGCCGCAGGTTGCTGTAGATTACACTTCGTTCGTTCGCTCCGGTAAATGTCCAGTCACGGTCGGGATTATCGAGCCGGTATGCGTACAGGACGCCTCCGCTCTCGCCGAAATCCGTACAGGCAAAGCTGAGACTCAGGCTTCTTTCTTTGCTTCTGACGACTATTTCTTTGGTGTAGGGTGGCATCAGGGACAGACCGGAAACGCTGCGACCAAGTATGCGGATGTCTGTAATAAACGGTTTCAGCGGGCTTGGATTCCGTCGCATCCTGTCCGGAAAAACGGTTGTCATTCCTCCATATCCGCCGAAGATTATCTCATGACCGTTGCTCCAGCAGGAACCTGGCATGAAGGTAAAATTGTGCAAATCTCCGGATAGCGGGGAGACACTTCCTACTATGGGGTCGGGAGAGCTCTCGTATCTGGCAATTCCTGCGTCGGTCGAAATCCACAGCACTCCGGAGCTGCCCTCGCATATGGAACAGATGCTCTGGGATGGCAGGGAGGCCGATTTCGGTGCGGCTTCAAATGCCTGAGCGGACGGATTGTAGCGGAGAAGACCGTATTCATTGTCCCCAGCCCACAGCGTGTCGGCGCTGCTTTCTATCAGGCAATTGACCCTTTTTCCGGGGAATACCTGACTACCGGGAGGGAAGGCTGTGCATTCGGTAAGGCAATTGTTCAGCAGGTCGTATCGGACCCGGAATATGCCTTTATCCTGCGTGCTGATCCAAAGATATCCTTTACGATCGCACAGCAAGGTCGTTACGTCGCCGTAACCTATGGCGTTGTTAAGGTCTGCAGGCTCTTCCGGAACGTAGGAATCCAATACCCCGCGGAGCAGAACCAGGCCCTTGGACGTCGCTACCCAGATGTTTCCGGAAGCGTCGGCGGCGGCATCGAAGGTGAACTTGTTCCGAATACCGTTCATTTTGATATCGTAGTGGGATATTGATGAGGGTTCGCCGTTGTCCATTTCAAGCACGTATACTCCGTCATAGCGGCTGGCCATAACCAGCTGATCTTTTTTTGGCAGAGGTACAAAACGCATTATGGAATTCACATCTTCGTTAAGCCCCTTCAATAACGGGTGCTGTGGAAGTATTATTTTCTTCTCAGGATCGAAACGAATGACATTGTGACCGTATACGCCTGCCCAGATGATTCCGTCACGGTCTTTATATATGGCGCTGACACTGCTGGAACTGAATCCGTAGTCCCTGAAGTCGGTTTCTTGAATGGAAGTTGGCATGTAGCGAACACGCATCACTCCGTTGCCTTGGTCTGATAGCCATATGTTTCCTGACCGGTCACAGAGCGCCGCCTTTACTTCTCCCAGGTTTTTCAGTTGCTGGAGACCTTCATTGTCCTCTATCGACGCCGGCTCGGGACCATCTTTTCCCTGCGTCAACATAAGCACTCCGGAAGAGTGAGCTACCCATAACCGCCCGTGACTATCGTGCGAAAGGGCATATATGATGTGACAACCCCATTTTCCCAGGTTTACGTGTGCGGATGTGAATCCACCTGTCCCTCCTTCCAGGATGTAAAGGCCGTCATTCCATGTTCCGATGTAAATCCGAGTCCCGTCGTCAGCCACGCTGGTGCTGAATAGGTTGGAGGGGAGAACTCCAGTCAGATGTTTTACTTCACCGCTTCCGGCCTGGATCAGGAACACTCCGCGTTTCCATGTACTGATCCAGATGTTGGAGGAACTGTCTTTGAAAAGAGACCGGACGTTTTTAAGAATGTTCTCTCCAGATTCGTCTACGAAGACTAGCTGATGCACGTTTTTATTCCGGGTGTCGAAGCCGAACAGACCGCTGCTTCCTCCAATGAGCAGGGTATTGTCATCAGCCCAGAGGACAGCCCTGAAGTTTCTGCCGCTTATCAGGCTATCTGCAATTGGGAATGTGTGTTGGGTCTTGAGGTTGAAAATGTCCACGCCATTTGTATGAGACATAGCTATCTTGTCTCCGGCGATATCTATCTCCCGCACTTCGTTATTGATTAGAAATTCGGGATTATCGATAGTGGATTTAAACTGGGTGAAATCATACCCGTCGTAACGGACAATCCCGCTGCGCGTGGCTAGCCACAGGAATCCGTCCGCATCCTGACGTATGCAGTTGACCTCATTAACCGGAAGCCCGTTACTGATGTCGTAGCGGGATGTGGAGATGGAGACAGTTTCCTGTGCCGCACTGCTCCCGGAATAAATGAACAGGGCTGCAGCAACGATTAAAAAGGTTATTTTGGTTGCGCTATTCATCGTGGTTATATTATATCTTTTCAAATATAAGAAATTAATTCAAGGCTTGTACTGTATGAATGATTTGTGTATCCTTAAAGAAAAATTTACGAGCATTACCGACGCTATTAAGGGCTAACTTTGTAAAAAAGCAACAGATTGTCATGAATAATTCTCGTCTTTCGGCAGGATCGGCGGCTGCAATGGCCTTCTTACCCTTCGTCCTTGGCGCACAGGACCGCCCGAACATCCTGTGGCTCACTTTCGAGGATACCTCTCCTTTTGAACTCGGATGCTATGGTAACCCGGCGGCCGATACGCCTCTCATCGATTCTCTGGCCAGAGTCGGAATACGTTTCACGAACGCTTATGCCGGCGGTCCCCAAAGCTCTCCGTCCCGTTCAACCCTCTACACAGGGGCGTGGTGCTCCACCTATGCCATGGACTGGCATCGCAGCCGGGTGAAGACTCCCGAGGGTATTTTCTTTCCCCAGTATCTGAGGGATGCGGGTTATTATTGCACGAATAACCAGAAGACGGATTATAATACTACGCTCCGTGCCGGCCACTGCTGGGACGAGTGCTCCGGAACCGCTACATATAACAGCCCGAAACGTGCGGAGGGACAGCCCTTCTTCGCCGTTTTTAATAGCAATATCACCCATATGAGCCGACTGACCTCGGTTCACACTGATGGCCGGCGTGATTTTTCGAAAGAAGGGCTCGGACCTGATCGGCTTCCGTTGCCCCCGCATGTCCCTGACCTGCCGGAGGTGCAGTCAGACTATGCCTTCCACGTGGAGGGCGTGAATGACGCGGACAAATGGGTTCGCCTCTTCCTGGATGACCTGAAAGCCCGGGGGCTGGATGACAATACTATTGTCTTCGTATTCAGCGATCACGGCGGCTGCCTGCCGCGTGGCAAGGCCTTCGCGTACGAGACCAGTTTCCGTGTCCCTGCCGTGGTGTATTTCCCCGAAAAGTGGAAACATCTGGCCGGAATGCCGCTGGGTAAGGCCTCAGATAGGATGGTAAGTTTTGTGGATTTCGGGCCGACCGTGCTCAGCCTTGCCGGAGTGCCGATTCCCTCTTACATGCAGGGCAATGCTTTCTTCGGAGAGCAGGCCGGTGCGCGCCGCCGCTACCAGTATGGCGTCATGACGAACCGCACGATTCACTTCGCCCCGGCCCGCAGCATCTCTGACGGCCGTTACAAGTACATCCGTTACTACATTCCCTATAAGAAGGACAATCTGTACAACTACTTCCAGTGGCAGATGCCCGCAAACATTTATTGGGACAAAGCCTACTTTGAAGGTAAACTCGATCCGGTACATCGCCGTCCGTATGAGTATGCTCCCGCCGAATCTTTCTACGACTTGAAGAAGGATCCGTATGAGCTTAACGATCTCGCCGGAAAGTGGTGGCTGCGTCTGCGTAAGAATGCTCTTCGGCGCCGTCTGTCCAGGCATCTGCGCGAGAGCACGGACATCGGCCTGCTGCCGGTAACGACCCGTGGCGGACAGAGTCCGTACGAGCGCGTGAGGGCGGAAGGCTATGACCTGGAACTCCTGTACCGGCTGGCGGAATTGACCTTAAACGTTTCTGAAAAAGACATCCCGTTCCTTGAGCAGATCGTTTCCTCTTCCTGCGAAAATGAGTTCAAGTTCTGGGTAGCGGTTAATCTGGGAGTGCTGGCCCGCCGCGGTGTAGAGGCTACTGTGCCTGCCTTGCGCGCGCTTCTCTCAGTTCAGGATAATATGGTCACTCAGGAGGCTGCGGCTGCACTTTGTTATACTTCGGCCCTTGATGAAGGCTTCGCTTTCCTGCTGGGAACGCCCCGTGAGACCATGGCTCTGGAAATGCTCTCACTTGATCCGGCGATGAGGGACAAGTTCCCCCAGGCTGTTATCGATATGCTCCGCGTATCTTCCGACAAATTTGAGACGATTAAGTTTGACGCCATGCCGATGATGAATTCCGGTATCAATCAGCGCAAGGTCCTGGTGAACCTGGGCCTTATCCCTGCTGACGAAATGTACGGACCGAACGTGTATAAGATTGGCGTGGGCGTGAATAAGACGCGCCGTAAACTCAAGCCGACCCCGAATCCTGTCGCCGGCCCTGATGATGAGGACAATAATCAAGAATAAAAGATATGAAAGTTAAGAACCTGATCCCTGCGGCCGCACTTGCGCCGCTCGCTCTCGCTTGCGGACAGGAAGCATCCGTACAGAACGTGCCTTCCCGTCCCAACGTTATTTTCATCATGGCCGATGATCTCGGTATCGGTGACCTGGGCTGCTATGGGCAGCGTCAGATCAAGACTCCCGGTATCGATTCCATCGCCCGTGAAGGCCTTATCTTCGAGAATCACTATGCGGGCTCGACCGTGAGCGCCCCTTCGCGTGCGGTCCTGATGACCGGCCTCCATACCGGACACGCCAGCATCCGCGGTAACAAGGGTGACCGTGACAGCGTACTGAAGACGCATTTCGACTACCCGCTTTCTACGGCCGACAAGACCGTTGGCGAGGTCTTCAAGAGCCTGGGATATGCCACGGCATGCTGTGGCAAATGGGGCCTCGGCGGACCGCACAGCGTTTCCCGCCCGAATCTTCGCGGTTTCGATTATTTCTACGGTTATCTGGGACAGGGCCGAGCTCATAAGTATTATCCTGACTATCTCTGGGAAAACAATGAGCAGGTATTCACCGATCATAAGGTCTATTCTCATGATGCGATAGTGGATCATGCGCTTCAGTTTATAGATGCGCACGCCGGGGAGCCTTTCTTCCTGTATATGACTCCGACCATCCCTCACGCCGAACTGGTGGTGCCTGAGGGCGAACTTGGAGA
>JAFSTI010000180.1 GCA_017450585.1 Bacteroidales bacterium
ACCACGGGGATAAGAGCCTTCGTAGAGAGTATATAGTCGCCCAGGATGGCGAAGCCCTTCCCGGCGTAATCCACCTTCTGGAACTCGCCAAGGGTGCGCACGAAAGTACCGTCGCTCTCATAGAGGGCGAGCACGGGCTTGAAACCGTAACGGGAATTGTATTGGTCGTCACCGATCTGCTTGCTGGCGGCGGAAGCACGTTTCTCCGCGGGGACGGGCTCAAGTGATAGCATTATGTAGCTCTCTCCGTCAGCGCCCCAGAAGATGGGCCGCTTGTCACGGTTACGGATGCCGACCTCGGAATAATTGTCATCAAAAGAAAGTGTGATACCCGCATCCGGGCGGAAGCTCAGGGTACTGTCCTTCGCGGCGCGGATGGATCTGGCGGTAACCACGAAGTCGCGGGTAAACTTGTGTCCGATGAACGGCATGTTCCTGCTGATGCTCTGCGTGAGCGCAAGTGTCTGGGAAGTCAATTCCGGACGGGGCTCGCAGGTAGACAGACCGACATTCTCCTTAAGGATGATATTGTAACGGCGGTCACGCATCTTCGTAAAGGACTTAAGATCATCGAGCTCAGACTTGCTCAGGCCGAATGCCGAAACCACATTCTCAGGCTGAAGCATCTTGTAATGGCTGAGGGTAGCGACAAACGCAGCGGCAGGTTTGGTATTCTGATCATAAAGAACCAGCCAGTCCTGGGATCCCTCAGCCCTGTAGATTGCACCCTCATCCGCAGAAGCGGTAAAGTAGCCCCACTGGCTGACAGTTTCGACCTCGGTACCGTCAGCTTCGCAAAGCACGGCCTTCACAGTGTACTTGACGCCATTGCCGGTATACATGGTGGCACGGTCATAGCCGAAAGTATCAGGAACGACGGACAGGCGAACGAAACGATTGCCCTTAACACCCCAGTCGAAGGGCAGGTTGCTGCACTTGGCCATGTAGCCGAAAGCACCGCGGTCCACAGAATCGGCACGTTTGATAGTATTGGAATGCAACCGGGAGCCGATGCCCAGATGCCCATAGGCTATAGCGGCAATATCGTCGAGGCCAGCGCGATAGGGCTTTACATAACCGAAGGGGTTGTAGAAAACCTTGGCGTTCATATTCTTGTCGAACTCGCGGGTCACGAAATCCACGCCCAGGGCGACGAAGCCCTTGCTCTTGCGCTTGACAGCCAGATACTCATATGGAAGGACAATTCTTCCGTCCGTCGTCACAGCACCATCGAGCTTGGTGTAAGCATCCTTGACAATGGCAATGCCGTCGGAAGTGAAATCGGGACGGTCGGGCCATGCCGGCTCGAAAATCGGAGCTCCGGTCCAGGAATTGAAGCCCCAGAGCTTGAGGAACTGCTCAGTATAACCATTCGGCGTCGGCAGTGCGACATTTTTGCGGATCTTGATCAC
Organism: Bacteroidales bacterium; assembly: GCA_017450585.1. GTDB lineage: Bacteria > Bacteroidota > Bacteroidia > Bacteroidales > UBA932 > Cryptobacteroides. The sequence goes on from JAFSTI010000180.1 coordinate 1,413, forward strand.
ACGGTCACTCTTGGAAATGACGATGTCAAGATTCTCGGCAGGGACAATATAAGTACCGGTGAGATCAATAACTCCCTTCATCTTGGCCACCTCCACCTCGGCGATGCCTTCGGTAAAGGATCCGGCCTTGTCATACTGGGGGGTAATCACCCACTGCTTGGAAGCATCCTGATAACCGTACTTTTTAGTGAGCTGATCGCGCACGGGCTTCAGGTCATTCTTACCGGCCGCCAGTACGGAAAGGCAGCTCACGAGGGCAAGTCCAAAGGCAATTAGTTTTCGCATAATATTGTGATTTATAATATATTCATTGATTGTTCACGTATTTTCTCCAGTTCATCTTTCATCCGGACCACACACTGCTGGATAAAAGCGTCATTGGCCTTAGAGCCGGTCGTATTGATCTCGCGCCCCATCTCCTGGATGATGAAACCAAGCTTCTTTCCGGGATAAGGGTCGCCGTCAATGGTTTCGACGAAATAACGGCAATGCTGCCGCAAGCGGACCTTTTCCTCGTTTATATCCAACTTATCAAGCCAGAATATCATTTCCTGTTCCAGACGAGAAGGATCGGCTCCGGTCTTCAGGTCGGCAGCCGCCTTCATAATACGGTCCCGGATGGCCGCAATACGCTGAGGCGCGCGCTCCTCCACCTCGTCATATATTTCTCCTATCAGGCGGACGCGTCCGGTGACGTCCTCATACAGAGCCTTACCTTCACGCTCGCGATAATCATTGACCTGAGAAAGACAGCGGTCAAAAGCCTCCTCCACCAAGGGCCAGTTCTCATCGGTGATAACCTCCCTCCGTCCGGCATTCACAACATCCGGCATGCGCAGCAAAGTGGCAAGCAAGTAATTGGCATCGTGAAGATTAATGTTCAAAGCGCCGACGGCCTCTCCGAGAATGCGGATCTGCTCATAATAGTCCAGCGCAAGCGGAATATTGATCGCCGCGGCGGAAACGTTTTCATCCGCCGTCCAAGTCAGGAAAACATCGATCGTTCCGCGCACCAGACTCTGGGCAATCTTCTGACGTATAAGCAGTTCCTTATCTTTCGGGAGCAGGGGTGACTTAAGCCCGATATCGCAGCTTTTAGAGTTCAAAGTGCGTATCTCTATCGTAAGTTTTCCACCCTCAAGTCCAAGTTCGGACTTGCCGTATCCGGTCATCGATTTTATCATGGCTTACACGTTTTTCAGCGCAAATTTAGAAAAAGTTTGTATTTTTGCAAGGTAAACGACAGTTGAATGAAATTCAAAGCACTCATCACGGCACTGCTCTGCGCGCTTCTCGGCGCGTGGTATCTGGCGTCTTCCGTGGGCTTTGACATTCACCGGGACCACCATTGCGGCAGCGTTTACGTCGTTTCGCTTCTACACGGCATCTCCTGCGAGGATATCCATCCAGAAGACGCAGGGCATCACTGCCATCACCACGGCTGCGAGAGTGGCCACCACGACTGTAGCTGCTGCGGGAATGGTCACGAGACCGAAAAGCCTTGCGAGGACTGCAGCGACGAACTGGAGCAGTTGAGCGTCCTATGCGAAGCGCCTTCAGGCGGCATAGTGCTGAGCGTTCCCGTCCAGGACATTATCGGCCCCGTTTCCTACACAGTTCCCGCCACCTTAATCACGAGGCACGCCGCCCCTCTTTTCCATAACACGGCGCCGCCTTCCGGGAACCGTCCCCTTAACGTCGTACTGAGGGCTTGATGTGCCCTGACTGCTGTGACAAAAACCATGTCTCAGCGTATCAGCAAGCATATCATTAACCTTTAGACGACAATCAAATGAAAAAATTCATAGCGGGCGCAATGCTCGCAATTATCCAATTAGGCCTCGGAGCCCAGAGTATCACCCTCGCAGAGCAGGGGGCGATGCCTGACACGACCGGTCTGTACCGCGACCGGGAGGACAGCCTGAGCGCCACGGTATTGTCCGCAACCCGCAGCGGCAGCTATCTGCCCAGGGGCAAGGACATCCGTGCCGAGGTCATAACTGCGGCCGGCCTGTGCAAAATGGCCTGCTGCAACCTCGCGGAAAGTTTTGAGAATTCGGCCAGCGTGACGGTCGGATACAGCGACGCCATTACCGGTGCACGCCAGATCCGTCTGCTCGGCCAAAACGGCATCTACACCCAGATGCTGGATGAAAACCGGCCCGTCATGCGCGGCCTGAGCGCGCCGTTCGGGCTGAATTATGTTCCGGGGCAATGGCTGGAGAGCATCCAGATTGCCAAAGGCGTCACGTCCGTTATCAACGGAGTGGAGTCAATGACCGGCCAGATCAACATGGAGCACCGCAAGCCCACGGACGAGAAACCGCTCTACATCCAGGCGTCCGTCATGAACGACACAAAAACCGACCTGAACGTCATCAGCTCCCTTCAGCTGGACGAGATGGAAAAGTGGAGCACGGTGATCCTGGGCCATGTCAGCGGCAATTTCGAGGCAATGGACATGAACGCCGACGGTTTCATGGATGATCCGCGCCAGCTGCAGCTGAACCTCTCGAACCGCTGGCTGTACTTCGATCCCGACGGCATGCAGGTGCGCTTCGGCGTACGTGCGATCCAGGACCGTCGCACCGGCGGACAGATGGCCGCGGACGGATGGCGATCGGACATATTGAACCGATCCCTGGGCGCCTATGCCAAGGTTGGAGTGCCTCTGAATGAGGACAATACCCGCAATGCCGCGGCGGTGCTGGATTACACGCTGCAGGACATGGACTCGGACTTCGGACCGCGCGTATACGACGCCCGCCAGCACTCCGCATTCATCAACCTGCTGTACCAGGACCAGAGCCGCGAGAGCCATCACTTCACGCTGGGGCTCAGCGCGATGTACGACCTGTACGACGAGACCTTCCAGGGCACCGGATCCCGCACTCCCCTGCTGGACGCAGGAGCCTTCGGCGAATACACCTTCCGCGCCGAGGATAAATTGTCCGTAATCACCGGACTGAGGGCAGACCTGTTCACCGCAGCGGGCGCCACCATGCCGCGCATCAGCCCGAGACTCACCGTACGCTGGATGCCGAACGAAGCTATTGTCCTTCGTGCCAATGGCGGACGCGGACTGCGCTTCAGTACGCCGCTCACCGACAACCTGGGCGTGCTGTCCACCGGCAAGTTATTGACAGGAGAATTAACCTCCCATCCGCTGGAGGACGCCTGGACTTTCGGGGGCAATGCGACATGGTACATCGGCGGGCATTCCGACCATTACCTGAGCCTGGATGTATTCCACACCGGTTTCAGCGAGCAGATGCTGGTCGATTATACGGATGACAACCGCATCTGTTTCTACACACTCAGTTCTCTGGACGGCGGACGGTCCACTACCGACAATCTGCAGCTGGACTACAGCATCACACCGGTGCGCGGCCTGACCCTCACACTGACCGGAAGGCTTACCGATGCGCGGCAGACCCTCACTTATCAGGGCGGCAGCGACATCAAACCGATGACCAGCCTGTACAAGGGCGTTTTCAATGCCCAGTACGCTACCCGCCTGCAGAAGTGGATATTCGACTTTACTGCTTCTGTCAATGGTCCCTGCAAGATGTGGGCATTTATGGATTACGACCGCTCGCCGGTATATCCGCTGCTTTATGCCCAGATCACCAAGCGTTTCAAGGGCTTTGACATCTATGCCGGAGGGGAGAACCTGACCGGTTTCACTCAGAAAAATCCTATCATCGGGGCGGACAACCCTTATGCGGCGGGCTTTGATGCCAGTTGTATCTGGGGACCTTTGATGGGAGTGAGGCTGTATGCCGGAGTCCGCATGACAATTTGGAAAATGGAATAAAACTCAATTATTATGAAAAAAAGTCTTATTATTGTACTCGCAATCGCGCAGGTGGTGTTTGTAACCTCTATGCACTGCGACAAATGCGCATTGAAAATTCAGGACAACGTAGCCTTCGAAAAGGGCGTTAAGGACCTGTCCTGTGACGTGGAATCAAAGAAGGTCACCGTGACTTTCGATACCGCGAAAACCGATACGATTAAGCTTGCAAAGGCTATCGAGAAGCTCGGATATTCCGCAAAAGTGGTTGAATATAAAGAGATTAAGAAAAAATAATGGAAGAGACACCCAAGCGACTGAATTTCCTCGAGGAGATTATTGAAAAAGACCTTGCCGAGGGCAAGTATGAGAGCATCCTTACCCGCTTCCCTCCGGAGCCCAACGGTTACCTGCATCTTGGACATGCGAAGAGCCTGTGCATTAATTTCGGGCTCGCGCAGAAGTATGGCGGCAAGACTAATCTCCGTTACGACGACACTAACCCCGTCAAGGAGGATGTGGAGTATGTGGACGCTATTAAAGAGGATATCAAGTGGCTTGGTTTCCAGTGGGAGAAGGAGTGCTACGCATCGGATTATTTCGACCAGCTCTACGAGTGGGCCGAGGATCTGGTAAAGCGCGGCCTGGCATATGTGGATGACCAGACTCAGGAGGAGATTTCCGCGGGTCGCGGCACGGTCGAGAAACCGGGAGTGAACAGCCCCTGGCGGGACCGCACGCCCGAGGAGAATCTTCGCCTGCTGCGTGAGATGAAGGACGGCAAGTATGCCGACGGAGAGAAGGTTCTGCGCGCCAAGATCGACATGGCGCATCCGAACATGATGTTCCGTGACCCGATATTGTACCGTATCAAACACGCTTCACACCACCGTACGGGCGACAAGTGGTGCATCTACCCGATGTACGACTACACTCACGGACAGTGTGATTCCATTGAACATATCACTCACTCCATCTGCACGCTGGAGTTCGATGTGCACAGGCCGCTCTATGACTGGTTCATCGAGACTCTGGGTATCTTCCCCTCCCATCAGTATGAGTTCGCGAGGCTGAATCTTACCTATACCCTGATGTCCAAGCGCAAGCTCCTTGAACTGGTGCAGAAGGGTTTCGTGGCAGGATGGGATGACCCCCGTATGCCGACGCTCTGCGGAGTAAGGCGCCGCGGCTATACTGCCGAGGCCCTGAAAATGTTCTGCGACCGTATCGGTGTTTCAAAGCGCGACCAGCTTATGGACATCCAGCTTTTGGAGTGGTGCGTAAGGCAGGATCTTAACGAGAGGTCTAACAGGTACATGGTGGTGCAGGATCCGCTTAAGGTCACGCTCATTGGCTGGCCCGAGGATAAGGTAGAGTGGTTCGACTGCCCGCTCAACCCGGCTGATCCCGAAGGACCTTCCCGCCGCGTGCCGTTCACGGGAACCCTGTATATCGAAAAAGCGGATTTCATGGAGGATGCTCCCGCCAAGTTCTTCCGTCTGCGTCCGGATGGTGAGGTCCGTCTCAAATACACCTATATAATTAAGTGCGAAGAGGTGGTAAAAGACGCTTCCGGCCAGGTGGTCGAACTCCGCTGCTCTTATGATCCTTCGACCAAGCCTGGTGGTGGCGAGTGGAGGTCCGTAAAGGGGACGATCCACTGGGTTTCCGCGGCACATGCACGCGAGCTTGAGCTTAGGCTCTATGACCGCCTGTTCACCGAGCCCGACATGGGTTCAATACCCGAGGATCGCGATTATAAGGAGTTCCTGAATCCCACATCTCTGGTACTTGGACGCGGCCTCTGTGAGCCGGCTCTTCTCGAAGATGAGTCAGGAATCGCAGTGCAGTTCGAGCGCAGCGGTTATTTCATCAAAGACCCCGACAGCACGCCTTCAAAACCGGTATATAACAAAACTGTTTCATTAAAGGATTCTTATAAACCAGAGTAAAGAACAGGCTTTATGTCTACACTTAAAAAGCGCTTGCTATGCCTGTGCATGGCAGTTTTGTCTCTCCTTTTCTTCGGATCGGGAAAAGCCTCGGCCGCATCAAACGACTCTGCCCAGGAGCCGTTGAGACTGGCAGTGGCGGGAGTCACACACGGACATCTCGGAGGATTAGCCGGGAGGTATGGCCGGGGTGATTTCGAGGTAGTGGGAGTTTGGGAAGCGAACGATGAATACCGCGCTTCGAATGTCCTTCGCGGACGGATTCCGGATGATCGTTTTTACGCGGACCTGGAGCAGATGCTGGATGCGACAAGGCCCGAGGCCGTCGTGGCATATGGTTCAATTTATGACCACCTGCGAGTCGTCGAAGCCTGCGCTCCGAGGCATATCCATGTAATGGTGGAGAAGCCCCTCGCCGTGAGCGTAAAGCACGCGCGCCGAATCGAGACTCTGGCACGGAAATATGGCATATTGGTAATTACGAATTACGAGACGTCATGGTACCGCACGAACCAGGCCATTCCCGGCATTATCAGCGAAGGAACTATCGGTCCCGTACACCGTATTGAAATATATGACGGACACCAGGGGCCTGTAGAGATTGGCTGCAAGAAACCTTTCCTGGAGTGGCTTTGCGACCCGGTACTTAACGGTGGCGGAGCGGTTGTCGATTTCGGATGCTACGGGGCGAATCTCGCGACATGGCTGCTTGGCGGGGAAGAACCCGTCAGGGTGCAGGCTACGCTGCGTACGAACAAGCCGGATGTCTATCCGAAAGTAGATGATGACGCCACGATTCTGGTTGACTACCCCTCTGCATCCGTAGTTATCAATGCATCATGGTGCTGGCCACTCAACCGTAAGGATATGTATGTGTATGGCCGGAAAGGCTATATCTATCAGGAGAACGGCAACAGGATGTCCGTCTCAGTGGGCGGCGCTCCCCTGTCCCCTTTTGATTCGCCTTCCCTGGAGGCACCGTTCAATGACTCTTTCCGTTATCTGAAAGCTGCCGTACGCGGTGAGATAACCGTATCTCCCACTGACCTCGCATCGCTGGAGAACAATCTCATAGTTGTCCGCATCCTCGAGGCTGCCCGTCGCAGTGCCCGCACAGGCCGCGCTGTAAAGCCCTGACGGCCAGCCGACACTCGGCGCGTGTCATTAAAAACAATTATGATGGAAATTCGCGCTGCCCACAAAGAGGTTTTGCCTGACATAATGGCCGTACTGGATGCGGCGAAGGCCATCATGCGCGCATCCGGAAATAGCGAGCAATGGGTGGACGGCTATCCGTCAGAAGAAGTCATCTTGAATGATATTGCCCTCGGTCACGGCTTCGTAGTCGTAGAGGAGCTTTGGCCTAAGTGCGAACGCATCGTCGGATACTTCGCCTTCATTCCTTCCCCGGAGCCGACTTACGTGCGGATTTACGACGGAGCCTGGCTAGACGATTTGGCTCCATACCACGTCGTACATCGCATAGGAAGCTATCCCGAAGTCCACGGCGTTTTTCGTACCATCATGGACTGGTGCTTCTCCCGTGAAAGGAACATCCGCATCGACACCCACCGCGACAACCACATCATGCAGCACTGCATACTGACCTACGGATTCAGATACTGCGGCATCATCCACCTCGCCTCGGGCGACGAAAGACTCGCCTACCAGAAAATCTCTAAAGTGTAACGACGAGGCATTCTCCCAGAACCAACCGCTACGCCGGACCATGGGCGACGGTCTAACAACTTGCGAAGCAGCTGGCGAGAGGGTTTTCCTGGGACGGCAAGTGTCACACGCATGCGGGAAGGGTTTTCCTGGGACGGCTTTGGCCCACGCATGCGAGAGGGTTTTCCTGGGCCGGCAAGGCCGCCGGGCCCTCCTCATAGCCCGGCGGATGCGCAGCCGGACCGGAGGAAACCCGGGAGGTCCAGCTTTGTTCTGCCGGCCCGGAGGAAACCCGCTCTGCCGGGAGAGGGGGCGGCAAATTCCCAACGTCCGTCACGAAATACCCGCCGGGTGTGCTTACCGATCCCCCGAAGACTCCTTCCGTACACCAGAAGGGCCTCTCCTGTACCGAGCGCATCCGGATGATCTGCGCCCCAAAAGTTGGACAAAAAACTTTTGGTATGAAAAAAAAGTATTATTATCCAGAGAAGATGGCAGCCATAGAGCTGCTAAAAGAAGGCAAGAGTCGTAACGCAGTATACCGTATAACCGGTATAGGCTACCACGCACAAACACTGTTTTGGCATCGAT
>JAFSTI010000181.1 GCA_017450585.1 Bacteroidales bacterium
CGGGTATCCTCTACTTCCCCCGCATCAAGTCGAACATCGACCTGCAGCGCAACAAGATTCAGCTCTACTGCAATCAGGTGTTTGTCACCGACCAGGTGGAGGGCATCGTGCCTGAGTTCCTGACGCTGCTGCACGGTGTCATCGACTCGCCAGACATTCCCCTGAACGTCAGCCGCAGCTACCTGCAGAGCGACCGTGAGGTGAAGAAGATATCCACCTACATCACCAAGAAAGTCGCCGACCGTCTGGAAGAAATCTTCAAGGAGAAGCGCAGCGATTTCGAGGGTAAGTGGGACAATATCAAACTCTTCATCGAGTACGGCATGCTCTCTGACGAGAAATTCTGCGAACGCGCTGTGAAATTCGCCCTGCTTAAAAATACAGACGGTAAATATTTCAGCTTCGACGAGTACAAGACCGCCGTCGAGCCTGCCCAGAAAGACAAAGATGGCAAGGTCGTGCTCCTGTATGCCACTGATACTGAGGCGCAATACTCCTTCATCGAGGCCGCGAAGAACAAGGGCTACGATGTCCTGCTGATGGACTGCGAGCTGGATTCGCACTTCGTGGGACTGCTCGAGCAGAAAATCGAAGGCGTGCGCTGCGCCCGCGTGGATTCGGACAGCATCGACGCCCTGATCCCGAAGGAAGACAGCCTGAAACCGGAACTTTCAGAAGATGACAATAAATACCTGACCGAGATGATGAAAGCCGCCCTGCCTGAGGGCAATGACTACATGATCGAGGCCCGTAACCTGGGCGGGACCGCAGAGCCTGTACTTATCACCCAGAACGAGTTTATGCGCCGATATCGTGAGATGAGCGCCCTGGGCGGCGGGATGAACTTCTACGGTGAACTCCCGAAGTCCTACAATATCATTGTCAATATGGAGAATCCTCTCGTCCAGAAGGTCTGGGGCGGGCGCGGTGAGGCGAATGCCGCTGACTACGCTAAGGACTGCGAACTGCTGCACCAGCTCTGCGACCTGGCACTGCTCGCGAACGGTATGCTGAAAGGAAAGGCCCTCTCAGAGTTCATCGCCCGCAGCGAGAAACTCCTGGGCTGATTCTAGAAGCTAAGCGCTAGAATCGGTAGCCGATACCGAGGCGTCCGCCGAAGTAGTTCATGCCCACACCCATTTCGGCCATGCCGAAGAACCTGCGGCCGAACTCGACTCCGATGGGGTTAAGCTGGATGTCGGGGACGACGCTGAAGTCGCCGCCCACGGCGAACATAGCTCCGGCCTCGAGGCTGCCGTAGAGTTTCACGGCGGGTCGGTCCATATAGGTGCATCGTCCGATGACAGTCAAAGGGATGAAATTGAGGAACGTGGAGCTGACAGTGCTATTGTCATCTTTGTCCACGACTTTCCAGACACATCCGGTGTATCCGGTGCCCATTCCTATCGCCCAGCGAGTATTGAAGTGATAATAGGCGTCGATGCTGAAATAGGGGGGCATCCCGATTTCCAGCGTCTCGTTGTTTTCTTCATTCGCCGCGACGGCTATGCCGACGAAGATGGCTCCAAAGAGGGAAGTCAGTGTGGGGACGGTGGGAAAGTATCCGATGGATGTCCTTACTGTCCACCTCTGATCCGGGGTCTCTTGGGCGAAAAGTGTGCTGCCGCAAAGCAGGCAGACGCACAGAATGGCAATCATCTTCTTCATAGTGCTGCAAATTTTTGATTTACAATACTGCAAATATGCGAAAAATATTGATATTTGTAGTGTAACACTGAAACCTGAATGAAGAACGAGGACTTTGATGTGATAATCGTGGGAGGGGGAGTGACCGGTGCCGGCACGGCCAGAGACTGTGCGCTCCGGGGCCTGAAAACCCTGCTCCTTGAAAGAAACGATATTGCCACTGGGGCTACAGGGCGAAATCATGGCCTGCTCCACTCTGGAGCGAGGTACGCGGTGGCTGACAGCGAATCCGCGCGCGAGTGCATAATCGAGAACTCCATTATAAAGCGTATCGCTCCGCACTGTGTGGATAAGACCGGCGGTTTGTTTATTACCCTGCCTCAGGACGTGGACGCCGGATACGGGCTTGACTACCAGGCGAAGTTTATACAGTCCTGCCGGGATGCGGGGATCCATGCGAAAGCCATAGATCCCGCCCAGGCCCGCATGATTGAGCCCGCGGTTAATCCCGATATTATAGGCGCCGTAAAGGTTCCGGACGCATCGGTGGATCCCTTCCGCCTGTGTGCCTGCAACGTGCAGGACGCCCGCGACCACGGCGCGACCGTATTGACCTACACCTCCATCACCAGACTGCTGAAAGAGGGAGATCGCATTACGGGTGTGCAGGCGAAGGGTAGCGGAGGCGTAAGCCTTGAGTTCCGCGCTCCGGTCACCGTGCTCGCGGCCGGTATCTGGTCACACGGGCTGCTCGCGCAAGTCGGTATTGACATAGAAATGGTCGCCTCGAAGGGCTCGCTTCTGGTCTTTGGGCACAGGATGAGCCGCATGGTTATCAACCGTTGCCGGAAGAGCGCTGACGCTGATATTCTGGTGCCCGGTGAGCCGGTGTCCATCCTGGGAACGACTTCCACCAAGGTCCCGTTTGAGGATTGCGACCGGCTGAGGGTCACCCGCGAAGAGGTGGAACTGCTCCTGAGGGAAGGTTCCGCCCTTTGCCCTGAACTTGCGCAGACCCGCATTATTCGCGCATATGCCGGTGTCCGTCCGCTGGTGAGCACCGGTTCTTCCGGCTCGGACGGCGGAGGCAGGGGAGCGAGTCGCGGAATCGTCTGCCTGGACCATGAAGCCCGGGACGGCGTGAAAGGCCTGATAACGATCACCGGCGGTAAATTGACCACTTACCGTCTGATGGCCGAAATCGCTACTGACGAGGTCTGCCGCAAACTCGGTGTGAAACGCCATTGCACGACCGCGACGAAGCGGCTTCCCGATATCGTAGGACGTCTGAGCCGGAATCTTAAACCCGGCCGTCCGAAGCCGTTGCGTGAGGATGATATGGTCTGTCAATGTGAACGTGTCGGCCTTGCTGATATTCATTACGCAGTACAGGAACTTGGCGTGAAGAATCTGGAAGACCTGCGCCGCCGTACTCGTGCGGGTATGGGTACATGTCAGGGCACTTTCTGCACCTTCCGCACTGCCGATGCACTCTGTGCAGAGCTCGGGACGCCGCATGAGGCGCCGAGACTTGCCCGGGAGTACGTAAATGAACGCTGGAAGGGCATGATGCCGGTGGGCTGGGGAGATACGCTGCGGGAGATGGAGTTTATGCAAAGAGTCTACAAGGAGGGACGGCCGTACAGCTATGAAGTTTGACGTGATAGTGATAGGAGGCGGAAGCGCCGGTCTGGAAGCCGCGCTTGCCGGGTGTGCGGATGGCCGCCGGGTCGCGCTAATCGCGAAAGGCCGCTCGCTCGAAGATATTGACTATAACCCGTTCATCTCCGCCGGAGGCACACTGATGATGGGTGACTGCGTGACGGAAGGTTTTATTGAGCAGGGCAATGTCACCGGAATCCGGACCGAAAACCTCGGCCCCACGCTGCTCACGGCTGATAAATACATCCTCGCGACCGGTAAGTTTTTCGGTGGAGGATTGGTGGCGGATATGTCCGGGATCCGCGAGCCCCTGTTCGCTCTGGATGTGCAGTATACGGCAGACGGCTGGTTCGATGTGGATTTCTTCGCGCCGCAGCCGTTTATGTCGTTCGGAGTGAAAACGGATGCAGAGGGTCATCCGTATAAAGATGGAGTGCCGGTCGCCAACCTCGTGGCGGTCGGGGATATTTGCGCAGGATAAGGTATGCAGGAAAAGAATATAAGCCGTTTCGATTTCGAGCAGTGCCAGAAGTGCAATATCTGCTCGACCGTCTGCCCCATGGCGGAGGTTAATCCGCTGTATCCCGGTCCCAAGATGGCCGGCCCGGATGAAGAACGTTTCCGCCTGAAGGACCCCGAGTTCTTCGACATGGCGCTGAAATATTGCCTCAACTGCAAGCGCTGCGAGGTCGCCTGCCCTTCCGGTGTGAAGGTCGCCGACCTGATCGCCGAGGCCAAGATGAAGCACCGCGGAGCCCGGCACATCGTGCGGGACTGGACTTTGGCCAATACCGACCTGGTCGGATCTCTGGCTACTCCGTTCGCGTCGCTGGTCAATGGCGTCCTCTCGAACCGGACCGTCGCTTCCGTGATGGACGGAGCGCTGGGCGTGGACAAGCGCCGCACTTTCCCCGCGTACACGCAGCAGCGCTTTGTGACCTGGTTCCGGCACGAGGCCCCGTCACAGGAGGGCTTCAAGCGCTATGTGTCCTATTTCCACGGCTGTTATGTCAATTACAACTACCCCGAGCTGGGCCGTGATTTCGTGACGCTTATGAATGCTTGCGGAGTGGGCGTGCGCCTGCTGGACGGGGAAAAGTGTTGCGGTACCGCCCTGATAGCGAACGGCTTCCGTGCCCAGGCGCGCGGTCAGGCTAAGGGCAATATTGCCGCGATGCGCGCTGCCCTTGATTCCGGGTCCGAGGCCATATTGACCTCCAGCTCCTCCTGCACCTACACCATGCGCAGCGACTACCCGCTCCTTCTCGGAGTGGAGTCCGCGCCGGTCAGAGACGCCCTGATGCTGGCCACCCGCTACCTGTACGAGAAGGTGGAGGCGGGGGAGATAAAACTCGTTTTCCGTCCCGGATTCCGATCCCACCTGGCATACCATACGGCCTGCCACATGCA
>JAFSTI010000182.1 GCA_017450585.1 Bacteroidales bacterium
ACCGTAATATTCTCATCGGGGTCGAAGTCAGGGAGATATGTACCGATATTCGCTTTCAGATCCACTTTCCCCTGCTCTACCAGCTGCATCAGCGACATTGCCGTACCCACCGGTTTCGTGATCGAGGCAATATCGAAGATCACATCTTCCGTCATCGGCTCCACCTTCGGGACCAGGAACTTATTGCCATAGGCCTTTTTGTACACTACCCTGTCACCTTTGACAACCGCCAGCACAGCTCCGGGAATCGTCCCAGCCTCTATGCTTTGGCAGATCACCTCGTCAGCCTCCGGTATTTCAACCTTTGCGCCCGAGCAGGATGCCAGCGCAAAGATTGAGATTACCGTTATAAGAGATATAATGTATTTTTTCATACTTCAATTATAATACTTTTTCTCATAGGTACCCACTAATGATCAAAGAGATTTTTGATTTATTAAAAAGTATCTCTACCTTTGCAACGGAGGGGGGATAGTAAATGGGTGCGCCCCATTCTGTCCCCTCAAACCTTCCAAGACTAACCACCCCACAATCGGGGTGGTTTTTCAGTTGGGTTTATGAAGCCGGAGCTACGGAGGGATTATCCGATCTGGGCGCCGTTGGAGAGGGCTTCCTGGGGGGTGATGAAGCGCATGGTGCCGTCGCCTTGCTTGGCCATCAGGATCATGCCGTGGGATTCGATGCCGCGGATGACGCGGGGCTTGAGGTTGGCGAGGATACATATCTGCTTGCCGACCATGTCTTCGGGGGCATAGAATTCAGCGATGCCGGATACGATTTCGCGTTTGTCTATACCGGTGTCAATGGTGAGTTTCAGCAGTTTATCTGTCTTGGGCACCCGCTCGGCCGCCAAAACCGTGGCGGTGCGGATATCCATCTTTTCGAAGTCCTCGAAAGTGCATTCCTCCTTCTGGGGAGCGACCGCCTTCGCAGCCTCGGCCGCGGCTTTGGCCTCACGTTCGGCGCGGATGGCGGCAAGCCTGGCGAGCTGGGCGTCGATAGCGTCGTCTTCGACTTTTGCGAACAATAGCTCCGCTTCTCCGATACGGTGTCCGACCGGCAGCAGGCTGTCGCTGCCAAGCATCTCCCAGGTCAGAACGACCCCAGCAGCGGAACCGCATGCAGTGCCGTCAGCCGCCGGAGTAGTGTGGAGAGCGGCACCTTCGCCGGGTCGGTAGGTGTTTTCGGTGACGGCCTCGCCGGCGCGGTGGTCGAAGCCGGCGCAGAGCGAGACTCCGAGCATACGGCGCAGGCGCTCAGCGGCAAAGGGGGTGAAGGGTTCAAAGGCAATGGCAAGGTCCGCGCAGATCTGCAGCGACACGTTCAAGATAGTGGCACAGCGAGCCATATCGGTCTTTGCGACCTTCCAGGGCTCGGTATCGGAAATGTATTTATTACCGGCACGGGCAATACCCATGGCATCGCGCAGCGCCTCGCGGAACTTGTATGTCTCGATATTGCGCGCCAGTGAAGCCTTCAGCGCAGGGATTTCATCCAAAACTTCCCGGTCCACGTCCTGCAGTTCCCCGCGCTCCGGCACGGCGCCGCCGAAATACTTGTGCGTGAGGACCACGGCACGATTGACAAAATTGCCAAAAATCGCCACCAGCTCGGAGTTGTTCCGGGTCTGGAAGTCCTTCCAGGAGAAATCATTGTCCTTCGTCTCGGGGGCGTTGGCAGTCAGTACGTAGCGAAGGACGTCCTCCTTGCCGGGGAAATCCTTCACGTACTCGTGCGCCCAGACCGCCCAGCCGCGGGAGGTGGAGATCTTGTCGCCCTCCAGGTTCAGGAACTCGTTGGCAGGAACGTTTTCGGGCAATATATATCCGCCGTGCGCCTTCAGCATGGACGGGAACACGATGCAATGGAAGACAATATTGTCCTTACCGATAAAGTGCACGAGCTTCGTGTCTTCGGACTTCCACCACTTCTCCCAGCTCTGCGGCAGGAGCTCCTTGGTGTTGGAGATGTAGCCGATCGGAGCGTCGAACCAGACGTAGAGGACCTTGCCTTCCGCACCTTCCACGGGTACGGGCACGCCCCAGTCCAGGTCGCGGGAGACGGCACGGGGCTGCAGGCCGCCGTCGATCCAGCTCTTGCACTGGCCGTAGACGTTCGTGCGCCACTCCTTGTGCCCGTCCAGTATCCACTCCGACAGCCACTTCTCGTAATCCTGCAAAGGCAGGTACCAGTGAGAAGTCTTCTTCTTTATGGGCTGTGCTCCGCTGAGCTTTGAACGCGGATCGATCAGTTCCTCGGGAGAGAGAGTCGAGCCGCACTTCTCGCACTGGTCGCCGTATGCGTCGGGATTGCCGCACTTGGGACAGGTACCGACAATATAACGGTCCGCCAGGAAGGTTTTCGCCTCCGGGTCATAGTACTGCTCGCTCTCGCGGGTGATGAACTTACCCTCGTCGTAGAGCTTGCGGAAGAAGGCCGATGCGTGCTCGCAGTGTACCGCCGAACTAGTGCGGGAATAGATGTCAAAATTGATTCCGAGCGAAGAGAACGCATCCTTCATCACGCGGTGATACTTATCCACGATATCCTGCGGACTGCAGCCCTGTTCACGGGCCTTGATGGTAATAGGCACTCCGTGCTCGTCCGAACCGCAGATGAAAAGGACATCTTCTCCCTTCATACGCAGATACCTCACATAAATATCGGCCGGCACATAGGCTCCGGCCAGATGTCCGATATGTACAGGGCCGTTCGCATACGGAAGGGCGCAAGTCACAAGTGTACGTTTAAAATCGCTCATATCAATTTATCTCTTCCAAGTTTCACTTTCAGTTGTTGCTGCACCTTCTGCAGCGTGGTCAGTTCCGAGAGGATGTCGGACATCCGCACGGGGTCTGCCGATGACAGCTCGGAGCGAAGTACCGAAACCCTGTACTCCAGCTTCTTCACGGCATACATCAGCATGGTCTTAGGGACGTAGGTGACCAGCCACGACGAAAGCGTGGTCATCGAATCTATCAATCCCTTCATGGTCAGGCGGTACTTCTGCGTCGAGAGCTGCGCGGCAAGGAAAGCCACATCCCTGTCGGGGGAATTCAGCAGACCACGAAGGATGATATCCTGCCGCTGTTCGGGCGACTGGCCGGGATTGCCGGAATCATAGGCCGCCACGTATGCATCGAATACTTTCTGGTAAGACGGATTCAGCAGCCGGCCGCCGTCGCTCTCGATAGAAGAAATGATAAAATCCGCCACTGTGTCCTTATCCTCCTCGGAGCCTGAATAGAACTCCGAATCGCTCGGAAAATCCAGGGTCTGCGTGCCATAAGAGAGCAGGAAGTTCAAGATCTCCCTCTCGGACGGGGCCACCATCTTATTGACCTCGAACTGTTCCAGGCTCGTCTGTCGGACCGTCTCGGCCGGGGCCGCCTCTTCCCGTTCCCAGGCGGGAACGGCTTCCAGCCCGGCCTCTTCCCTGCGGCGGGCACGGTCCTCCTCCCTGCGACGCTCGGCAATCATCGCCTGCCGCTTCTGGGAAATGCGCTCGAACAGCACGGAGGATTCGATATTGAAGCGGGAGGCCAATGTCTCCACGTAAACGGAGCGCTTCACGGCATCAGGGATTACGGCAATGGTATCGGCCACGGCGCTGATAACCCCGGACTTGCGGACCGGGTCGCCTCCCACTTCCGCCATCATACGCTCCACTTTAAAGTCAATGCAGTCACGTTCGTTCTCCCGGATGAAGGTCTGGACCTCCTCCAGGCTGCGGCCGCGGGAGAAGGAGTCCGGATCCTCGCCGTCGGGCAGCAGGACAACACGCATGCTCAGGCCCTCGCGCAGAACATCATCCATTACCTTCAGCGCAGCGTGGATGCCGGCGGAGTCTCCGTCAAACATCACGGTCAGGTTCTCAGTAAACTTGTGGATGATGTGCATCTGCTGGGTGGTGAAGGACGTACCGCAGGGCGCCACGACGTTCTTGATGCCCAGCTGGTGCATCATCACCATGTCCAGATTGCCCTCCACCACTATGCACTTGTCCTGGCGGGCAATCTCGGCCTTGGCCTGATACATGCCGTAGAGGACATTGCTCTTCGTGTAGAGGGGCGTATCCGGGGAGTTTACGTATTTCGCGGGGTTGTCGGAGCGAAGGGTACGGCCGCTGAAGGCAATGATACGGCCGCTGAGCGAATAGATGGGGAACATCACCCGCTCGCGGAATTTGTCGGCCACGGTCCCGTCCTCACGCACGACAGTAAGTCCCGCTTCCTGCAGATACTCATCCTTGTAACCGGCGGAAAGGGCAGCCTGTCGCAGGTCATCCACGCCGGAAGGGGCCCAGCCCAGGGCGAAGTCCCTGATGGTGGAATCTTCCAGACCGCGGCTCTTATAATAGGCATAGCCCACGGAGCGGCCCTGGGTAGTGGCCAATTGGTCCACGAAGAACTTGCCCGCGAAATCGCAGGCCAGCATCAGGCTCTCGCGTTTCTGCCGCTGGATTATATCTTCCGGACTTTCGTCCTTTTCATGGATCTCGATATGATACTTCCCCGCCAGATAACGCAGGGCATCGGCATAATCCATGTGCTCGTGCTCCATCACGAATCCCACGGCCGAGCCCGCCTTACCGCAGCCGAAGCACTTAAAGATGCCCTTGGACGGAGAGACGTAGAAGGACGGGGTCTTTTCGTTATGAAAGGGACAGCAGGCCACGAAATTCGCTCCGCGGCGCTTGAGCGTCACGAAATCCCCGACCACATCTTCGATGCGGGCGGTATCGAGTATCAGATCCACTGTCTCCTGGGGTATCATACTCTACGAAGCGACTTCACACAGGAACTTGATGCGCACCAGACGTATCTCCCACTCTTCGAAATCACCGCCGAGATCACGGATGGCGTCCTCTACCGAGTCAGATTCGGCTTCATCGCGGAAATATGCGTAGATCTCGTCCACGTCCTCCTCATCAATCTGATCCTCGATGTAGTAACTGATATCCAGCTTGGTGCCGGTAGCCACTATACCCTC
>JAFSTI010000183.1 GCA_017450585.1 Bacteroidales bacterium
CAGTTGGCCTTGCCGCCGCAGGCGGAAGGGAGGAAAATCTTTTCGCCGGCAAGTGTGGCCATCAGGTTGCCGCCGGGAGCTACATTGAGCTCTTTCTTGCCGCCGTTGATGTCTATCTTTACGGTCCCCTTGGGGGTAATCTTGGCCTTCACGAAGAGGAGAAGAGCCACCAGGATCAGGGTTACTATTACGATAACCGCTATTGATGCAATAATTGTCTGACTCATATCCTGCTACAGTTGAATGCCCATGAAAATCATAAACGCCATACCCATAAGGCCCACTGTAATAAAGGTGATGCCTATACCCTTGAGAGGCTTGGGAACATTGCAGTAACTCATCTTCTCCCGTATGGCAGCCAGAGCCACGATAGCCAGATACCAGCCGATACCGGAACCGAGCGCGTAAACTGCAGACTCCCCGATGCCTGTAAAATCTCTCTGCTGCATAAACAGGGAACCGCCAAGAATGGCGCAGTTTACTGCAATCAGCGGCAGGTAGATGCCGAGGGAGGAATAGAGTGAAGGGAGGAACTTTTCTACGATCATCTCCACCAGCTGCGTGAAAGCTGCTATGACGGCGATGAATACGATGAAGCTCAGGAAGCTGAGGTCAACTTCCGCAAACTGGGGGCCGAGCCACTTCAGGGCGCCGGGCTGCAGCACGTAGGTGTTGAGCAGCCAGTTGAGCGGAAGCGTGCATAGGAGCACGAATATGACGGCGAGGCCGAGGCCATTGGCCGTCTTCACGTTCTTCGATACTGCCAGGTATGAGCACATACCCAGGAAGTATGCGAAGATCATATTGTCAACGAAAATCGACTTTACGAATAAGCTGATATATTCCATATGGCTCGCTCTTTTTTAGTCTTCCTGAAGATCTTTGTCAAGTGCCCTGTGCACCCAGATTATGCATCCGAGCAGGATAAGGGCGAAAGGCGGAAGGATTACAAGGTTGTTAGGAACATAAGAAGCGGGGAGAACCTGCAGCCCGAAGAGCGTGCCGCTTCCGAGAAGCTCGCGGAAGAAGGCGACGATAATCAGGATGAGGCCGTAGCCCGCACCGTTTGCAAGACCGTCCAGCAGGGAAGGGATGGGCTTGTTGCCGAGGGCGAAAGCCTCGATGCGGCCCATCACGATGCAGTTCGTGATGATAAGACCGATGTACACGGAAAGCTGTTTGTCGATGGCATAAGTGCCTTCGCCGGCTTTCAGTATCTGGTCCACCAGGATCACCATAAGTGCCACGACCACGAGCTGTACGATGATACGGACGCGGTTGGGGATGGTTTTACGGAGCAATGAGCAGACGAGGCTCGAAAGGCCGGTGACCACAATTACGGACAGGGCCATTACCAGGGCACCCTTGAGCTGTACGGTGACAGCCAGTGAAGAGCAGATGCCGAGCACCAGGACGGTGATGGGATTGCCCTTGAAAATAGGGTTCAGGATAGTTTCTTTCAGTTTACTTGCCATGGCTTATTCCTCCTCAGTATTTGCGGTTTCAGAAACGGCGTGCTCCTCCAGGGCATTGAAAAACGCTCCGAGACCGAACGTGGCCTCGTATGCCCGGAACCAGGTGTTCAATGCCTCGTTCAGACCTTTGGATGTCATGGTAGCGCCGGTGATGGCATCGACGGCGTTCGTCGCGCCTGTAGCTTCGGCGTTCTTTGCCAGACTGAAGATGACGTCATCTCCCCATTCTACTGTCTTTCCGATAAACTTCTCGCGGAACCAGGCTTCATCCTTGATCTTGGCTCCCAGACCGGGAGTCTCGCTCTCATGGTCGAAGTAAGCTCCGGCGATAGTGTGGCAGTCAGGCTTAAGGGCGACATATCCCCAGACCGGACCCCAAAGCCCGGCTCCGTATACAGGGATTACGATGTTCCCGCTCTTGAAGACATAGACCGGGAGGGAAGCTCCCTGGCCAGCCTTGATAGCGCGGTTCTGAACCTTCAGGCCCTCCTCCAGCTTGATGTTCTCACGCTCGATGGATAGGTCAGCGACCTTATTGCCCTTCAGATCGACGGTGTAAGCTTCGGCGATGTTCTCGGCGTAGAGGTCGAGAATCTGGTCATTCTTGGAAGCGTAAAGCTCTTCGACCGGTTTTACGCCGGCCGCGGCCATCATCTGACGCAGGGTCTCTGCCTTGGCATTGGCCTGCTGGGCGGGGCCCAGTTTCTGCGCCACGAATGCCAGCACGGCTGCCACTATCACCACGATAACGGTGGTGTAGATGACTGTATATACGTTATTGTTTGTATTCATGGCCTATGCTGTTTTAACTTGTTTGTTTCTGCGGGCGATGCGTCCGTTTACCACATAGTGGTCAATCAGCGGGGCGAAGGTATTGCCCAGCAGAATGGCGAGCATCATTCCTTCGGCGTATCCGGGATTCCACAGGCGTATGATAATGCAGAGCGCACCGATCAGGAAACCGTAAATCCATTTGCCGCGTTCAGTCTGGCAGGAGGTGACAGGGTCGGTAGCCATGAATACGGTACCGAATGCGAAACCGCCCATTACCAGGTGATACCAGCAGGGGATGTCGCTGATGCCGGTAGCTGTTGCGATGAAGCCGACGAACAGGGCTCCGGCTACGGAGGACGCCATGATCTTCCAGCTGGCGACGCCGGTGAAGATCAGGATGGCTGCTCCGAGAAGGATGGCAATCACGGAAGTCTCACCGACCGAACCGGGAATGCCGCCCCAGAACATTGTCCAGAAAGAAGTACCGTACTGTACTCCGGCGCCGGTCAGGGCGTCGATGCCGTCACCGATGAAGGTAATGGGCGTCGCTCCGGTGGCACCGTCGATCATGGTCTCGCCCTTACGCATTGCGATCCAGACTTCCGATCCGGACATCTGGTTCGGGTAGGAGAAGAACAGGAATGCACGGGCGACCAGTGCGGGGTTCCAGATATTCATTCCGGTGCCTCCGAGGACTTCCTTGACGAAAATCACTGAGAAGGCAACGGCGATGGCGAGCATCCACAGGGGGACATCGACGGGAACGATCAGCGGAATCAGCATTCCGGAGACGAGGTAACCCTCGTTGACTTCCTCACCGCGGATCTGCGATGATGCGAACTCGATGCCGAGTCCGACCAGATATGACACTACGAACAGCGGGAGAGTCTTAAGCAATCCGTACCAGAAATTGGCCAGGATATGCGCTCCGCCCACGCCGAGTGCGAGAGAGTGCTGATAACCGACATTCCACATACCGAAGACGGCTGCGGGCAGGACGGCTATCACGGCAATAATCATGATGCGCTTCAGGTCGACAGCATCCCGCAGGTGCGCGCCTTTCACGCTCACGGTGTTCGGGACTCTCAGAAATGTCTCAAAAGCGTCAATGGTGGAGTGCAGCCAGTACAGCTTTCCTCCCTTTTCGAAAATCTTGTTCATACTCTTAAGCCATTTCTTTAATCATCAGGTCAATACCGTCGGAAATAATCTCCTGTATGTAGTTCTTCGACGGGTCGATGAACTCGCACAGGGCCAGGTCCTCGGGCAGAACTTCGTAGATGCCGAATTGCTCCATCTTGTCAATATCACCGGCCAGGCACGCCTTCACCAGATACAGGGGGAAGATGTCCATGGGCAGGTATTTGGCATAGTAGCTGTCGGACATGACGAACGCGCGGGGGCCGCCGTGCAGGTTCGTATCCATGTTATAGCGGCGTTTCGGAGTCAGCCATCCAAGGCACCAGTTGAAATAAGTGTGATCTGCACTGTACTGGTTGAAACGGAAAGGCCTGAGCCAGCCGAAAAGCTCATATTCGCGTCCTTCGCGAACGAGAGTGATCTGGTCGTCAAAGAATCCCAGGAAACCCTCGCATCCGGCGTTGCGTCCGGACAGAACGTCACCGCTGATAATGCGGACGCCGTCAGCCTGGGTGCCGATGTGACCGGCCAGACAGCTCATGGGCATGCCGGGCCAGGTCTCTATGTAAGAAGGCTCAATGGCGGCGGGACCGCAGATTGCCACGCGGCGGCGCAGATCCAGCTTGCCCTTGCCCAGCAGGGTGCCGATAGCTGCAAGCAGCATCGGAGAGACTGTCCAGACGGTCTCTCCCTTGCGGATATGGTCAATATGGCTGATCTGCACGCCCACGTTTCCTGCGGGGTGCTTGCCCTGGAAGACGTGATACTCGGCATTCTCAAAGCCGGCGAAGGATCCTCCTTCCTGGCATTTGCAAATGCCCAGATGAACCTTCGCGATGGAGGACAATGCGTTGATGGCGGTCTGCATGGCACCGGTCTTGGCGCCGAGAGTGAACTCCGCATCCGGAGCGAGCGGGGCGGTGTCAAACAGTGATACGAAAATGGCCTTCGGCGTCACGGCGGGATCCGCCACTATGCCGTAAGGCCTGCTGATAATGGAAACCCACAGTCCGCTCTTGAGCAGAAGATCCCGGACGGCGGCGGCATCGGTCACGTCCACGTGGCCGAAATCGACGCTTTCCTGTACTTCGTCAGGAGTGATGAGCACTGCGAGAAGTTTCCTCTTCTCTCCTCTGACAATCTCCTTGACCGTGCCGCTCAGCGGTGCGGTGACCAGGATGTCAGGGTTCTTCTTGTCTGCGAGAACCGGCGAACCTGCCAGTACGTGGTCTCCTTCGTGAACGAGGAGCCTGGGGGCGAGTCCCTTGAAATCAGAGGGACACACCGCCGCCGTACCCGGCTTCACCAGCCTGCTGACGACGCGCTCGGCTTCCCCTGCGAGGGGGATATCCAGCCCGTGTTTCAGTTTGATGAGTGCTGACATTAGATTAATATTGTTTTTGTATTTGTTCTTTTTCAAAAGAGTGTGCGAAGATACTAAAAATAATCGTAATTTAGCGGAGTTATGACGAACAATATAGATACTATCCTGGAGGGGTTGGACGGCAGTCAGAGACAGGCCGTGGAATGTGTTGAGGGACCGGTACTCATAGTAGCCGGAGCAGGGTCGGGAAAGACGAGGGTGCTGACGAGCAGGATAGCCTATATCCTGGCCGGCGGATGCAGCGCGGAACGTATTCTGGCCCTGACATTTACGAAGAAAGCCGCCGGTGAGATGAAGGAGCGGATCGCCGCCATGGTGGGCTCGGCCGCCTCGCGCCGGCTTGTCATGGGCACCTTCCATTCGGTGTTCGTGCGATTTCTGCGCGACTGGGCTGGCAGCATCGGCTACTCTAAAGATTTTACGATTTATGATCAGAGTGACAGCGTCAGTGCCATCAGGGCCTGCATAAAGGAACTGCAGCTCGACGACAAGGTTTATAAGCCAAAAGATGTGCTAAGTCGCATCTCTTCGGCAAAGAATAATCTGGTCACTGCGGGTGCCTACCGCTCGAATCCCAAGGCTATAGCCTCTGACACCCAGCACCGCAAGCCGCGGATCTGCGACATCTACAGCCTCTATGAGACGCGGTGCCGGCAGTCGTCCGTGATGGACTTCGACGACATCCTGCTGAACCTGAATATCCTGCTGAAAGATCATCCCGAGGCCCTTCAGGACATCGCAGGCCGCTTCTCTTATATAATGGTAGACGAGTACCAGGATACGAACCTGGCACAGTATATTGTCCTGAAAAAACTGGCCGCCCCGCATCACAATATCTGCGTGGTGGGGGATGATTCGCAGTCGATCTACGCCTTCCGGGGTGCGCGCATCGAGAATATCCTGAACTTCCGCAAGGACTATCCGGAAAGCCGGATATTCCGTCTGGAGCGCAATTACCGCAGCACACGCAATATCGTCGGCGCTGCGAACTCGCTTATTGCCAAAAATTCAAACCGCATACCCAAGGAGTGCTATTCGGATTCAGAGGACGGCGCACGCCTGCACCTGATGCGCGCATACACGGAGCAGGAGGAGTCCATCCTCGTGGCGGGGGATATATTGACCAAACTCCGCACGGACGGCGCCGCATACCGGGATTTCGCGGTCCTGTACCGCACCAACGCCCAGTCACGCGCGCTAGAGGAGTCGCTGCGCCGCCGGAACATTCCGTACATGATTTATTCGGGCAATTCGTTCTTCGAGCGGCAGGAAGTTAAGGACCTGATGGCCTATTTCAAGTTATGTGTCAATGCCTCCGACGACGAGTCGTTCAAGCGAGCGGTGAACCGTCCCGCCCGCGGTATCGGCGCCACGAGCATGGAAGCCCTGATTGAAGCAGCGCGCAGTGCCTCCCTCCCGTTGTCGCAGGCAGCGCTTCAGGAAGGCTTGGGCTTGAAAGCGGCATCAATTGCCAAGATACGTCTCTTCTGCGAAATGATGGAAGCGCTACGTTCGGAACTGCATGCCGTACAAGCCGATGTCCTGGCGCGGAAGATTGCGGACCGGAGCAGCGTATACGCCCACTACAAGGAGGATACGAGCATAGAAGGACAGGCGCGGCTGGCGAACATTGACGAACTGCTGAATAACGTCACGCAGTTCGTGGAGGAGCGGCAGGAGGAACTGCTGGCCGAGATGCCGGAGCCGGATGAGACTCAGCTGCCCGTGGTGACGCTGGGCGACTATCTGGAGAACGTGTCCCTGCTCAGTGCGGTGGATGCCGCTGAGGATGAGGAGGATGCGGGCAATAAGGTCGCGCTCATGACCGTCCATTCGGCCAAGGGCCTGGAGTTCCCTTACGTGTACGTGGTCGGCATGGAGGAAAATCTGTTTCCGTCCGGGATGGGCGGTGCACCTGCTGACACGGAAGAAGAGCGCAGGCTCTTTTACGTCGCGCTAACAAGGGCACAGCGCAGTGTAGTGCTGTCCTATGCAGAGAGCCGCATGCGGAACGGCCAGCACGAGTCAAACCCGCCCAGCCGTTTCCTGCGGGAGATTGATGACAGATTTATTGACAATCCGCTCGGCTCTTCTCGTTTCGCTTCCGGCCGTCCGGGCTTCGTCAATCGCCCCTCCGCTTCGGGTCCATCGTCGTGGGGACGTTCGTCTGCGGCCGTTTCTGTGGGACGTCCCGCACCGAAATTCTCTACCGGGACCGGAAGTCCTGTTTTCAGTGCCCGACCCTCGGCTCCGGCACATCAGGATGTTGACTTCGCCGCCGATCCGGTTTCGGCGTTCCGGGTAGGACAGGAGATCGAGCACAGCCGCTTCGGATACGGCACTATCATTGCTATCGACGGCGAGTTCCCGCGCCTTAAAGCCACGATTAATTTCGAAGGTTACGGCCAGAAATATATAATGTTAGACCACGCAAAAATAAGATTGAAAAGATGAAAAGAATTGTTTCGGCGGCGGCCGCCCTGCTGGTGTCGCTATCCGCCTGTACCCGCTTTGAGACCGTCCCAGGCGACCCGCTCGGGACGCAGATGTACACTCTGGACAATGGTCTGAAGGTGTTCATGACTGTAAATAAGGAGCAGCCGCGCATCCAGACCTATATCGCCGTTAAGGTCGGCGGAAAGAATGATCCGTCAGAGACTACTGGTCTGGCACACTACTTCGAGCATCTGATGTTCAAGGGCAGCTCTCATTTCGGCACATCTGATTATGAGAAGGAAAAACCCATGCTGGATGAGATAGAAGCCCTGTTCGAACAGTACAGGCAGACGACTGACGAGGCGGCCCGCGCGGCCATCTATCATCGTATCGATTCAATCAGCTATGAGGCCTCAAAGATTGCCATCCCCAATGAGTATGACAAGCTCATGGCGGCTATCGGAGCAGAAGGCACGAACGCATGGACTTCGCATGACGAGACCGTCTACACCGAAGACATTCCTTCCAATCAGGTGGACAATTGGGCCCGCATACAGGCTGACCGTTTCCGTAATACCGTCGTTCGTGGTTTCCATACCGAACTGGAGACTATCTATGAGGAGAAGAATATGTCCCTGACGCAGGACAGCAGAAAGGTCTGGGAAGCTCTCTCCGCTGCGCTTACACCTAATCATCCTTATGGAAAGCAGACCGTACTCGGTACGCAGGAGCACCTGAAGAATCCTTCCATCACCAATGTTAAGAAATACCACGACACCTATTATGTGCCGAACAATATTGCTATTTGCCTCTCCGGTGATTTCAATCCCCGCGAGGTGGTTAAGTCCATCGAGAAGTACTTCGGTGACTGGGAGCCTAATCCCTCTATCCCCGAACTTCAGTTTGAGAAGGACAGTGCACCGACGGCTCCGGTCGTGAAAAATGTGTACGGCCTGGAGGCTGAAAATATCGCCATGGGATGGCTGATTCCCGGTTTTCCTGATATCGAGTCTTCCGCTGTCGCCGAAGTGGCAGGCGGTATCCTTTATAACGGCCAGGCCGGACTGGTAGATCTGGACCTTAACCAGCAGCAGAAGGTGCTATACGCATATGCCGGCTGTGACATCAGCCCGGATTACGGATCGTTCATCGCTATGGCCGGCCCGAAGGAAGGACAGAGCCTTGAGGAACTCCGTGACCTGATGCTTGCGGAAGTCGCCAAATTACGTGCCGGTGAATTCGATGAGAACCTCCTGAAGGCTGTGGTCAACAATTATAAATTGGACCAGATGCGTGGGATGGAGGATAACAGTACCAGGGCACATGCCTATGTCCAGGCATTTATCGGCGGTATATCCTGGAAAGATTATCTCCATGAGCAGGAGTTGATTGAGAACGTAACCAAGGATGATGTGGTGGCATGGGCGAACAAGTATCTCTCTGACGAATCCTACGCCGTCGTTTATAAGAGGATGGGAGAGGATAAAACCGTTAAGAAGATCGCGGCCCCGAAGATCACTCCGATCGTGACCAACCGTGATATGCGCAGCGATTTCCTCGCATCTGTGCAGGAGACTCCGGTCAAACCTATCGAGCCGGTATTTCTGGATTTCTCCTCCGAGATGGATCATTTCAATATCACCGAGGGTGTGGAGGTCCTTTATAAGAAGAATGAACTCAACGATCTGTTCGAAATCAGTTTCGTATTCAACAGGGGAAAAGAGTCCTATCCAGCTCTGGGTATGGC
>JAFSTI010000184.1 GCA_017450585.1 Bacteroidales bacterium
GCTCGGCCAGCGCAGGATATTGTCCTCGGGCGAAACTCCGCGGGTACGGTTATCCCTTACGATGCGGCGGAGCAGACGTTTGTCCGTGGTCGAGTTATGAGCTTTCTCGCCTCCAGGAAGTGCCGAGAGGGCGGAGATGTAGATGCGGAAGATTTTACTCTGGTCCACCGATGCGGTAAGGGCCGGATTCAGGGCATGGATGCCTTCCATGCACAGTAGATCATGCTCGCCCAGGACCATGGTCTTCCCGGACGGTACGCGGCAGCCGTTCGTAAAATCAAACTTCGGCACCTCGATTTCCTTGCCGGCTAGAAGGTCGTTCAGCTGCTCATTCAAGAAAGCGACATCCATCGCCTCCAGAGCCTCGAAATCATACTCTCCGTTCTCGTCGCGGGGCGTTTTCTCCCTGTCTACGAAATAATTGTCCAGCTCGATCACCTTGGGAGTGAGACCCAGCACTCTGAGCTGCTGGGCGATGCGCAGCGATGAAGAGGTCTTGCCGCTGGACGAAGGTCCGGATATCATCACGATGCGGCTCTGATTACGGCGATAATATATCTGGTCCGCAATGGCGGCGTACTTGCGTTCCTGCCTGGCCTCGCAAAGGTTTATCAGTTCCACACCACGGCCTTCTAAGATGGCTTCGTTTACTTTCTGCAGCGTGTCAATGCCCACTGCGGCGCACCAGTCCTTGTACTCTTCCCTGGCAGCTTCAATCTTTGTCATAAAACTTCTTTCAAATATGCTCCGGTCACTGAATGCTTGTCGCGCGCTACCTCCTCCGGGGTGCCGCACGAGACTACCTGTCCGCCACGGGAACCGCCCTGCGGCCCGAGGTCGATCAGATAGTCCACCGATTTCAGTATATCCAGATTGTGTTCAATAATAATAACCGTATTGCCCTGGTCCACCAGCTGCGCAATCACGGACAGCAGCACCTTGATGTCCTCGAAGTGCAGGCCGGTAGTGGGCTCGTCCATGATGTAGAGGGTGTTGCCGGTGCCCCTGCGCTGCAGCTCGGCGGACAGTTTCATCCTCTGGCTCTCGCCGCCCGACAGGGTGACGGCCGATTGCCCCAGATGCACGTATCCCAGACCCACATCCACCATGGTCTTGAGCTTCTGCGCGATTTTCGGTACGGGCTTGAAAAACTCGTACGCCTCGCTTACCGGCATTTCCAGTATGTCGTTGATATTCTTTCCTTTATATTTAACGGCCAGGGTGTCTTCCTTGTAGCGGCGGCCGCGGCATTTCTCGCAGACGACGTGCACCGTGGGCAGGAAGTTCATCTCTATCTCTTTGATGCCCGCGCCTTTGCACTCCTCGCAGCGCCCGCCGGCCACATTGAACGAAAACCTTCCAGCCTTGAAGCCCCGTACCTTGGCGTCGGCGGTCTCCTCGAAGAGCGTCCGGATGTCATTAAACACTCCGGTGAAGGTAGCCGGATTGCTGCGGGAAGTGCGCCCGATGGGAGACTGGTCGATCTCGATGAGCTTGTCGATATTGTCCATGCCCACTATCTCGCGGTAGGGGAGGATGCTCTGTTTCGAGCGGTAAAAATGCTTTTTCAGGGCGGGTACGAGCGTATCTTCGATAAGGGACGACTTGCCGCTTCCGCTCACGCCGCTCACTCCGATGAAGCAGCCCAGGGGGAAGTCGACGCTGATGTCTTTGAGGTTGTTTCCACGGGCTCCGCGCACCGAAAGAGTAAGACCGTTGCCCCGGCGACGGCGCCTCGGGACAGGAATGCTGCGAAGGCCCTTAAGGTATTCTGCAGTAAGTGACTGGCCCAGTATGACGTGTGGCTTTTCAGCCTCGGTGGGCTCGCGTTTTCCGAGCAATACGTCCAGCGGGGCGTTGGCGCAGATGTGACCGCCCGCCTCTCCGGCTCCGGGTCCGACGTCGGTAATCCAGTCCGAACTGAGCATGGTCTCGGCGTCGTGCTCCACGACCACTATGGAATTGCCCTCATCCCTGAGTTTGCAGAGCGAGGAGATGAGTTTGCGGTTGTCTTTCTGGTGCAGTCCGATGCTGGGTTCGTCCAGGACGTAAAGCACGCCGACGAGTTTCGACCCGATCTGCGTTGCGAGGCGGATTCGCTGCCCTTCACCGCCCGACAGCGATGCGGCGGGACGGTCGAGGGTGAGGTATTCCAGCCCGACTTCGTTGATGAAACGCACGCGCTCGGTCAGCTCCTTGAGTATGTCGTGACCGATGCGCAGCTCGCGCTCGCTGAGCTTGCCCTGCAGGCTGTCCAGCCATCCGGCCAGCTCCCCGATTTCGAGCGCGGAGACCTCGGAAATGGTCTTCCCGTCGATGCGGAAGTACTGCGTCTGCTCGTTCAGGCGGGTGCCGTGACAGACCGGACAGACGATTTTCTCCTCGATGTCGTCCACGATTCCCGGGAACGACACCATCTCGGACAGATTGCCCTCCCCGATGCGGAACAGCTCGTCCGAGCCGTAGATGATGTGCGACAACGCCTCGTCAGGGACGCTGTCCACGGGGTCGTAGACCGAGAAATGGTAGCGTCTCGCGATCGCGCGGATGATCTCGAACTTCCGGCCGTCGCGCAGCGTGCCCAGCGGGACGATCGCCCCCTGCGCGATGCTGAGGCTGCGGTCCGGAATGATGGAGTCTATATCTAGATTGGCAATGATGCCAAGTCCCTTGCAGTGAGGGCAATAGCCTTCCGGGGAGTTGAATGAGAACGAGTGCGGGGCCGGTTCCGCCAGCGAAAGGCCGCTGACCGGATCGACCAGATGGCGGGAGAAGTGCCGGATGCCGCCCTCCTCCATGTCCAGTACCATGAGCGAGCCTTTACCCTGATCGAGCGCCGAAAGCACGGATGAACGCACGCGTTCGCCGTCTCCGTCCGTGGGTTTGAGTTTATCCACCACCAGCTCGATGAAGTGGTTTTTATACCGGTCCAGGGCCGTCACTTCGGAGAGATCCAGTATCTCGCCGTCGATGCGCACCTGTGTGTAGCCTTTCTTGCGCAGGCCCTCGAACAGTTCGCGGTAATGACCCTTGCGCCCGTTCACCAGCGGGGCGAGCAGGATGCATTTGCGGCCGTTGTATTCGGTCAATATCAGCGAGACGATCTGTTCGCCCGTGTACCGGACCATCGGTTCGCCGGTGACGGGGGAATAGGCCGTCGCCACACGCGCGTACAGCAGGCGCAGGAAATCGTAAATCTCGGTAATCGTGCCGACCGTCGAGCGCGGGTTGCTGCCGGTGCTTTTCTGTTCAATGGCAATAATGGGGCTCAGGCCTTCTATGCTCTCCACTTCGGGCTTCTCGAGAATGCCCATGAAGTGCTTCGCA
>JAFSTI010000185.1 GCA_017450585.1 Bacteroidales bacterium
AAATAGCGGGGAAAACCTCGCTTTTTCTTTAAAAACCCCCTCGAGAATCGAAAATCCCAAATTGGAGTCGATAACTCGAGGGGGTGTTCAAATACGCGATTCTCAGAGGGTTATATGGGCAATGCCTTTTTCAGTGCCCTTGTGATTGCACCAGACGCTTTCTTTTAAGTGCCTGATTGTCAAGGGGGCTTTTTTTACCGTAAAAACATTATATTTGTGGGTAGGATAAAAGAAACAGACAAAATGCGCCAGCTATATCCTGCCATATAACATATGGGACGGAGTGTGAAAAACGACGAAAAAACACTCATAAAAGGCTTGAAAAAGGGGGATCATGACAGTTATCAGTCTCTCTTTCGCCTTTACTATGGCAAGTTCGTCAATTTCGTAGACTGTATCATAAAAGATAGGGCAGCCGCCGAAGATATAGTCCAGGAATCCTTTATGAAGGTATTTATAAACAGGGAGCAGCTGCAGGAGGGCCAGTCCATCGAAAACTATATCTATGTCATCACCAATAGACTGATGCTCAATTATATCCGGGACCGCAAGAAACGCCGGACTATCGATTCTTCGGAGATTAAAGACAGTATCCAGGAGGCATGGGGTGTAGAAGATCTTGCATTTGCGGTCGAGTCCAAATCAAGAATACAGACAATCGTTTCCAAGATGCCTAAGCAGCGGCGGACGGTGTATCTGCTGAGTCGTGAGAAAGGCCTGAGCAACAAGGAGATCGCCGACCGG
This sequence comes from Bacteroidales bacterium, assembly GCA_017450585.1. Lineage (GTDB taxonomy): Bacteria > Bacteroidota > Bacteroidia > Bacteroidales > UBA932 > Cryptobacteroides. The sequence continues at coordinate 745 of JAFSTI010000185.1, forward strand.
CTGGGGCTGTCGGTACGCACTGTGGACAGACATATCGCCCTGGCGCTTGCCCAGATTCGTGACAGTTTTTCGTAGGGTGATTGGGTAATTGTACGCGCTCGCGTGTTCTTTATGTATAAGTATTGAACCGCAGCGTATCATGTCACTGAAACTATCATTTACAGCTCTTGCCGTTTTCGGCCTTTTTTTATCCGTCTCCTGCCAAAAAGATGTCTGTGAAGACAAAGAAGTAGAGCCATTGGAGTTTAGGGAGCTCCCCACTCTCACGGTAAAATCCGATCCTGGCAGGGCATCATCTTTATGGACTGCCGTTTACAACAGTGAGGACGGTTTTGACACCACCCAGTATTTCGACTTCATCATTGAGGTGAGCGAAGCCGGAGGATGGGCCGAGAGTGATATACGCTGGACCATTGACAAATTCGCCTCCGTCCAGGTGCAGGACGGGGAGCAGACAGGGCGTGTCCCCAGATACCTTAAAGACGGGGCGCAGGATTATTCTGATGCAAACAACATCGAGTTTGCCCTACAGCTGGCATCCGTAGCGCTGATACGTTATTACCCGACCTGGTCGGACGAGACCAAAGCCGCCTTTGACGGCTTTGTGGACAAGGCCGTCAATGCGCTGTGGAAACACGACAATGTCGCAGTCACATATTCCAACATCTATCTTATGCACATCTGGAATCTTGTGGCTCTAGGCGAAAACCTTGATCCTTCCCGCAGATGGGGCGCCGGACTGGACCTGACTCCGGCCGCAATCGCGGCGAAGGGTTATGAGTGCCTGGATGCATACTATGCACAGACGGCCGCTTACGGCTTCCACGAGCACAACAGCCCGACATACACCGGCGTGCAGATGGAGTGTATAGGATTCATCTGCAACTTTATGAAAAATGCTTCGGCCCTGGCCAAGGCGACCAAAATCAGGGACCTCTACTCCGTGATGATGGCCGCCAATTATTACACTCCGGCCTCGACACTGTCAGGAGCCATGTCCCGCTGTTATTACAGAGGAGCGAGCGGAGGCAACATCGACCAGATGGCCAAGGGTATGCTGTCCGGGGCCGGCATGTATGCATACAAGCAACTCGCCGCCTGGACTTTGAGCGCAAAAAATAAGCGTATCAATGCAGAGTACCCGAGGATGGTGTCGTATATCTTCGGGGACGAGACTGCCACATACAATGACGGCAAGCAGTACTATGCGATGAACAGTATGAATTACGTAGACAAGTATTACTGCGTGAGCAGCGGAGGTCATCACTACACCGGCAACGGTACCGAGAAGCAGATCAACATAATCGTCCGTACCGACAATCATCCATACAATGTCAATATCGCTCATTATATGGAGGGCCGGGGCGACCCTTACGGGTTCCTTCCCGGGACCTATTCCCACGTCTGGACGTGCTACAGGGACGCCTTCGCGAGGGCCCAGCACGACAACCAGATTGTTTTCCTAGAGGCTGGCAACGGGCGGGACAATCCCAACGCCACCAATCTCATGTCACATTTCCTGATCCCCAAGACAAATGTAGATGAATTGTGGGTTGATGACACCCAGGTAACGGACTGGGGAAGCGAGCCGTCCGGAGACTGTTTCTTTATCAAGATCGACGATGTCGTCGTGTCTATACGCTTTTTGTACGGATTTGACAAAAATGGTGCGAGCGTAACGCATACGTTGTACGACGACAGCGGTACCGGCACCCGTAATTATTATGTCTTGAATAACGGCACCCACACCGCCGCACGCATCAGCACCATGCTGAATGAAAATACGCCGGTTGCAGGGGATGCACCGGCAGGAGTGGCGGTCTGGCTGAGGACTGATGATTGTATCATCACGCCCTCCAGGTTCGCCAAGCTCCGCAAACAGGTGATGGAGGCCTCCGTATCGGTCCCTGCCCAGAAGGCATTTGCCAATGGTGACAGTTTTGCCTGCTATGTGGACACCCCCGAGGGCATCCGTCTCGGCATAAGCGGGACATTCGGCAGGAAACACTACTATAACAGGTATATATACAATGACACAGCCCCCGAGTATTTAGAAGCAAGTAACTGGTATTTCGCTCAGAATGAGGCTTGGGGCAACAGTACTGATTTCTCCAACTTCTGTGAGGCCTTCTTCTCCATCAACGGCTGGGACGAGGCCAAGTACATATTCAAGTAAAATAAAGACAACTAAATATTAATCACATTATTAACGACCTATTTTCGCTTTTATGAAAAAGATTGGATTATTCTTACTGATCTTCTCTCTGGCGGCCTGCTCTAAAGAGAAAGGCCCGGAGACTCCGGAAACCGGAAAAGAAGGTAACTTTACCCTTGTGACGTCGATGCAGGAGTTTACAAAGACCGAGCTCTGCGCTTGCAAGGAGATTAATTGGAAGTCCGGCGATGCCATTAGCGTGTGGGAAAAAGGCAATGCGCTTAACTCCAACGTCGATTTCGGGGTGATAGCCGCCTCTGTCGGGACCAGCACCGGCAAATTCTCCGGCACAATGACACCGGCAGGCACGCCGTTCTCTCTTTATGCGGTATATCCGTATTCTTCTTCGTACGGCGATGATCCGACGAGCGTCTCCTTGAGTATCCCTACGGAAATCAGCCAGACTTCGGAGATCAACGATATCGTCGGAGTGAGCGACTTTATGGTAGGACACAGCGATGATACGCAGTATGATAGCGAGGCAGGTGCATATAAAATGCTGTTTCATCACCCTCTGGCCTTCGTCAAGTTCAAAATTGACGGCCGCGACTGTGTGTACAGGGAGGCTACGATGAAGTCCTTGACGATGACCGCCGATGTGGCGTTTGTGGGAGGTGTGACGCTTAACTGTGAGACGGGTGAGATCGTATCATCAGAGACCGGTGACGGGGGCAAGACTCTTATCATCAATTTCCCAAACACCGCTTACATGAGCGACGTTCAGACCGCCTGGGCCGCTATCAATCCGGTGGATCTCACTGATGCAAACTGTCATTTCGTACTCGAGATGACCAATGGTCAGAAAGTTACCTTCAATGTCAATCCCAAGGCTTTGTCTGCGCAGGGGCTTTATATGTTTGAGTTTTCATCTATCGATACCAAAATCACCGCAGGAAAGGGTGTCCCCACATACGTCAGTCTGCTAGACGCGAATTATAGCTACGCCCGTGCCAACTGCTACATAGTATCGGAGGGTGGTTACTATTGTTTCCCCGCCCAGAAGGTTGATAAGACGAAAGTATTTGCAGGATCACAACCTTATACTGACGGTTACAGGGCCAACTGGCTGTGGGCAACCGGGACTGAGTCCAAGGTAAGCGGAGTAGGTATAGGCGACAGCGGTAACATCAACTTCAGAGTTGAGCCGGCCTCCAATGGCAATAGCGTAATAGTCTTGTGCGATTCGGAGAATAAGGTGGTCTGGAGCTGGCATATCTGGTGTACTACCGAGGACCCCTTGACACCGACGCATTACGGACGCAATGATGCCTGGCTGATGACAGATCGTAATCTTGGAGCACTTTCTAATGCGCAGGCGGATGCGAACTCTTACGGGCTGATGTATCAATGGGGTCGCAAGGATCCCTTCCCCGGTCCCGGAGTGGTCGGAAGCAATGTATCCGCCAAAGAGTCCGCTGCATGGGGAGACAAGACACAGAACTATGTGTTTAATTCAGAGCTTTCTGCTGTAGCAACTGCATTCTCGTCGGTACGTAACTCTGTTGCCGGAGCTGCCGATGGTGGGGAAATAGCGTATTCAACAGCCCATCCGACGACCAATATACATTACTATGCTAACACTGGGACAACAGCCTGCACCAATACCTGGTTGTACAATCTGCCTCAGTCGGATGCACTGAAACTATGGAACAGCACTAACGGCAGAGATGGAAAAACCAATTATGATCCGTGCCCACCAGGATATATTGTGCCTGTTACCAATACTTATGCGTGGTACACTCTCTGGAATTCAAATGTAGCTTGGGAAGCTGATTCAAACTTGTCAGGAGTAGTATTCAATGCAGGCGCATCCAATACCTCATACTATCCTGCTGTTGGATTCCGGGCTTCAGGACAGTTAAATAATGTTGGCTATTCGTCGTACTATTGGGCCGGCAATGCCGTGGTCGACGGAACGGCGCTGGCTGGTTATAGCCTGGGTAATTATGGTCGGACAAAATTCAGCAATGGTCAGAAAAGCCAGACACAATGGGCACTTCCTGTGCGTTGTATGAAAATCTAATATTGAATGATATGAAAAAAAATACCAACTACACGGCTCCAATAATCAAATCCGTTTCTATTGAATCTTCAGTAATTTGTACTTCATTCAATAATATTGTAACTTTGACCGACAATCTTGACACCGACAGTCTTGATTGGTAAGCACTATGACGGAAAGAGATGACAAGTTTTGCGATTGGCTGATTGAGGGCGAGGACAAGCCTGAGGTCGATGCTGTCCTGCACAAGATATATTCCTCTTGTGCAGACGGCTCGCGATCCGATGCCGAAAAGGGCTTTGCCAGATTTGCTCAAAGCGCCGGACTTACTCCGCCTCCGCGCCGTATGGCGAAGGTCGGGAACTGGGCCTTGAGGGCTGCCGCGGTCCTGATACTCCCTGTCATCGGCTTGTGCGTATGGTCTTTGAGCAGGACTTTCTCGGCTGAGAGCGAGTGGCTGCAGGTCGCGACCTCATATGCGGAAACCAGCCGGGTCACATTGCCGGACGGCTCTACAGCCTTGCTCAGCCCTTGCAGCCAGTTGTTTTATCCTGAAGAGTTTAAAGGGCGTCAACGCAAGGTAATACTTGTCGGCGAGGCCTTTATGGATGTCACCAAGGATAAACGCAGGCAATTTGTGGTCAGTACGGGCAATATGAGCGTCATCGTGCACGGCACCAAATTTAATGTCAGCTCTTTCCCTGATAATGAAGAAGATGAAGTGGCCCTTGTAGAAGGGTCTGTCGAGATGAGTTTCCCGGAGGAAGAAAGTTCCGTCTTTCTTTCTCCAGGGGACCTTGTCAAATATGACAGGAATACCGGGACGGTACAGCGGCGTACTTTTGCGGCAAATTATTTTGAAGAAGTCGTAAGCCTTGGCGGCTTGCAGTTCCGCAATACGCCCCTGTCCGATATCGCCTCCACCCTTGGCAGGAAATACAATGTAAATATAGTTATACAAGACCAGGACCTGGCGTCCGAACGTTATTACGCCTCTTTTATTAACCAGGAGGACGTCAAAACCATTCTCGAGGCCCTGAATACCGGCAACCACTTCCTCATTTCTCAAAAGGACAGTATCTTTTACATTACAAAAAAATAGTCAAATAAATGAGGCTGAACAGAAAGTATGGGCTGCGATTTATATCGCTGTCTGTCCTCGTTACATTATGCATTCAGGTCTCAGGGCAGAATATCACGTTGAATCTGCGCAACACTCCTGTCAGCAGGGCCGTGACGGAGATTCAAAAGATGTACGGCTATTCTGTCGTGATTAAATCTGAAGGGATCGACCTGTCCAGACAGGTTTCCGTGAATGCAGAAAACGAGGACCTCAAAACAGTACTAGCCAAACTGTTTGAGGGTCAGGACGTCGTAATCGACGTAAACGGCAATAATGTCTTTATCTCCAAAAGACAAACACCGCCCCTCGATGAGGGGAAGCCGGCTTTTGTCGTCAAAGGAGTAGTCAGAGATGAGACGGGAGAGCCTTTGATCGGTGCCGGGATTACTATAAATGGCCGCTCCGGCGTGGGTGCGATTACCGATATAGATGGACGATATGAGATCGATGCCGATCCGAAAGACGTATTGACGGTCTCTTATCTCGGCTACAAGAGTGTTGAGCGGCCGGTGGCCGGCAAGAGGAACATTGATTTCACTCTGGAGCCTGACAATGAGTTTCTGGAAGCTACCGTAGTGGTGGGTTACGGCACTCAGAAGAAAGTCAATCTGTCCGGAGCTGTCACGGCGGTCAATATGGAAGAGACTTCCGAAATAAGGGCCGTCACAAACTTGTCTTCGGGTCTGCAGGGTGTAGCGTCAGGCTTGCTCGCCCAGCAGTCTTCGGGCGAGCCCGGAAGTGATGGGGCGTCCGTGACGATACGTGGCCTCGGCACACTCAACAGTAGTTCGCCCCTTGTGGTAATAGACGGCATTGTGGGCTCTTTGTCAGACGTGAACCCACAGGACGTGGCGTCGATGTCTGTGCTCAAAGACGCCGCATCCTCTGCCATATATGGCTCCAGAGCTGCTAATGGAGTAATCCTGATTACCACAAAATCCGGCAAAGAGGGACAGTCTAAGGTTACATACAACGTAAAAGCGGGCTGGCAGCAGGTCGCTATCCCTATCGAGGTGGTAAGTGATTACGTCACTTATATGAACACCATGAATCAGGCGGCCCAAAACGCCGGAGCGGTTCCTTATTTCGGCCAGGAAATAATTGATGAGTGGGCGGCCAATTCCGGGACTGATGAGGCATATAGCAATACCGATTGGTTCAATGAGGTGTTCAGGCCTTCTTTCTTCCAGGAGCATGGTGTACAGATGTCCGGGGGCGGGAAATCTGTCAATTATCTGATTTCGCTTGGTTATATGCAGAACGACGGTACTATGAAGGGTACCGGGTACAAGCGCTATTCGGTACGCTCCAACGTAGGTGCCGATGTCACTCCCTGGCTTCATATGACGGCAAACATCAACGGCTATTATGGCCGCAAGGATGCGTTGGAGATTGCGACTGTGATGTCATCTGTGAGCAACGCGTCTCCCGGCACTCTGCCCATCAGCTCGGACGGCCGCTTCGGAGGTGAGTGGGCTCCTGGAGGAAATGTACAGGCCAACAACATCTTCGCGGCGAATGCCGGATATGACAGACTCCAATCAACGTATAAGATGCAGGGGAAGCTGGGTATGGATATAACCATCCTGCCCAATTTGGTATGGCACAACAATGCCGCTGCATCCGGTGAGTTTTATGTGCTGAAGCAGATGAACTACCCGAATGTGGAGGTCTGGGACCTGAAAAACAATGCGGTCCTGCTGCGGACGGGTACTACTTCCAACCAGCTAACCGAACAGAACAGTCTGGATTATACCCTGATGCTGGACTCGTTCCTCAATTGGGACATACTCCCCAAAATACAAAACCACAACCTGTCGCTCACGGCCGGATACAACCAGGAGTACCGCAGGTATCATTACACCTATGCCCAGGCGCTTGATGTGCTGAGCGCATCCACTCCTACGATGGATGCCGCGGCTACTCCGTCTACGATGAAAGGAAACAGCACGGACAATGCCGTGCGCTCGGTATTCGGACGTATAAATTATGACTGGAAGGGCCGTTATATCTTTGAGGCCAACGCCCGTGCGGACGGTTCGTCGAGATTTGCTCCGGGCCACCGCTGGGGCTTCTTCCCGTCGTTCTCCGGGGCCTGGAGGATTTCTCAGGAGCCTTGGTTTCGCTCTTCCTGGATTGACAATCTCAAGTTGAGGGGGTCTTGGGGCCGACTCGGCAACAATGCCGTCGGCGACTATGCTACGCAGCTGCTGTATGAGAGGCAGGTGTACGTTTTTGACGGCAAGACCATTCCCGGCGTGGGGATTTCGGCCATTGTAAACGATGACTTGACTTGGGAAACGACCACGATGACTGATGTCGGTTTGGATTTCAGTGCTTTCAAGGGACGCCTGGAATGGACACTGGATCTGTACGACAAGCAGACCGATGATATCCTCATCAGGGCCGCCATTCCCGGTGTTTTCGGCCGGCTTGATGCTCCTTATGAGAACGCCGGTGTTGTACGCAACAGGGGGTTTGATACCGCGTTTTCCTGGAAGGGAAACATAGGTAGAGACTTCACTTATGGCATATCCGGTAACTGGTCTTTTGTGCGCAACAAGGTCCTTAAATACCACGGGGATGTCCCCACCTACTCGGGGCAGAGGATATTGCTGGAGGGATATAGCATATATGATTATTACGTCCGGGAAGTTGAATGCATTGCAACCCAGGAGAAGATAGATCAAATGCTTGCCGACGGTTATGTGTTTTACCCCTCGACGCCCCAGCCGGGAGATTTTATATACAAGGACCAGCAAAAGCCCGGCGAGATAGGCCACAAAATCATAAATGATGACGACAGGGTAATCAAAGGGCACAGCTACCCGAGTCACTTTTTCGGCCTCAATCTAAGTGCTGGCTGGAAGGGCATAGACCTGTCTGTGCTGCTGAGCGGCGTGGCAGGGATAAAGCAATATCTCAACAATACATGGTATACCAATGTCCTTAAAAACGGCTCGGTGATCAACAAGAAGTTTTTGAATGCCTGGTCTCCGGACAACAGGGACAGCAAGATACCGTCGATCACGACCAACGACGGCGGGCGCAACACGGTCAACAACGATTTCTGGCTGCAGGATGCGTCATACCTGAAGCTCCGTTCTTTGTCCCTGGGCTATACCCTGCCCTCCAAATGGACCAGTCCGCTGATCTCAAGGACCCGCCTGTATTTCACCGGTGAAAACCTCTTTACCCTGACGCGTTTTGACGGCCTTGATCCGGAGACCGGATCCACAAGCAATTATCCCAACGTGTCGAGGTATATCTTCGGACTAAGTGTAACATTCTAAAGCAAATCGGTTATGATAAAGAAATATATATTTGTTCTGGCCGGTATACTGTCCGCTGTATTTGCTGTCTCCTGCTCCGGCTTCCTGGATACCACTCCGGAAGACGGAATAGGCTCTATAGAGATGTGGACTACCAAGGAGCATGCTGATCTGGGAATTGTCGGAGCATACGCGCCGATCAAATCAATGACGATTGCCGGTGTAGCCAACCCGGCCGGTTGTATCTCCACGAACCCTATGACAGATGCCTACACGATATATGCTTTTGCGTGGGGAACGGGATTTGATGATACCGGATGCCGCTATTTCTGCAACAATGCGGCTACTTCTTCATATGGCGTTTTTTCTAACAAGTGGCTTGCCGATTACACCGGTGTACAGTATGCCAACCTTGCGATTGAAAACATCCCCAAACTGGAGTCTGTCTTGGACGAGGATACGTACAAGAAGTATCTGGGCGAAGCCCATTTCCTCAGGGCCTTGTATTATTTTGACCTGCTTACCTACTATAGCGGGCACAATAATTCCGATCCCGGCATTCCTCTTTATACTACAATGCCGGATTATGACAAGTCTTATATGCCCAGGTCGACCCCTGCAGATGTCAGGAGGGTGATGATCGAGGACCTGACAATAGCCTCGGACAATCTGCCCTGGAGGGCATACGAGAAGGGCAGGGCCAGCCGCAGCGCGGCTCTCGTGCTGCTGGGGAAAGTCTATCTCTACGCAGAGAGCTATGCCAAGGCCGCGGAGGTATTTACCCGGATAATAAACGAAAACGCCAACTCCGCTGTTCCATATACGTTGTATGGGGACTATGCAAAGCTTTTCCGCCAGGACGGAGAAAGCAACAATGAAAGCATATTCGTCATAGACTGTATCAATACCAACGGTAACGGGAGCCGCCTGGATCTGCTTTACTCTAACAGAAGCGCAAACTGCTCCGGCACCAATACTTCAATACCTACAAAAGAGCTTGTTGATTTCTATCTGATGTCTGACGGCACTGCCTTTAATGGCACAGACCCCGACTGGACAGACCGCACCAGCGTCAACCAGTTCTTTGCCAATAGGGATCCCCGCCTGGATGCCAGTATTATACGTCCCTACGGATTGTTTGTAGGCAAGGACAATGTTACCTATGAATACAGGGCGCCTTATGATAGCAAGACTACCCCTTACGCCTGTATGAGATCCAACCATTCCTCAAATACCAATTATTGTTGGAGGAAGTTCTGTAATCAAGGCAACGAAACGACCGTCAGGCGTCACTCCGGCATCGATATCCCTTTGATGCGCTGGGGAGATGTTCTGCTGCTGTATGCGGAGGCTCTCAACGAGAGTTCAGGCCCCTCCGGGCAAGTGTTCGATGCCTTGGATCAGATCCGGAACAGGGCGCATATGCCCAATGTGAGCAGGCTCGGCGACCAGGCCCAGGTGCGCACATTGATACGTAATGAGCGTGTTTATGAGCTGGCGGGAGAGGGTTTCCTCTACCCTGACTGGCAGCGTTGGTTTGCACACAATGATGTGGATTTCGACTATGAGTCGATGACCAACCAGCGTATAGTCGGATACGACGGAGTCGCGCTTGCGCTCCAGCAGGTCTCAATACGTAATTTTACCAAGAGGAACTGGAGATACGCCATACCTCAGTCCGAGATAAATGTCAATCCTGCCCTGGTGCAGAGCGAGGGCTGGGAAAACTAAAAATCTATCGCGATGAAAAAGTTTAGAAATATATTTCTCTGCCTCTGTGCTGTTGCAGCTATCTCCTGTGAGGACGACCCAGTGGTTCTGGCGACAGGCACCGGTGAGCCCGGGTTCAACATCGACCCCTATCTGGACGCCTTGTGGGAGTCGGTAAACGCCAGTGAAACAGGCTTCGATACAACCCAATATTTTGAGTTTATCCTTGAGTCCAGCGAGCTGGGCTGGGACCAGAAATACATCAATACTGCTCTCAAGCGCTTTGCGGAGCAACAAATCCAAGAAGGTGCAAACATCGGCAAAGTTCCAAGATATGTTGGAGGAGACTATAGCGATGAAAACAATATCGAGTTTGCATTGGAGCTGGCCTGCCCGGCGTTGATAGAGTATTATCCCAAATGGAATGCTGAAAACAAGGCCCTTTTTAACGACTTCGTCGATAAGGCCCTGCACGCCAGCTGGAACCACGATATGGTCGCCGTGACCTACTCCAACATCTTCATAATGCGTACTTGGAACATGATTGCGCTTGGGGAGAACCTGGATGCATCAAGGACCTGGGGCGCTGACCTCGAGCTGACGACGGAGCAAATCTCTCAAAAGGGCTACAGTATGTTGTCGGCGTTTTATGATCAGCTTCGCAGTTGGGGTATCCACGAGCACAACAGCCCTACCTATACCGGGATCCAGGCCGAGTGTATCGGATATCTCGCAAAATACACCAAAAACGCTGAGGCAAAGGCGATTGCCCAAAAATGCAAGGATTATCTCTCGGCAATGATATTTGCCAATTACTTTACCCCCGGCAAGGTCGCGAGCGGAGCGATGTCCCGTTGCTATTACAGAGGCTCCAGCGGCGGCAAGATCGACCAGCTGGCCGGCGGTCTGATTCTCGGATACGGTATGTACTGGTACAACCAGATGGCGGCCTGGGAGCCTTCTGCTCAGGACAGGCAGATTAACGATACATATCCCCGGCTTGTTGCATACACCTTCGGCCCCGATATGGGCGTCGATGCAGATGGCAAGGAGTTTTATGAGATGAACGCTATCAACTATGTTGACCGTAAATTCTCCATCAGCAGCGCAGGTCACCATTACACCGGCAACGGTACTGAAAAGTCCTTGAGCGTGGTAGTGGCCGGCGATGCCCATCGCTCCATCATCAACTTCGCCCATTATATGGAGGGCCGCAATGATCCTTTCGGTAAAATCGCATATAACGGAGGACATGTGTGGACCTGCTTCCGTGATGCCTGGGCCAGGTCCCAGCATGACAACGAAGTCGTGGTCCTGCAGGCCGGCAACGGGCGTGACATGCCGGGCGGAGCATCAAATCTAAAGTCCCATATCATCATCCCCGGCAATTACGTGGATGAGATGTGGGTAGGAGACGATAAGATTTCCAACTGGTTCTCGATGAGCGGCAACGCCAAGGCACTCCAAGCTTCGTCCGGAATGACATACTTCGCCAGGATAGAGGATATCGTGGTCTCCGTGCGTTATCTGTTTACGTTTGGCACTGATGGCAAGGCCAAGACTCCGATGTTGACATATGATGCTACCAATTCGAATTTCGTATATGGCACGGCATTGCGTCTTACTACATCTTTGAAGGATACTGCTCCGACACAGGAGGAGCTTGGCGGTGTAGTGATGTACTGGAGGGTGGACAAAGATATCGATACTGATACCAAGTTTGCAGAACTTCGCAGCAAGATAATGAATGCGGAGGTCACAGTCCCTGAGCAGAAACAGTATGGAGAAGGGGACAGCTTTGATTGCTCAATCATTACTCCGGAGGGCTTGAAACTGGGAATACAGGGTGATTTCGCGAAGGCGGCCCATTACAACCGCTGGATTTACGACAATACCGAGCCCGAATATACAAAGGAGGCCTACTGGCGTTTTAATCTCAAGCAAGCCTATGGGAGCAGCGTTGACTTCTCCGATCGTACAAAGGCTTATTTCTCAGTAAACGGCAATGATATCGGACTTGCTCTCACCGGGCAAAAATAGTTGGATATGAAAAGATTATTACATTTTATACCCTTGCTGGCGGCAATGATTCTGCCGGCTTGTAATGAAAATGGACTGGACTCCGGCGGACTTCCGCAGGTGGAAACCCTGCCGGTAGAAATAGCGAACAGTTCAACTGCAGTCCTGCGGGGCTCTACAAAGGGCGGTACGGCTAATATGCTCTGCAGAGGAGTATGTTTTTCGTCGGCGGTTATTTTTTCTTTTAAAGACAGCCCCTGCGTGTCCGTCGCTCCCGGTGAGGGAGAGTTCGAGGTAAAGACTTACGAGCTAATTCCACTTCACCAATACAATATGAAGGCTTTTGCTGTGATGAAGGATGGAACTATTGTGTATGGGGACGAAAGGACGATCTCTACTACCGACTTCTCTCTGCCCACAGTGGAAATCAAGGAAACTACCGAGATTTTTGCGACGGAGGCAACTTTCAACGCCACTCTTATTGATGAAGGAGATTATTCGGTTACTGCCCGCGGCTTTGTATATACAGCTGACAAGAATGCGGTCCTGGAGATTGGAGAGACCGGAGTCAATTCTGTCCTTGCACCTTCAGAGGGAGCAGATTTCAGTGTCCTCGTCGGAGGCCTTGCCCTTAATACGCAGTATCGCGTAAAGGCTTACGCCATGACAGAGAACGGTCCCGGCTATTCGGCCGAAATCACATTCTCTACTCCGGACATCAAACCGGTAGAGTTTGAGGAGATTACGGAGACGGAGAATACTTATCTCTCGCTAATAGTCAAGTCCTCAATAACGGACACCCACGGGGCCACGATACTCTCCTCCGGATTCTGCTGGTCGTCAACCAATAAGCTCCCTTCCGTACGCACAGACAGTTTCAAAGCGATTGAAGGCGAGATGTCAATATCCTTTGAGGATGCGACTCCGGGCAAGGTTTATTATGTCCGTGCGTACGCTGAAACCAAGGAAAACGGCACCAACTATTCTGAGACCAAGCGTTTCCGTGTCAAGACCTACGACTGCGACGGAGGAATGATCAAAATAGTTCCGGACAATCCCGTGTATATCGGATGGCTGGGTGATTATGATCAGCCTTCAATGGCAGCCCGTTACTCACAGGCTCACGACGGCGTTTATCAGATCAATATGAGCGTCGGCCGTACGGCCACTCCCAATCCCTCCGAGGCCACCCTGCAGCCGTTCTGCATTGCTAAATATGAAGTGACTAACCGTTGGTTCATCGAATTCCTCAATATTTACGGCAGTTCTGTCGTCAAGGACGGCACCTGGAAGGGCCAGGCTTTACTCTTCGACGCATACACTGATATACATCCCGAGGGAGATAAGTGGTCTGTAGACGAGGCGTACCTGGATTACCCTGTAGTAGGCGTTACGTGGTATGGAGCTTTGGAGTTCTGCTCATTTTTCGGCGGGTATCTGCCGTCTGAAGCACAATGGGAAGTGGCCGCACGAGGGAATGTCTATTCCAATGACCCTTCAGCGCCCATGTACATGTATAGCGGCAGTAATACCGTGACAGAAGTTGCAGTCTGCTCTATCGGCACCTCACACACGCACGTGGAAAAGGTCGGCACGCTCAAGCCCAACCAGTTGGGTATATATGACATGTCCGGCAATGCGGAGGAGATGACATCTTCCTGGTGGGGTAATTATCAGACACCATACAAGGAGAATCCTATGCCGTCCAACAAGCAGATAGTAATCAGAGGAGGACGTGCCCAGAGAGGTGTGGCAAATACGTTCCAGGTAAATACCAGAGCTTCGCTTGCTATTACTGCGCCTCAAAGCTGGAGTAATTATGTCGGATTCAGGTTTGCGTGCGATCCGTTTGATGAGGATTAGACTTCTCCTTCTTGCGGTATTCTTTACAGTGGTCCGGACGGCTGCATTTTCGCAGCCGTCCGCCGACCTGCTGTACATGGCGATAACGCGTGATGTCCCTGCCGACAAGTACGTTTACAACTGGAGGGACGCCGTACTGCTTAAGTCCTTGACAGATGTGTACAGGTCTTGTCCGGAGCAGAGAGAGAGCATCGCCAGCTATGTGCAGGAAGCTATGTATCGCGTCGCTCCCAATGCTCATGGCATACACCCGAATGGGATAGCGTCTGCGGTGGGGTTTGCTTTTCTGCAGGAAATTGGCCGAAATACTGTTGAAACGGACGCAGCTCTCGAGAGAGTGATATTCCAATATAATAATATGTTGCGGACTGCCGATGGGGCTTGTTCCCACAGGGCAGACAGGGTGGAGCTTTGGGATGACACCTTGTATATGCTGGATATGACTTTAGTCGGGTGTTATAGAGCGACCGGAGACACTCGTTATCTTGACATGCTTGCAAACGAGATAATCCTACATTCAAAACGCCTTTTTGATTCTCACTCCGGCTTATGGTACCATGCCTGGGCGCAAAGTGACGTCCCCGTAAGTGACGAATGCGGGCAGGACGGCTGGAATTGTAATCCTCAGCACAGGAATTCTGAGTTTTGGGGCCGCGGCAACGGTTGGATAGCCATGGCGCTTGTGGATGTATTGGAGTATCTGCCGAAATCCAGTCCGCATTATAAGCAGCTCAAAGGGATGTTCTGCAAAATGATGAAGAGTCTTCGAAGGGTGCAGGATGACAGCGGTATGTGGTACCAGTTGCCGGCGCATCCTGGAGATGCGGGCAATTATCTGGAGAGCTCCTGCACAGCCATGTTTGGATATGCTGCTGCGAAAGGGTCCCGTCTGGGATTATTGACGCGCAGATATTCCAAGATGGCCTGGAAATCCTGGTCAGGAATCAAGGGGGGATGTCTGAAATATGAGCCAGACGGAGTGTATCTCACCCGTATTTGCCCTGGTACCTGCGTCGGTGACAAGGATTATTATTATAGCAGAGGAGTAGTTGCTTGTGGAGAATCCTACGCCTTGGGGGCTGCGATAATGTTATGGAATGAAATCGAAAATTATTAACAATCAATGAAAAAAGTATTGTATGCATTGGCTTTGACCGTGTCGGTGGTCTGCTCTTGCGGGCATCCGGGCGGATTGGACAGAATTCTGGCAAATATCAGGGAGCCGGTGTTTCGCCAGGCAGAATACAATGTTACTGAGTTTGGCGCGGTCGCAGACAGGAGTGTTGATAGCAGGGACGCTATCAATGCCGCAATCACCAAGTGCAGTGATGACGGGGGCGGGACAGTCGTGCTCCCTCAGGGTGTGGTTTTTAGCAAGGGAAGCATCATCATAAAGAGTAATGTCAATCTCCGGATTCCGGAGGGATGTGAACTTGTTTTCAGCGATAATCCTTCGGACTATCTTCCGGCCGAGCTGACCGTATGGGAAGGGACTGAACTATACAACTATTCATCGCTTATCCGGTCAGATCACTGCAATAACATAGCTATTACCGGAAGGGGTACGATAAATGGAAACGCCAAAGGATCCTTTGCTCAGATGCGCCCCCAGCGATCTAAGCAGCAGGACACCTTGCGTCAGATGGGGATTGACCTTGTGCCTGTAAGGGAACGTTATTTTGGAGAACGGTCGATATTACCTCCAAATATGATTGAGCCTTTCGGGTGCAAGAACGTATTGATTGAAGGTGTTACCATTATAGACAGTCCGTACTGGGTATTGCATCCTACTTTCTGCGATAATGTCACAGTCAGAGATGTAACCATCAACAGCTATAATAGGAACAATGATGGTTGTGATCCCGAATACTCCACTAACGTCCTGATTGAAAACTGTAGATTCAATACCGGAGATGATGCCATTGCCATCAAGGCCGGCCGGGACCAGGACGCGTGGCGTATCGGTCAGAAGACCGCCGGTATTGTCATCCGGGACTGCGAGTTCTCATCCAGGTGCAACGGCCTTTGCATAGGCAGCGAGATGGCGGCCGGCGTAGAAAATGTATATATGTACAATGTCCATATCGGGAGCTGCTATACGGCGATTTACTTCAAATCCAATCTGGACAGGGGCGGGTTTATACGAAAAGTGCACGTCCGCGATATCACTGTCGATCAGGTCAAAACAGCTTTTATCCGGTTTGAAAACAACTACCACGGCGCGCGCGGCGGCTTCCACCCCACCGTTTTTGAGGATTTCCATATCAGCGATGTCAAGGGCGGTTCCTCCGGAGAATGTGGTATCTATGCAGTAGGCGTGGATGGTTACCCGATTAAAGATGTGACACTAAAAGATGTAACTCTTGAGAATTGTCCGACACCATACATTGCTTCAAATATTGAGAGCTTTTGTTTTGACGATGTCACGATTAACGGGGAAAAATTACCATTTACTCTTGGCGGGACATCCGGGGGAATGCTTTCAACAGCCCCCGATCAACTAAAAACTGACTGAAATGAAACGATTGTATTCAGGTTTTGTTATTCTGCTGTCGATACTTCTGTCTGCGCATAATCTTGTTGCTCAGGAGTTTGTCTATACTGATGCAACCAGGCTGCCCGTTTACGGAAAAATATGCAACGATACTTATGGACCCTTCACCAGGCTTTCTTCCGACTTGGAATCGGTGTGTCGTCCACCGTTGTGGAGGCTCGGGCGAGACAGTGCCGGCGAATATGTCCGGTTTGCATCAGATACGGGTGTATTCAACTTGTGCTGGACTTCGACATTCGACACTCAGTCTACCAATATGTCGATGTGTGCGGTAAAGGGTCTTGCCCTGTATGTCCTTGATGGAGGAGAATGGATATATGTCGGCACAGGAAGGCCGTCAGGTAAAGGGAAGGAGAACAGCTACAAGATATCTTGTAATAAGCTTGCCGGGACAATGCATGAGTATATGCTGTTCCTAAGTCTGTACGATGGCTTGGACAAGCTGAAGATAGGAGTCCCCGAAGGATACAGCATATTGTCTCCGTCGACAGACTCTCCGCGCAGTGGCAGGCCCGTGATAATGTATGGGACCAGTATATTGCAGGGCGCCAGCGCTTCACATCCCGGGATGTCCGGGAGCAATCAATTGGTGAGAATGCTGGACAGGCAGGTAATCAATCTCGGTTTCAGTGGAAACGCGCTGCTGGATATGGAGATAGCTGAGCTTATGGCAGCATATCCTGATCCTGGGATATTTGTGCTGGACAATATGCCAAACGGAACCCCGGAGCTGATCCTTGAAAAGCAGAAGATATTCTATCAGGTTTTACGAGAAGCGCATCCTGATGTCCCGGTCGTATTTGTGGAAAACCCCAACTATCCCGGGATGCGCTTCGACGAGGGAAGGGAGCGGTTTGTCCGGAGCAAGAACGAAGCACTTCATAGGGTGTTTGACGATCTTGTATCTTCAGGCGAAAAGAATATATATCTGGTCAGAGCTATGCAGATGTTAGGTGACGATAACGTTGGCACCATCGAGGGAACGCACTTCACGGATATTGGCTTCACTTCCTACGCGGGCATCCTTGCCCCTATACTGGAAACTCTCCTGAGCAAGTATGATTGAGTCATAAAGACGACTATCTCAAGTTCGTCGAGAAACTCACCGACAAATACGACCACTTCAAGTAGATTTATTTGCTACCATTTGTAGAAATGGAAGAACCGAATATGAGACAAAAGATACAACGAGGAGAGAGCGAGTTCATCTCCGGCATCAGGGAGTTACTGATTGAAGCTAGAAAGAGTGTTGTCCGGCAGGTCAACACTACTATGCTGACGACTTACTATGAGATTGGACGCAGAATTGTCGAGCAAGAGCAGCAAGGAAAGGAAGATGCGAATTATGGAGAGTATATTCTGGTAAGATTGTCGAAATCGCTTTCCGGTAGCTTTGGAAGGGGGTTTTCCAAACGAAATTTGGAATTGATGCGCCAGTTCTACCTGACATATAGGATTGCGAAATCGCCGATTTCGCAATCTTTGAGCTGGACGCATTACATCCGGCTTATACGCATCTCCGACCCAGATGAAAGGTCGTTCTACGAGATCGAAGCCGCTGAAAACAACTGGAGTGTCCGAGAGTTGAACCGGCAGTTCGATTCGGCACTATTTCAGCGTCTGGCTTTGAGCAGAGACAAGGATGCCGTCAAGCAACTTGCCACCAAAGGGCAAATCGTTGAAAAGCCGCAGGACATACTGAAAGATCCTTACGTTCTTGAATTCACCGGTCTCCCCGAACTGCCCCAGTATAGTGAGAGCAAGTTGGAACAGCGCCTCATTGATGAATTGCAGTCGTTCCTCCTGGAGTCGGGAAAAGGATTCTCTTTTGTGGGCCGCCAGCAACGAATCACCATCGACGAGGATCATTATTTCGTGGATCTGGTGTTCTATAATCGATTCCTCAGGTCCTTTGTGCTCGTAGATTTGAAGATAGGCCAATTGAAGCATCAGGACCTTGGGCAGATGCAGATGTATGTCCACTATTACGACCGGTTTGTCAAGTTGCCCGACGAGAATAAGACCATCGGTATTATTCTCTGTCGTGACAAGAAAGATGCACTGGTGGAGATTACTCTTCCTGATGAAACCAACCCGATTTTCGCCAGCAAGTACCAAACAGTGCTTCCCAATAAGGAAGAGTTAAAGGCTCTGATCGAGAAGAAATAGACACGCTTACATCACAGGCTTATGATGCCGGGACCGCGAGATACTGACTCCGGAATCCAGTTTATAATCCAACCCCACCTACGTAAGTTTTACATCCGGGATTTCATAACTTTGAAAAATATGAAGAATCTTTTAACCACCCTATTCCTTATAATTTCGCTTTGCGCCTACTCAAACCCCGTGCACGACATGCTGGAACGCATCGATGAGGGAGCCTCGTCAAAGTTCGTTCTTAAACTGAGCAGAAGCGACAAAGATTTCTTCGAACTCGACCAAAAAGGGAAGAAGATAGTGGTACGGGGCAACAGCTATGTAAACATCGCCACCGGTGTCAACTGGTATCTGAAATATTATGCAGGCATACACCTGAGCTGGAACTGCATGCACGCGGATCTTCCCGAAAACCTACCTCCGGTGAAGACCAAGGAACGCCACGAAACTCCTTTGCAGCTACGCTACGATTTCAATTATTGCACTTTCTCCTACTCAATGCCCTTCTGGGATTGGGACAGGTGGGAAGCCGAAATCGACTGGATGGCCCTGCACGGAGTAAACCTGCCGCTTGCGGCCGTGGGTGCCGAATGCGTATGGAAGGCTGTTCTGGAGCGTCTGGGCTACTCACAGGATGAAATCGGACGCATTATCGCCGGCCCGGCTTTTCTGGCATGGTTCGAGATGAACAATATCGAGGGATGGGGAGGCCCGCTGCCGGACAGCTGGTATGCCCGCGCCGAATCTCTCCAGAAGAAGATTCTCGCCCGGATGAAGGAATGGGGGATGGAGCCGGTGCTCCCCGGATATTCCGGCATGGTGCCGCACGATGCGGCCGGTTGCCTGGGACTTGACCTCGCTGAGGTGGGCCCGTGGAACGCCCTCCAACGCCCGGCTTTTCTGATGCCCACCGACCCACATTTCGCAGAGATTGCAGCAATTTACTATGAAGAACAGCAGAGACTCTTCGGAAAGGCGGACTACTATTCTATGGACCCCTTCCATGAGTCCTCGACGGGTGCCGGTGTGGATCTCGCTGCTGCCGGGCAGGCCGTGATGGCCGCCATGAAGAGGGTAAATCCGAAGGCGGTGTGGGTGCTGCAGGCGTGGAGCCAGAATCCCCGCGACGAGATGATAGAAGCCCTGGGAAAGGGTGACCTGCTGATACTTGACCTCTTTAGCGAGTGCAGGCCCATGTGGGGGATGGAGTCTATTTGGCGCAAGGAGCAGGGCTACCGCGGGCATGAGTGGCTTTTCTGCATGTTGGAAAACTTCGGCGGCCGGGTGGGTCTGCACGGAAGAATGGATCAGCTGATAGAGAATTTCTACCTCACAAAAAGCCACCCCATGGCAAAGGATATCCGGGGAACCGGATTTTCCATGGAAGGAGGGCAGAACAATCCTGTAATGTTCGAACTTATGAGCGAACTCCCCTGGAGAAAGGAAATATTCAGCAAAGAAGATTGGATAAAGGAGTACTGCTTTGCGCGTTATGGGGTGCTGGACGCAGACATCGAAGCTGCCTGGGCCATTCTGGCACAGGGCATCTACAACTGCCCGCGCGGCAACAATCAGCAGGGATGCCACGAATCCATTTTCTGCGCCCGGCCAGGGACCGATGTCTTCTGGGTGTACGAGCGCTCGAAACTGAGCAATTACTACGACCCGCAGTCTACCCGCAAAGCTGCAGAGCTCATGCTGCGTGCGGCTTCGCGCCTGGAAGGAAACGACAATTACGAATATGACCTCGTGGACATAGTGCGACAGGCACTTGCAGATCACGCCCGCGTGGTTTACCAACGCTGCATGGCAGGATACAAATCATTCTGCAGAAGCGATTACCAAAAGTGGCGCGACTCTTTCCTGAACCTTCTTCTTTGCCAGGACGAACTCCTTGGCAGCCGCAAGGAATTCATGCTCGGAGAATGGCTGCGTCAGGCGCACGCCGCCGCCTCCAACCCGGACGAAAGAACTCTCTACGAATGGAACGC
Organism: Bacteroidales bacterium; assembly: GCA_017450585.1. Lineage (GTDB taxonomy): Bacteria > Bacteroidota > Bacteroidia > Bacteroidales > UBA932 > Cryptobacteroides. The sequence goes on from JAFSTI010000185.1 coordinate 21,654, forward strand.
CAGGGTGCAGATCACTACCTGGGGCAATCGCGACTGTGCCAACGACGGCAAACTTCATGAATATGCCCACAAAGAGTGGAACGGCATCCTGAAGGATTTCTATCTGCCCCGCTGGGAACTCTTCTTCAAAAATCTGGACGCAGCCTTCGACGGCAAGGCGGTGGAACCCATAGACTGGTATGCTGTAGAAGAGCCATGGTCGCACCGTACGGACCCTTACCCTTGCACGCCTCTCGGCCCCGCAGTTTCCACAGCCCGCAGAATATATTCAAAGGTTTTTGAATGATAGTGTCGCGCTTGATTATTCCGTTGCTGCGGACATCTGATCCCCGCCGGTACCGGCCTCGCCGACTACCAGGACATCGTGGTCGGCCGCAAGGACGAAGCTGTCCAGGACCAGCTGATGGATCTGTAGATCCGGGTATTGTATGCAAAACGGACTGTTTTGCATACAATAACCCGAAAACAATAGTTCCCGTATGCAAAAACCCATTATTTGCATACGGGAACTTCTTTTATGCCATTATCTTACCGGAGAACAAGTTCGACAGGGCAGTGGTCTGAGCCGAAGATTTCGTTGTGGATGTCGGTCGAAACGATTCGCGATGCGATGTTCTGCGACACGAGGAAATAGTCGATGCGCCACCCGACGTTCCTTTCGCGGGCAGCCATCCTGTAACTCCACCAGGAGTATTTCGCCTCGCCGGGATGCTGGATGCGCCAGGAGTCCACGAACCCCGCGGAGAGCAGTTCGCTCATCTTGCCGCGCTCCTCGTCCGAGAAACCGGCATTCATGTGGTTGGTATCAGGATTCTTGAGATCTATCTCCTCGTGAGCGACGTTCATGTCGCCGCAGATGATGACGCCCTTCTTTTCCGCAAGGCGGCTCACGTAGGCACGGAAAGCATCTTCCCAGCGCATACGGTAGTCCAGACGCCTCAACCCGTCCTGCGAGTTGGGGACATAGGTGTTGACCAGATAGAAATCGGGGTATTCGAGCGTAACGGCACGCCCTTCGTGGTCGTGCTCGTCGACACCGAGTCCGTACGATACGCCAAGCGGCTCGTGCTTTGCCCATACGGCGGTTCCGGAATAGCCCTTCTTTTCCGCATAGTTCCAATAGGACTTGTATCCGAGGAATTCGAGGTCGATCTGACCGGCCTGCAGCTTGGTTTCCTGAACGCAGAAGAAATCGGCGTCGAAATCTGCAAAAATATCTGCAAACCCCTTGCCTGCAACGGCCCTCAGGCCATTCACATTCCAACTGACAAACTTTATTCCAGCGTCCATTCCGCTCCGTCCTTGGTGTCCTTGACTGTGATGCCGAGAGCCTTCAAGGCATCGCGGATGGCATCGGAAGTGGCCCAGTCCTTGTTGGCCTTGGCCTTCGCACGTTCGGCGAGCACCATATCCATAAGTCCGCCGATGATCTTTCCGGAACCGGCCTCGGCCGCTTCCTCGTCGCGGAGGCCGAGAACCCCGAATACTATGTCGTCGAACAACTGGACAAGCGTAGATACGTCGCCATTGCCGAGCTTGAGCGCTCCCGCCTTTGCACTGTTGATGATACGGACGGCCTCGAAGATGTGGCTGAGGGCTATAGGAGTGTTGATGTCATCGCAGAGTGCATCGTAAACGCCTTCGAAAACCGCCTTTACCTCGGCGGATTCCGCAGGGCAGCTGTCGGGCGCGATCGAATCCGAAAGCTCTCCGTAAGGGAGGGCGGGTGCGCTCTTGCCTGCCATCGCATAAAGATCCTTGGCAGCCTGCATCACCTTCCTGTATGCCTTCTCAGCGGCCTGGAGCGCCTCATTGCTGAAGTCCAGGGTTCCGCGATAATGAGCCTGAAGGATGAAAAAGCGTATGGTCATCGGGCTGTAGGCACGATCCAGTTTGGGATGGTCGCCGGCAAAGAGCTGAGGCAGGGTAATGAAATTGCCGAGACTCTTTCCCATCTTCTGCCCGTTGATGGTAATCATATTGTTGTGGACCCAGTAATGCACGCCCTGGGTGCCGCGCGAGGCGACGTTCTGGGCGATTTCGCACTCGTGGTGGGGGAACATCAGGTCCATTCCGCCACCGTGGATATCGAACTCCTCGCCAAGGTATTTCTCTCCCATCACCGAGCACTCGAGGTGCCAGCCGGGGAAACCTTCGCTCCAGGGAGAGGGCCAGTGCATGATGTGCTCCGGCTCCGCCTTCTTCCACAGGGCGAAGTCGGCGGGGGCGCGCTTGTCGCTCTGCCCGTCGAGACTGCGGGTGCCCTCCAGCGTGTCGTCGAGATTCCTGCCGGAAAGGATTCCGTAATGATGGTCCTGATTGTATTTCGCGACGTCGAAGTAGACGCTGCCGTTGCTGATGTAGGCATAACCCGCATTCAGGATCTTCTTTATGGCCTCAATCTGCTCGACGATGTGTCCCGAAGCGCGGGGCTCGATGGAAGGAGGAGCGACATTCAGCTGCCGCATCGCCTCGTGATAGCGCAGGGTGTACGCCTGCACTACCTCCATCGGCTCCAGCTGCTCGAGACGGGCCTTCTTTGCGATCTTGTCCTCTCCCTCGTCGGCATCATGCTCGAGATGCCCCACGTCGGTAATGTTCCTCACATAACGGACCTTGTATCCGAGATGGCGCAGGAGTTTGAACAGTACGTCATAGGTTACTCCGGGACGGGCGTGCCCGAGATGGGCGTCGCCGTATACGGTAGGACCGCAGACATACATCCCCACATGCCCGGGATTCACGGGCTTGAAGACTTCCTTGTTGCGGGTGAGGGTATTTGTGAGGAAAAGAGTGCGCATAATCGTTTAGTTCTTGAGTTGATAGGTTATGGTAGTGACCACGCGGAGTTTCTTGATCTGGGGATTGTTCTCATCCTTGCTGTTGATGCTGAACTGGCCCTGGTCGGCGGAAATGATCTTTCCGAGCCTGCTGCCGGAGTTCTGGGCGAACTGCTTCGCGGTGGCCTGCGCATTGGCAATGGCTTCTTCCATCATCCTGGGCTTCATTTCCTGGAAAGAAACATATGAATAGGATACCGGCTCGGAATACTCGTTGTTGATAATCGCTATGCCCTGCTGCAGGAGTTCACCCTGACGGGAGATGAGTCCGCGGACCTTGTCCACTTCGTTGGAATTGACCGAAAGGACTGTCTTGATCTTGAAGCGGAAGGGAATGCGGTCCGCACTCCAGCGGTCGGCCTCGTTGTCGGTGACTATGGGAGTGCCCACGGATATGTCGGAAAACGCTATGCCATTATCGGTGAGGAACTTGCTTATCTTGCCGATTTTGGCAGACGAATTGGCGTAGACCTGCTGGAGGTCGTTGCCAGTTTCGACCGTGGTGATGGACCAGGTGACCTGGTCGGCCGGGACCTCTATCTCGGACAGACCTTTGACTGTAACTTTCCTGTCTCTGTTTGTGAAGTTGTCGAGACCGGCCTTGAAGAGGAGGCCGAAGATAACGACTGCGGCTGCAACTATGCACGCCTCGATTATTCTTGACTGTTTCATAATACAAATATAGCGAAATAATGCCATTGTGCATAATACAAGATTCGTGCAGATTTGATATATTTGTAAACAAAACCAATAAACACTGATTCATGAATAATTTGAATCAGTAGTTGAAAATTAAGAAAATGAACGCAATGGCAAGTTTGCCAAGCGTGTGTATAAGCAGTCCGGCTGTTGACCGGCACTTTTGAGCTCTTTGAATGTTTGTTTTATCGATAAGCCAGCTGTAGAAG
>JAFSTI010000186.1 GCA_017450585.1 Bacteroidales bacterium
AGGGCGTCCACCAGACCCAGGTTCGTGGTTCCGACCTTATTGCGCACCGGGATCAGTTTGTATGAGAAGCCCTCGTACATCAGGTAATCCTTGATACCGATATTGATCTCACCGCCCTGGTTCAGCATCTGGATGGGACGGTCCCATTTGTAGTTGGACAGCAGGTCGAGCATAAACAGCTCCGGTTTGGTCAGGTACTCCTTTCCGGCAGGAATCTCAATGACGATCGACTCGGGGATCAGATGCGCCATGCTTTCCGGCAGGATACCTGCGCGAAGGACATTCTCTTTATTGACCGGTATCGACATCTTGCGGGAGCAGATATAATCCACTTTCCGGCCCGAAGAGAGCGGAACCTTCGCTTCAGGATGCTTGAACACATCCATCACGGTCTTGATAGGCATCACCTGATTGCGCGTATCATATATGTATATGATTTCGTTCGTGCCGTACAGGTACTGCTTCAGCGGCACGGACAGATCCAGAGGCGCGGACTCATTGACCGCATACTTCATCTGGTCGATGTGCCAGTCCGTTCCCAGGAGCGAGGTGTTGCAGATCCGCACGTCGGGGCGGATGTTTTCGACCTCCTGCGCGTACCAGACGGGGAAAGTGTCATTGTCCCCGTGAGTGATCAGGATGCCGTTCGGACCTACGGAGTTGAGGTAGTTTGAGGCCAATTCCACTGCGGTACGGCGGTTGCTGCGGTCGTGGTCGTCCCAGTTCTGGGCGGCCATCAGCGCGGGCACGCAAAGGCACACGGCTGCCAGCGCTCCGGAGATCGCGGCGGACTCCCGTCCTGAGCGGAGCTCCCTAATCCAAGCGTAGAGCGCGCTGACCGCGAAACCTATCCAGATGCTGAAGGCGTAGAAGGAGCCCGCGTATGCGTAGTCCCTTTCGCGCACCTGTCCAGGCGTCTGGTTCAGGTACACCACGATGGCGATGCCGGTCATGAAGAACATCAGGAATACCAGCCAGCAGCCACGCCTGTCGCGTCCGAACTGGAAGAACAAGCCGAGCAGACCGAGCAGCAACGGCAGCAGGTAGTAGTGGTTCTTGCCTTTATTGTCTTTCAATGAGGACGGCGCGTCGCTTTGGTCACCCAGCCGCGCCTCGTCAATGAACTTGATGCCGCATTCCCAATTGCCATAGAAAATATTTCCGGGGTTCGGGCTGTGGATCTCGTTCTGACGGCCCGCGAAGTTCCACATGAAGTAGCGCCAGTACATCCAATTGACCTGATAGTCAAAGAAGTACGCCAGGTTCGCGCCCATGGTCGGCTTCTTGTGCGTGGCGCCGGCGACATTCTGTCCCTTGCCACGCGTGTAGGTCTCGTAGAACTGGATATTGTCCTCACCGGTACTGCTCCACATACGCGGGAAGAGCATCTTTCCGGCCGGTTTGTACTTGGCCGAGGGCGGGGAATCCACCTTCTTGTACTTGCCGTCCAGCGGCGCCCAATACGTACCCATCTCCACCTCGTACGGAGCGTCGTAGTACTGGCCGTAGAGCAGCGGCGTGCTGCCGTACTGCTCGCGGGAGAGGTAACGCACCAGGGTGAACGCGTTGTCCGGCTGATACTCGTTGGTCGGGGTCTTCACGCTTGAGCGGATGATGCAGACGCTGAATATGCTGAAGCCGATGACGATGGTCGTCAGGCACAGCAGGGCGGTATTGACAAACACCCGCTCTTTCTTCAGGCTGTCCCACAGGCCCCAGAAGCACAGGGCGAGCAGCGCGACCATGAAGAAGGCGGCGCCGCTGTTGTAGGGCAATCCCAGCACGTTCACAAAGAACAGATCCACGTACGCGGCGGCCTTCGGCAGGAGCGGCACGATGATGAAGAGGATTATTGCCAATATCACCACGGACAGGAGCATGATCTTTACCAGGTCCCAGGCGCTGTACTGGCCGTCTTCGCGCTTGCGGTAGTAGTACATGAACACGATGGCGGGGATGGCCAGCAGGTTCAGCAGGTGTACGCCGATCGACAGGCCCATGAGGAAGGCGATCAGCACGATCCAGCGGTTCGCGTACGGTTCGTCGGCCTGGTCGTACCACTTCGTCATTGCCCAGAAGACAATGGCGGTGAACAGCGAGGACATGGCGTATACTTCGCCCTCAACGGCCGAGAACCAAAACGTGTCAGAGAAGCAGTATGCGAGCGCTCCGACCGCGCCGCTGCCCAGGATGGCGATCATCTCGCCGGTGCTGAAGCCGTCCTTGCGCCCGAACATCCGCTTCGCAAAGAAGACGATGGTCAAGTATAGGAACAATATCGTCAGCGCGGAGCACAGCGCGCTCATGGCATTGACGAGCAAGGAGGCATGGTCGGCATCGCCGGGGAGGGTGAATATCCTGGCAATGACCTGGAACACCGGGTTTCCGGGGGGATGACCGACCTCCAGCTTATACGAAGAGGCGATGAACTCACCGCAATCCCAAAACGACGCGGACGGTTCGATGGTCGAAAGATATGTAAATGCGGAAACGGCGAACACCACGCACGCCACTATCCGGCTCCAGAAATTAAACTTCTTACTGTCCATAGCTCACAAATATACAAAAGAATGGCGTATCTTTGCAAAAATTTCCCGTTATGGCTGAGAATGATTGGAAAAAACGGCTGGGGGTGGTCTATTCGACTAATCCGGATTTCGTGTACAGGGAGGAGGCCCGGGTGCAGGAGGCGACTCCGGCGCCGTCGGCCCAGAGGCTGATCGTGCGGCTGGAGCGCAGCGGGCGCGGCGGCAAGCAGGTGACGCTGGTGGAGGGCTTCCGCGGCAGCGAAGACGACCTGGCCGCGCTGGGTAAGACCCTGAAAACGAAGTGCGGAGTGGGCGGCACGTCCAAGGACGGAGTCATCACGCTGCAGGGCGACCTGCGCGACAAACTCACCGGCCTGCTTTCCGGCATGGGGTACAATGCCAAACGGGGCAATTGACATAAACACAAATGACGTTCGCAGACATACTGGACCCGATTCCGCAGGCCTTTTATTCGCAGCCGGCGTGGGGGTATGTCATACTCGGGTGCGCGGTCGTATTGCTCCTGAACCTGAGGAACTACTACTATATCTTCCCTTACCTGGCGGACTGCGCCTGGCAGTGGCGGGGCAATCTGCGACTCGAGGCCAGCGTCCCGCGCACGAGGGTCAGGGATCTGAGCTGCGGGGTGACCGTATTGCCCTTAGCCCTGATATTCCTGCGCTACGATATCGCGCCCCTGGTGTTTGTGCTGACTTGGTGGCTACTGCGCCGGATATTGACGCAGATCTTTCATCCGAATGGCAAGGGGCTGCAGAATTACGATGCGGCCGGGCGGTCGGGTATGAATTATTTCATTCTCTACGGCCTGCTGCTCCTGCCGGTGGTCGCGGCGCTGTGGGTTTTCCGGGTCCCGGACCTGCCTTTCAGGGTGGTGATTTTCGCCATGTCAGGCCTGTTTTATCTGCTGTTCCTGGTCAGGAAATCGCAATTTTTGCAGTCGATTTTCCGCCCTTTGACAGTTTTTTTGTACCTTTGCGCGCTCGAAATAATTCCTTCCGCGCTGCTGGTGGCTGCGACGGTCCTTGTATAAGCGGGGGATTTTAATGTAAAGATAAGTGTATGAACAGTATAAAGAAGATTCTCGTATCCCAGAAGGCGCCTTCTAATACGGCTCCGTACGATGCCCTGACAGAGAAATACGGTGTTAGTTTTGAGTTCAAGCCTTTCTTTGCTATCGAGCCGCTGACCTCACTGGAGTTCAGGGCGCAGCGTATCAATATTGCCGATTATACCGCTATTACGTTTTCTTCCCGCCACGCCATCGATGCTTTTTTCAAGCTGAGTGAGGAGCTGCGCGTAAAGATTCCCGAGACCATGAAGTATTTCTGCACCACGGAGGCTGTGGCCATGTATCTGCAGAAGCACATCGTGTATCGCAAGCGGAAGATTTTCTATGGCCAGGGCACTCCCGAGTCGGTAGTCGCCCTTATCGGCCCCAAGCATAAAGGTGAGAAGTTTTTGATTACTTCTTCGGATTCGACTGCCAAGGACACTTTCGTGAGGTGTTTCAGTGAGTCCGGGCTGGATTTTACCACGGCGATGTTCGTGAAGTCCGTTCCGCAGGACCTGAAGGATGTGGATCTGAAGTCCTATGATATGATCGTCTTCTATAATGAAGCCGATGTCAAGTCTCTCTATGTGAATTTCCCTGATTTCCAGCAGGGGGATATCAAGTTCGTTTCCTACGGGAAGAGTATCGTGCGCGCCATGCAGGAGGCCGGTTTGGAGATCGAGATCCAGGCTCCCACGCCGCAGGCTCCGTCCGTAGCTCTGGCTATCGGGCAATATCTCAGCAAGTAATGTCCGCGCCGTCTGGACATGCGGTGCTGTCCGCACCGTCTGAGCAGGTGGTGCCGTCTGCGGGGCTTCCGAAGGCCGAAAGGCTGTCCGGCAGAAAGGATATCATGCGCCTGATGAACCAGGGACACTGGGGCGGCGTGCCCGGACTTAAATACTGCTTTATTTATGATTCTTCGGCTTCTGTGAGCCGTTTCGCAGTGTCTGTTCCCAAGAGACTGTTTAAGCGCGCCGTGAAGCGGAATTTGCTGAAGCGGCGCCTGCGTGAGGCCTTCCGGCTTCAGAAGGAATTGCTGCCTTCTGAGGGAGGTGTGGACCTGATGGTAGTGTACAATTCTACTTCAGTTCAGGATTTTGAGACTCTCCGGGTGCTGATGGCTTCTGTGCTGAGGCAGATTTCGGAATAATAGCTTTTCGGTTCGTCTCTGATGAGTATTCTGGGGAAAATACTGGCGGCGCCCTTCATCCTGCTGATAAAGTTCTATCAGCTGTGCATCTCTCCTCTGAAACCGCCGAGCTGCCGCTTCACGCCGACCTGCTCGGAGTATGCCCTCGAGGCATTCCGCAAGTACGGACCCTTCAAAGGTTTCTGGCTTTCACTACGCCGTATTCTCCGCTGCCACCCCTGGGGCGGCTCCGGCTACGATCCCGTACCATAGCGGAGAAACAGGTCTCACCTGGGAACAATTCGTATTATGGTGTCCATACACAGAATCACTGTGTTACACAACTATTTAACCCTAAATTGTTTACGCAAAAGAATGTAACTCATATCGGGTACATTCTTTTATGTAACCAGCTATGAATTAGTACCTTGTGTAACACGGTATTTCTCGCACTAATCCACTGATCCACCGATCCGGCACCGACCGACTGAAATAATCCCTCCCATACCCTCTCCGCAGCGGTAGTCCCGAAGGAGTCGGGCTCTCGGCTCCTAAGACATGTCAGACACCCATGCGGGAGGGTTTTCCTGGGACGGCAGTTGTCCCACGCATGCGGGAGGGTTTTCCTGGGACGGCAAGGCCGCCGGGCCCTCCCCATAGCCCGGCGGATGCGCAGCCGGCCCGGAGAAAACCCGCGGCGGTCCGAAGATTTGTTTGCCGGACCGGAGGAAACCCGGGCGAAGGCTGTAAATCTGGCTGAAATTCCGCGCCGGGTGTGCTTAAAGGTCCAAAGAAGGGACCGATAGGATCAAA
>JAFSTI010000187.1 GCA_017450585.1 Bacteroidales bacterium
CTGTGGAAGGCACCCCCATGGATTTCTCCAAACCGAAACCGATCGGGCAGGACATCGAGTGCCGCGACTTCGACCAGATTTCGAATGCAAACGGTTATGATCACAACTGGGTATTGGATAATAACGGGGACATCACCGTCAAATCAGCCGAGCTCCGCTATGAACCCACGGGCATAGTGATGGAAATGTATACCGACGAGCCCGGCGTACAGATCTACACCGGAAACTTCCTGAACGGTAAAAACAAAGGTAAAGACGGAATCCCCTATCAGTTCCGCGCCGGCGTGTGCCTCGAGACCCAGCACTATCCTGACTCCCCGAACAAACCTGACTGGCCCAGCACCGTCCTCCGTCCCGGGCAGACCTTCCGGAGCCACACGATCTACGCCTTCCGGGCGGAGGACTAGTCGAACTAGTCAGCACTAGTTCGACTAGTGTCTTCCTCCCCCGCCCTGGAGGTCTTCAGCCAGATCCTCAGGCCGTTGAAGGAGTTGATCAGGTAGAAGGAGTACTTGATGATATAGATCAGGGCGTAGGATGAGCCCGGATCCCCTGCGAGGGTTATACTCCACATCACTATGGAGGAAATATTGACCCCGATCCAGAAATACCACTGCTCCATGTAGGCCGTGCTCATAAGAAGCTGGCCGATGACATTGCACACTACCGAGATGGCATCGTAAATGGCCGTGTCACCCGGAGCGCCGCTAAGACGCAGCGCGACGAAAACGGCGGACGAGCCCAGGACCAGGCCGGCGCCGCACCACAGGCGAAGCCGTGCGGAGAGCCTGCGGGCATTGACTTTCTTCTCTTCGCTCTCTCCCCTCTTGCGCCACTGGGTAAAGCCGACGAACTGCATCGGCACGAAGTATAGGAAGTGAAGGAGGGCATTACCATACTTCTGCCCTATAAAACACATTACGCCGTAGATACTCACATCCAGCAGGCCGAACAGGAAGGTGATAATCCGGCCGTTCGCAGAGGCCACGGTTGCAAGCACGCCCATCAGCGAACCGAATGCCGACACCAGCAGCATCCATCGCCCTGCTGAGGCTGATTCAAATTTCAGAGCCGTCGCCAGTACCAGCGCCACGCTCATCCCGGCCAGGATGAAGACATTAAACCATTTATCGAAAGATTTGCCCATAACGGACACAAAGGTAATAATTATTGGCAGCAATCAGCAATTTGTGTATTTTTGCAATATGGTTTGGGACCCGCTCAGAAAGAAGGAAGTTCCGCTCACCCCCGAAGAGAAGGTGCGGCAATGGTTTATCGGCGTGCTCCGGGACAATGCAGGAGTGCCCGTCCACATGATGATGAGCGAAGTGGGATTGGGCGAGAGAGCCTTGCGCGCGGATATCGTGGTATACGGCCGCGATGCATCGCCGCTTACGGTGGTGGAATGCAAGCGCCCCGAAGTGCAGCTGGACACCGCCGTCCTGGAGCAGGCCCTTAAGTACTACGGGATATTGAAAGTAAAATATATCATAATCACCAACGGCACCGCCACATACGTTTTCAAACGCGGCGAGAAAGGATTCGTGCAGGAGAAAAGCCTGCCACAGTACGGACAGATGCTATGACTATAACTGAAGGATATCTGGAAAAACCGGTCTTCAAGATCGTGTCTGAATGCGCCGAGGCTCTCGGCGTGAGGGCCTTCGTAATCGGCGGATATGTCCGTGACTGCTTTCTGGGGCGGGAGAATAATGATATCGATATAGTCGTAGAGGGCAGCGGGTTGGAACTGGCACGGAAAGTGGGCGAACGCGTACATTCGAACGTGCAGTATTTCAAGAACTTCGGCACGGCGATGCTGCGTTTCAAGGGTGACGAAATTGAGTTCGTGGGTGCCCGGAAAGAATCAGACCGGCGGGAGTCCCGCAAGCCCATTGTCGAAAACGGGACGCTGGAAGATGATCAGCTGCGCCGCGATTTTACGATCAATGCGATGGCCTTCAGCCTGCAAAAGGACAGCTACGGCGAA
>JAFSTI010000188.1 GCA_017450585.1 Bacteroidales bacterium
AAAAAGGCTTGGCTATTCAACCCCAATTGAAACTTTTAAAACTTTAACCCAGATTGACGAAACAGTTGCATTTCGCACTTGAATTCACGCGGTCACTCATGTTTTAATTAATCAACTGAATTATAGGGAATTACGCGCCACTGCAAAAACAGGAAGGTCCCAGGAAAACCCTCTCGCGTGCGTGAGAAATCTTGTCGGCCTGGGAAACAGTCTTCGCGCCCGTTTGGCGCCGCCGAAGGCACCGATGAAGAGGACCGCGAGGGGGCCCTAGCGGTAGGGCTTGAGAGGTTTGACCATGTAGGGGATGGCGTCGTCGCCGGGGAACATGACGCGGAGTTCGATGAGGGGTTTGACTTCGTCGTCGATGATGTTCATGACGCCTTCGCCGGGGGTGTTTGAGATTTTGTTGTTAAAGCCCCAGGGGTTGCGTACGGCCATGATGGCGCCGGGATTGGAGGAGTACATTCCGGAGTAGGCGTGTGCCGTGACGGTGTTTACGTTTCCGAATTCAGCATTCTCGGGGGTGGTCACAGCTTCCTGGAACATTACCATGAGGAAGCGGTGGTTGTGGAGCATGACGTCCACTATCTCCCGCATTTGGTCAGCGCTCATCTCACCGATGATTTTCGGCTTATAATCCACGCACTCGCCGCGCCCGGTCAGCATCGCTATGATAGGGACGGGGCCGGTGCCGCCGATGGGATTGAACTTATCGAAAACCTCATTGTACTTAAAGAGCGCCTTCTCAAGAATGGAACTCCAGCAGGGATTGTTATTCTTCCCGGTGCACTGGATGATTTTGGTGTCGTTCGCGAGGAAGGTGGATTTTACGCCCACCTCGGTCCTGGTTCCGTCAGGAAGGTACATCTTTACGACGAAGGTGCTGTCCGTATCGGCCCGGACCATGTCCTTCACGAACTGGGGACACATGTAGGCAAGGTCCGCCAGCATGGCCAGCGCCCCGCAGTCAGGGAGAGAGCCCTGATTCACATCCTTGGGCGAGGGCATTCCGTTCGGGAAGATGGAAGCGACTTTATAAGGACGCAGGTAGGCTTTGGGAGTATCCTCGCGGTAATTCATCGTGGCGGTGGGCTCCCAGTTCGGGTCGGCGAGCTTCTCGAGCTTTGCGGCAGTGATGGTCAGACCTTCAAATTTCTTACCCATGACATGGGTCTTGGAAGAGGTGTGCTGCCCGGCGTCCTTGCGTTCCGCGATGAATTCCTCATATTTGGCGACATACCATGCCTCGCTGCCTACCCATTTCTCGGCTGGTATGTTAAAGTCCCCGAGGAAGACGTGCGAGCTGCGGGAGACTGTCCCTACCGCAGTGCGAGTGGCGGTGGCCTTCGTGCCGTCGGAGCGGGTGAAGGTCACGGTGAAGGTCGAGAACGTGCCAGGCCGGATCGCTATGAAGTAGCGGGTGTCTTTGGCAATAGGGCCGGTGACGCTCACGGACTTGCTGCCGCCCTCGCCGGAGATGCTATTGTCCTCAAGATTAACGCTTACGGGGCCTGCGATGTCCTGGTCGGCCTCGATGGTAAGGCCGGTGATGGCGTCGTCCGAGGCGACGGAGAATTCCAGCAGAGCGACGGCGTTCTTAAACGAGAGCTTGGAGCCTTCCACCCGGCTGTATGAGACCATGGCGGCCGGATCGTAATTACCGGCAGTCGCGCTCTGGGCGGTGGGGATATTGACATTGACAATACTGCCGCTTGTGCTTACCGCCGCGCTGAATGGGGATATGGTGCAATATAGCTGCGAGCCGGTGATGTCGGCGCTGATCCGGGCTTCGGTGCCGGTGGCGTTCACGGACGAAACGACGGCTCTTTCAATACCTGCGTCAGTGATGATGGCGACCTGGTCACGGGTGGACCAAGTCACGTTAAAACCTTCATCCAATGCGGTCCTGACAGGGATTACGGGCTCCGTAGTGGCCGTGAAGCTGCGTGAGCCCTTCAGGATCGGGGCGTCTTCATCTACGCCGCAGGAGGCGAGGGTTGTCAGCATCGCACCGACGGTGAGCAGTCGCAGGTACCTTTTCATTCTCGTGAACAAATACTGGTGTCAAATATAAAAATATTAGTACATTTACACAAACAATGAAAAACGATATGTACCCCTTATACAGAAGATGTGCGCTCCCGGTGTGCCTTTTTCTCTGCCTGTTTCTGGCGTTTTCGTCGTTCTCCGCAGTCGGTACGGAGCTGTCAGTTCAGAGCTTTCAGAACCCGCCGGAGGATTGTAAACCGTGGGTTTATTGGTTCTGGGTCAATGGCAATCTCAGCCGTGAAGGGATCACGGCCGATCTGGAAGCGATGAAGAATGCAGGCATCGGAGGGGTTATAATAATGGAAGTGGATAAGGGTGAGCCCAAGGGGCTTTATCCCTTCGCGTCGGAACCGTGGCGGGAGCTCTTTTCTTTCATGCTGGGCGAGGCGAAGCGCCTGTGTCTTAAGGTCAATATGAACAATGACGGCGGCTGGTGCGGCAGCGGAGGACCGTGGATTCCGGTAGATAAATCCATGCAGAAGGTGGTATGGAGCGAAACCGCCGTCCAGGGACCGTGCCGCATCAAGGCTAATCTTTCGCAGCCGGCGGCCGTCGACGGCTATTACAGGGATATCACCGTACTCGCCTTTCCTACACCGGCAAAGGGAGAGGAAGGGATCTCAGCCCTGAATCCGAAGGTGACCAGCAATGCCAAGTCTGAACCATTCCACACGTTCAGGATGCTGGACCGTGATCCCAGGACCCAGGTACCGTTCCCCAGGCCGGTCAGGGAATCCCCGGTTTATGTGGACTTCGAATTCTCGGAAGAAGTTCCGGTCTGTGGCATGACCATTACGCTTGGAGGAAAGAACTGGATTCTGGAAGGAAAGCTCCAGGGGCTGGACAGGGATGGCGGATATTGTGATATTAAGCCATTTAAGGGATTTGCTCCCTCTATTACTATAGATTTCCCGGAGCAGAGTTTTCGAAAATACAGGCTTTTGCTGATCGAAGCATCCAAACCGGGAGAGCAGATGAAGACTATCGGGATAAGCGGTGTGGATTTCTGCCGGGACAGAATAAACTGTATTGAACAGAAGTCTATGGCCGCTCCTCCGATCAATACCGTAAACATGCTGGCATGCTACCCGGATGCGTCCGAGGGGGTGCCCGTACCAGTGGGAGAGGTTCGTGACATATCAGACAGGATGAATGGGGACGGAGAGCTCGATTGGGAGGTCCCGTCGGGAGACTGGACCATACTGCGCATCGGTCATACGACTACAGGGAAGACTAATCACACTTCGCCGCACGCCGGAGTGGGTTACGAGTGTGACCGCCTCAGAAAGGACGCGTCTACGCTGCATTTTGAGAAACTGATAGGCTCTCTGGCGGACGAGTCGCCCTGGGCAGTCGGGAACACCTTTGTCTCCACACATATTGACAGCTGGGAGTCAGGATCACAGAACTGGACTCCGGAGTATATCCGGGAATTTAAGGATCGGAGAGGTTATGATCCGACTCCGTATCTGCCTGTGATAGCGGGCAAAATAATCGGAAGCCGGGAGATTTCAGAGCGTTTCCTATGGGACTTTAGGAAGACTATTTCTGAACTGATGCTGGAGAACTATACGGATAATATATCGTCTCTCGCTCATGGAAAGGGGCTGAATCTCTCTATCGAAGCATATCGTCGCTGCCTTACTGACGAACTTACCTATGCCGGCCGCGCCGACGAGCCGATTGCGGAATTCTGGGCCTGGCCGAGGTATAACTTCGACTATGCCTGTACCGAGATGGCTTCCTCCGCCCACATATATGGTAAAAACATAGTCGGAGCAGAGGCTTTTACTTC
>JAFSTI010000189.1 GCA_017450585.1 Bacteroidales bacterium
TATTCCAGCCACCGTGCCGCACGTTCAGCACAGACGAAGGCTCCAGAGCGGTGGTATTGTTCACATGAAAAATACGCACACCGGTATGCGACGAAGCCTCGGCGAGAGTACGCGCCATGCCGGTGACATTGTTTTCAATAGCCATCTCCATGTTCGACTGGCCGCCGCAGAGCCACACGTCACCGATAAGTACATTCTCCAGGACCACCGGAGCGCCTTTGCCGTCGCTGACGCTCACGGTATACGGGCCGCCCCAAGAGGGCGTGTGCAGTGACAGGGACCAGCTGCCGTCTTTTGCGACCGGAGCCACATAGCGAGCCTTATCCCAGGAAGTAAGCAAGGTCACGCGAGCCCCGGCGCGGGCCGTTCCCCAGAAGCGGACATCCGCATTCTGCTGGAGAACCATATTGTCAGTAAACAACGGTGCGAGTTTCACCTCAGCACGAAGGGCAGCGCAAAGGAAAAATGCGAGTACGGCAAAAGCCAATCTTTTCATATTCAGTGCAATGAAGCGGTGAGCAGGTAAAACAGCCTGGGTGAGAGTGCTACCGCAATAATCAGGGCGACAGCGCCCCACCACGGCAGGAAGATGAATCCGAGTACAGCAGCCAAAAGAACCAACAGCGGCAGCAGGACAAGTTTAAAGCCAAAACGTGCGGTGTTGGACCATGCCTTATCACGAAGCTTACGGACAATCAGTCCGGCCGGCAGCCAGACCGGCAGAGCCAGAACACCGGTCACAAGCGTCAAAGGGAAAAGAAGGATCGAAATGATCTTCCTCCAGACAGAAGGGCGATGTTCCCGCTGCCAGGCGGCGAAAGCCGCATCGTAGTTCTCGTCATCCGGGAAATAAGTGATCAGCGACGACATCCTGCGGAACAATTCATCAGCGAGCGGTTTCAGGCTGGCGGAATCGCCGACATCGGGATGAGCAGCCACGTACTCACTGATATTCATCGGCTCGCCATAGCTTATCGTAAAGTCCATGCCGCTGCGGAAATACGACTCATAGTCAAGGCCGACAGGGACGATGTAAACCGGACCGGAAAGTGTACGTGCTGCCTGCAAGGCGACTCTGAACACTCCCTTCTTCAAAGGCTGGAGGGAGCGTTTGGTCCGATGCGTCCCTTCAGGGAAAATGCAGAACGGAACTCCGTGAGACAGGGACACGACCACTTCCTCGAAAATATTCTGGTTAAAGGAAACGGTATCGACACCGTCACGGCTGCGGGCCAGAGGGACAATCTTAAGCCAGCGGAGTATCGAAGAAATGACAGGGCTCTTCTGGAAAATGTCATACCTGGCGCCGAAGGTAATCGGACCTTTGCAGCCACGGAGCACGACCAGCGCATCCATCAGCGTATTGCAATGGTTCGGGGCATATATCACGGCCCCGTCCGTGGGGATATTCTCCCGGCCGTGGACCGTGTAACGCCGGAAACAGCCGCGCGTGCAGCCGTCCACGTACACCCTGCCCAGCGAATAGCCGAGGCTGTCCTCCCAGATCTGCATCAGGCCTTTTTCTTTCGGTCAGCCAATGCGAATACGGTGCTGATGGTCAGACCGCTGATAATATGCCAGACGCCCCACCATGCGGTAATGACCAGCATACCTCCGTGCGGCGGGAAATTCGCGAACAGGGACGTCCCGAGCAGAAGTACCAGACCCAGCCCGCTGTTCTGGATACCGGTCTCGATGGTCAGGGTGCGCCTGTCAGCATAGGGCAATTTGAACGCGCTGGCGGTACTGAAGCCTATGGCCAGAGCCAGCAGGTTGTGTATCAGGACAATGACGAAGATGTACTTTATGCACTGCAGGAACGCAACCCTATTGCCCCAGAACGAAAGGACCACCATTGCCAGGAAGAAGATGATGCTCAGCCACTGGAGCGGCTTCTTGAGAGCGGCGGCGACTTTCGGAAGGAAGTGGGCAGTCAGGATACCGAGCGTCAGAGGAACGCCCAGAAGCACGAAGATGGTCTTCAGCACGTCCCAGAGCGGAATGACGAGATGCGGCACCTCACCGGCGATGTCGGCCGCGTGCAGGTACAGATTGCCATAAAGCCAGAAATTGAACGGTGTCATCAGCACGGCGAGGGCGGTACTGATAGCGGTAAGACTCACCGACAGTTCGATATTGGCTTTGGACAATGAAGACATGAAATTGGAAATATTGCCGCCGGGGCACGAAGCCACCAGTATCATACCCAGGGCCATGGTCCAGGAAATGGCGGGACCGAGGGCCAGGGCGAGAAGGAATGTGAACAGGGGCAGCAATATGAGCTGGCAGCACATTCCTAGAAGGACGGACTTGGGTTTACGGAATACCTCCGCGAACATGGAAGGCTTGATGCCGAGAGCGACACCGAACATCACGAATGCCAGCACGATATTGATCGTATTCATGCCGCCGGCATTCAATGTCACCTGGATGCTGTCCAGGGCGTTTACGGTTTCAGGGCTCATTTCTTTGCGGTTTTAGTACGTTTATTAGCGGAACGGCGGCCATGGTTGCGTGAAGTAACACGCTTGTAGACGGCGAAGACGACTGCGGCCGCGAGTACGACGGCTATCACGATAACTGTAGTGGCATTGGCATTCTCCCCCTTAACGCGGCTCCACATAGCCACGAGCTCGGGAGTCTTGTCACCCCAGTCATGCTCCTGGGTGCTACGCTCGATGTCGGCGCGATCCGGATAGAGCACGGGATCGGCGCACACGGAAGTGGCATCGGGGCCGAAGAAATAAGACAGGTCCAAAGGCTCGCACTCCTCATCGGTAAAGGCCTCGAGGACCTCGGGGGCACCGCTCACAGACACATAGCCGGTCACATCGACATTGCGTATGACGATGTCCGGACGGCTCATGAAGTCAATCCAGTACTTGGCGGCCTTCGTATTGACAGCATACTTGGGGATTACCCAGCCGTCGAACCAGACCGTGAATCCTTCCTTCGGGAGGGAGTAGCGCAGATCCACGCCCATCTCGGCAGCTTCCTCGATAGCCCAAACGGCATCGCCGCTCCAGGTGAGGTTGATCCAGCCGCGCTCCTGCGTCATCTGCTCCTTGCCGAAATCAGCCTCCCATCCGGCCACGAGTTCCTTGACCTGCTTCATGTAGTTCTCCACGTCGAGCATCGACTGCTCGGATGAGTCATGCATAAGCTCGTCCAGAGTGACTTCTCCGGCCTGAATCTGCTTCTGGCGCAGGAGAAGGATGATCTGGGAGAAGACATCACGGGCGGAGTCCTTGATGAAGATGCGGTCCGCGAACTTGGGATTACGGATGATCTCCCAGGTAGAAGCCTCTTCATCAGTCACATACTTGGCATTGTACAGGATACCGGTGGTACCCCACATGTAACCGACGGCATAATCATTGGCATTCTTATCACCTCCCTCCATCTTATCGAAGCAGGCACGGATATAGGGTGAAAGGTTAGAATCGATATAGTTCGGAGTATCGCCAAAATCCCTGTCGATGGGAAGCAGCAGGTCACTTGCGAGCATGCGCTCGATGATATAGTCGGAAGGGCACACCACGTCGAAGTCCTCATGTCCTTTCTCGATCTTCGAAAGCATGGTCTCATTAACATCGAAGGTCTGATAAATCACATGGACTTTCTCTCCCGTCTGCTCCTCATACCACTGTTCGAACTCCGGGATCACGGACTCATCGATGTAGTCCGACCAATTGTAGACCTTGAGCAGCGTGCTGCGGTCCCCACCACAGGCGCACACCATCATGGCTGCCGCCACAAAAGCGAATAGTTTTTTCATCTGGCTGTAACACTGTTTTTCGCCCGTGCCTGGCGGAGGTTGATTACCACCAGAAGGACGAGGATTATTATGAATATCAATGTCATGAGCGGACGCAGTTCGGGCGTGAGGCCGCCTTTGCGGGCGTCCGCGTAAATATACGTGGAAAGGGTGTCCAGACCGATGGTGCCGCGCGTGAAGAAAGTCACGGCGAAGTCGTCCAGGGACATGGTAAAGGCCAATATGAAGCCGGAGATCATGCCGGGCCGCAGTTCCGGGATCAGCACCTTCCACAGCGCCTGCGCGGGCGTCGCGCCCAGATCGAGCGCCGCCTCATAGATATTGGGATTCATCTGGCGGAGCTTGGGCAGGACGCTGAGCACGACATACGGAGTTCCGAATGTGATGTGGGCCAATATGACCGTCATATAGCCCTGGCTGAAGTGCAGGAACACGAACAGCAGGAAGAGCGACACACCGGTAATGACGTCCGGATTGATCATCGGGATATTATTGACAAAAAGCACAGCCTGCCGTTTGCGCCCGTGCAGGTTGTATATACCGATAGCGGCAATAGTACCGAGTATCATGGCGACGCCCGCGGAGACGAGCGCGATCAGGAGCGTGTTCTCCACGGCCGTGAGCAGAGAGCTGCTGCCCTGCATGTTACCGGTGAAAAGATTGGCATACAGTTTCGTGGAGAATCCGGTCCAGCTGCCCAGCACCCGGCTCTCAGTGAACGAGAACACCGCGATAAAAACCAGCGGAGCGTAGAGAAGGATCAGCAGGACCCAGAGGTATACTTTGGCAATAATCTTTTTCATCAGATCAGCGCCTCCTCCGCATCTTTCTGCCCTCCCTGGAAGAGCGATGTTACACCTATGATTATCAGCATTATGAGAGCAAGCGCGGCGCCGTAGTTCCACATCGAGGAGTTGATATTCTCCTGAATGATGGTACCGAAGAGCTTTATCTTATTGTTCGTGAGGAACTCGGAAATGGCGAAGGTCGACACCGTGGGCATGAATACCATCATTACCCCACTGGTTATACCGGGCATGGACAGGGGGACGGTAACCCTCCAGAACACCTGCCAGGGCGTAGCACCCAGATCCTGTGCGGCCTCGGGATAGGATTTGTCCATCTTGACCAGCACATTGTAGATGGGATATATCATGAACGGCAGATAGTCGTAAACCATACCGAAAAGTAGAGTTCCCTTGCCCAGGGTGATGCCCAGCATATTGAAGAGCTCGGCGGTCGCCAGCGTACGCATCAGGGCATTGATCCACATCGGCATGATGAAAAGGATGATGGTCACCGCGCTGCGGTTCAGATCTTTGTTGGCCAGTATCCATGCGGCCGGATAGCCGAGCAGGATGCAGATCAGGGTGTTCTCTATGGCTACTTCGATGGAGACCGCGAAAGTTCCCAGCGCATCCCGATCCGTAAAGAACCGGGTGATATTTGAGAACGTGAACCTGCCGTCAGGGCCCTGGAAAGCATAAATGATAACCAGGACCAGAGGCAGAACCACGAACAGGACCATAAAGATCACATACGGGATGCTCCAGGTAGACCTCTTACTCATTTTTCGGAAGTATCTTTATGTTCTTCGCAGCGATATTGATACCCACCAGGTCTCCGTCGTCATAGACATCCTGGGTATCGACACGCAGGTAGAAACCGGAGTCCGTCTGCACACCCAAATGGTAGTGGTTACCCTTGTAGAGTACGTACTTAACCTCGCCGGCCACGACTCCCTCTTCCTGGTAGTCCATCAGTTCCACCTTATCAAAGGCTACGCGCACCTCCACCTTGTCGCCGGGTGCGAAACCGGACGGGACTTTGCACTCGAACACACCGTCCATCATACTCACATGGCTCTCGTCCACGATTTCGCCCTCAATCTCATTGACGACCTTGGACTTGCGCATGACCTGTATATCCTGAGGCTTGATGAGCATACCCACGTGGGTGCCGGGTTCGAAAGCATTGTAATCCTGTATCTGAAGCTCATAGCCTTCGTCGGTATCCACGAACATCTCATAGTGGACCCCCTTGAAGGTGCAGGACTTCACGGTACCGGTGAACTGTCCGGCTTCCGTCTTGGTGAAGAGATAGATATCTTCGGGACGGATTACTACATCGACGGGGTTATCCTCACCGAAGCCCTCATCCACACATTCGAAGTCGTGCTCGATGAAGCGCACCTTGCGATCGCATATCATCGTGCCGTTCAGGATATTGGAATCTCCGATAAAGGAGGCCACGAAGGAGTTCTTGGGCTCGTTATAGATGTCGGTAGGCGTGCCTATCTGCTGGATGGCGCCCTCGCGCATCACCACTATGGTATCCGAAAGCGTCAGGGCCTCTTCCTGGTCGTGGGTCACATATATGAACGTGATTCCCAGGCGCTTATGCATCTCTTTAAGCTCGATCTGCATGTCCTTGCGCATTTTCAGGTCGAGGGCGCTGAGAGGCTCGTCGAGCAGAAGAACCTGTGGCCTGTTGGCAAGGGCCCTCGCGATGGCGACCCGCTGCTGCTGTCCGCCGGACAGCGAGTCCACGTCACGTTCTTCATAATCGGTCAGACTCACAAGTTTAAGCATCTTGCGCACCGTCTTGTCTATCTCGTCCTGAGGTACATGCTGGAGTTTCAGACCGAATGCGATATTGTCATAAACATTCAGGTGCGGAAAAAGCGCGTAACGCTGGAAGACGGTGTTCAACGGTCTCTGGTAAGGCGGGATGCCGACAAGATCCTTGCCTCCGAGCATGACGCGGCCTTCGTCGGGATTGACGAATCCGCCTATGATTCGGAGTAGTGTGGTCTTGCCGCAGCCGGACGGACCCAGAAGGGTCACGAACTCACCTTTTTTAATCCAAAGGTTGATGTCCTTAAGGACATGGGTGTCCCCGAAAGATTTGGAGACATGCTCGATGTCGATAATGATGTTTTCGGCCATTTACTGTAGCGGCATAAAGGCAGGTTTATAATAATTGCAAATGTACTATTATTTTCGAATCGAAAGGGAAAATCATCCTTTTTTCTTCACCGGGTCGCATGTGAGTTCGACGCCGAGTTTGTTGAAGATCTTGCGGTCGACCTCGCTGAGCATAACTGTGGAGTGGACCTGGCAGCCTTTCAGTTCAGGAAGTTTTTCAAGGGCGCGGGCGCAATTGTCGTCTATGCGGCTGAGTATGGACAGGGCGACCAGAACTTCGTCGGTATGAAGCCTGGGATTGTGCCCGTGCAGGAAGGACACTTTCGTGCGCTGTATAGGCTCAATGACACTCTGGGAGATGAGTTTGACGGAATGGTCTATTCCGGCCAGGTGCTTGGTGGCGTTCAGTATGAGAGCCGCGCTCGGGCCCAGCAGGGAGGAAGTCTCGGCGCTGATAAGCGTGCCGTCTGAAAGTTCGATGGCGGCGGACGGCTGGCCGGAGCGTTCTTTGCGCTCGCGGGCCGCGACGGTGCAGCGGCGGTCGTCCGTAGTGATCTTAAGCTGCTTCATCAGCAGGGCTATCTTATTGACTTCATTATCGTTACAGTCGCCCTCCGCCAGACGGTTCAGGGCTGCATAGTAACGGCGGATTATCTCATCCTTGGCGGCCTGGATACAAACCTCCTCGTCGCTGAGGCAGAAGCCTATCATATTGACCCCCATATCGGTGGGTGACTTATACGGGTTCTCGCCGTAGATTCCTTCGAAGAGGGCGTTCAGCACGGGGAAGATCTCTATGTCGCGGTTATAATTGACCGCAGTCTGCCCGTATGCTTCCAGATGGAACGGATCGATCATGTTCACGTCGTTCAGGTCGGCCGTGGCAGCTTCGTATGCGACATTGACGGGATGTTTCAGTGGCAGGTTCCAGACGGGGAAGGTCTCGAACTTGGCATATCCGGCCTTCACTCCCCTGCGGTTTTCCTGATACAGCTGGCTGAGGCAGACGGCCATCTTTCCGCTGCCGGGGCCCGGGGCCGTCACGACTACCAGCGGACGGGTAGTCTCGATGTAGTCGTTCTTTCCAAAGCCCTCCTCGGAATCGATCAGAGCGACATTGTTCGGATAGCCTTCGATGGTATGATGGTAATAAACCTTGATTCCCATGCGTTCCAGGCGGGAGCGATAAGCATCGGCGCTGGACTGGCCGTTATAATGGGTTATAACCACGGAACTGACCAGGAATCCCCTGCCGACGAATTCCTCGCGAAGGCGGAGCACATCCATATCATAGGTAATACCCAGGTCGGCGCGGACCTTGTTTTTCTCAATGTCCACCGCGCTGATGACGATGACGATCTCCAGGCTGTCACCCAGCTGCATGAGCATCTGGAGCTTGCTGTCCGGCTGAAAACCGGGCAGTACCCTGCTGGCGTGATGGTCGTCGAATAATTTCCCTCCGAACTCGAGGTAAAGTTTGTCGCCGAATTTGGCGATCCTTTCTTTGATGCGCTCTGACTGAATCTGCAGATATTTAGCGCTGTCGAACCCGTATTTTTGCATAACGGGTTACAAATATAATCATTTTTCATATATTTGCACGGATACAAAAGTTAGTAGTCATGAAAGTTCTGAAATTCGGAGGTACTTCCGTCGGTTCCGCGGCCCGCATCCAGCATGTGGCCGGTCTGGTAAAAGAAAACGGGGCGCAGATCTACGTCCTGTCCGCGATGTCCGGCACCACCAACAGTCTGGTGGAGATCGCCGGCTATCTTTATAATAAGAACATTGACGGAGTCCGCGACACCGTCAGCACGCTCGCCGGCAAGTACAAACGCACCATCGACGAACTGTACTCCACCGAGGAGTATAAGTCGAAGGCCTTCACCTATGTAAACGAGATCTTCGAATACATCAGTTCCTTCAGCAAACAACTGTTCACCCAGGCCGAGGAGAAAGTAATCCTCGCCCAGGGCGAAATCATATCCACCCACCTGATGACCTGGTACCTGCAGGAGTGCGGTGTAAACGCATGCCTGCTGGACGCGCTGGAGTTCATGCGGCTGGACCTGCAGGGCGAGCCGGATCAGGACTATATTGCTGCACACATCAAAAAGACGCTCGCGGCGTGCAAGGGCGCGGATGCATACATCACCCAAGGCTTCATCTGCCGGAATTCGCAGGACGGGATTGACAACCTGCAGCGCGGCGGCTCCGACTACAGCGCATCGCGGATCGGCGCGGCCATCGGCGCGGAGGAGATCCAGATCTGGACCGACATCGACGGCATGCATGACAATGACCCCCGCATCGTGAAGGACACCCGCCCGGTGAGGCACCTCTCGTTCGACGAGGCTGCGGAGCTCGCATACTTCGGCGCGAAGATATTGCACCCGACCTGCATCCTCCCGGCCAAGTACGCGAACATCCCCGTCCGCCTGCTGAACACCATGGAGCCGAAGGCGCCCGGCACCCTTATTGACAATAAGACCGAGCGCGGCGCGATCAAGGCGGTCGCGGCTAAGGACAATATCACCGCTATCAAGATCAAATCGTCCCGCATGCTCCTGGCGCACGGTTTCCTGCGCAAGGTGTTCGAGATATTCGAGAGTTACAAGACCTCCATTGACATGATCTGCACCTCCGAGGTCGGCGTGTCCGTATCAATCGACGACACCCGGCACCTGGGCGAGATCGTGCACGACCTGAAGCGCTACGGCACAGTGACCGTGGACCTGGACATGTGCATCGTCTGCGTGGTGGGCGACATGGACTGGGAGAACCTGGGCTTCGAGACCAAGGCGATGAGCGCGATGAAGGACATCCCCGTGCGCATGGTCTCCTACGGCGGCAGCAATTACAACATCTCCTTCCTCGTGAAAGAAGAGGACAAGGGCGCCGCGCTCAAAGCCCTCAGTGACTGCTTATTCTCGGAGCGATGATCAAGGGCGACTTCCCTCTACAGGAGTTCGGCTCACTTCGGACTCCCTTCTACTACTACGACCTCGGCCTTCTGCGCCGCACCCTGCAGCGCGCGCTCGCCGAAGCCGGAAAGAGCCCCCTGTACCGCCTGCATTATGCGGTTAAGGCCAATTTTAACCCGGTCATCCTTCGCGAGATCGCTTCCGCTGGCCTCGGCGCGGATTGCGTGAGCGGCGGAGAGGTCCGGGCTGCACTGGATGCGGGTTTCAAGCCCGGTGACATCGTGTTCGCGGGAGTGGGAAAGAGCGACTGGGAGATCAAGCTTGGACTGGAGGCCGGCATCGGCAGGTTCAATGTGGAGTCCCCCGAGGAGCTCAGGGTAATTTCGGAACTGGCCTGTGAGGCGGGAGTGAAGGCCCCGGTCAGCATCCGGGTCAATCCCGACATCGGCGCGCACACCCATGCGAACATCACTACCGGGCTGTCAGAGAATAAGTTCGGGGTCAATTACGAACTGCTAGACGACGTCCTGCGGGAAGCCATGGCCCTGCCGGGGATCGAGTACCGCGGGCTTCATTTCCATATAGGATCGCAGATTACGGACATGGCCGATTTCAAGGCTTTGTGCAATAGGATTAATTACCTCGCCGGCCATCTGGACCGCGCGGGGCTGCCGCTGGGCGACATCAATGTGGGCGGAGGCCTGGGTATCGAGTATGAGCATCCGAACCATCTGCCGATAGCCGATTTCGCTACATATTTCGAGGTCTTCCGGAATCATCTCCAGCTCCCTGAAGGGACCGTGGTCCACTTCGAGCCGGGACGCAGCATCGTCGCGCCCTGC
Source organism: Bacteroidales bacterium (assembly GCA_017450585.1). Taxonomy (GTDB): domain Bacteria; phylum Bacteroidota; class Bacteroidia; order Bacteroidales; family UBA932; genus Cryptobacteroides. Next base: position 10,472 of record JAFSTI010000189.1, read on the forward strand.
GGGACGCTTATCTGCCGTGTGCTCTATGTAAAGCAGGGAACCACCAGGCAGTTCGCCATAATCGACGGCAGCATGACCGAGCTGATAAGACCGGCGCTTTACCACGCCTATCACCGTATAGAAAACTTGTCCTCATCCGAAGACGAGGACATTTACGATGTAGTAGGGCCGGTATGCGAAAGTTCAGATGTCTTCGGCAAGGCCGTTTCGCTGGACCGCTGCCACCGCGGCGATTTCATCGCAGTGCGCAGCGCCGGGGCATACGGCGAGTCCATGGCATCGAGGTATAACCTCCACGAACTCCCGGAAGCGTATTTTGCTACTCCACGCTGCCGAGCAGCTCTTTAACGGTAATTCCGACGCCGATGAACTTATTGTCCGGATATTGCTTGGCGAATTTCCGGAAATAGGCTTTGTGTCCTGCCGAGATCTCGAACCACTTGCCATCATGCTTATACAGGTAAATGATGGTCGCGGCGGGTTTATCCGTGGTGGGCGCGCTGAGGATTTCTTCTCCCCGCTGGCTCCCGGTTCCCTTGGACTTATAGACATGTCCGTCGTCGGCGGCATTCTTCACGGCCTTATAGACTTCCTGGAGGTAGGCCTGTACCTTGGCGGCCGGAACCTTGGTGATGTCCGAGTTCGTAAAGAAGAATACCTCGTCTTTCATCGGTTTGCTTTCGCTGCGGGGGTCCACGCTGAGTTCGGAAATCTCAGTGGCGAAAGATGGAATCAGCTTAGCCGTCTCGAGGCCGGCGAAAGCGAATTTGTCTCCAAGGGCCTTTTCGAAGGCCTTGTTCTGGGCGTTGCAGGGCAGGATCATCGCCGCCGCTACAAGGAATAAAAGGATTCGTTTCATATCTCAATCAGTATTATTCTTCGTCATATTCTTCTTTCGGCATGTCTTCCGTCCGCACGAGATGACCAAACTCATCATAATAGTCAATCTTCCCGTCGAATGTGTAGAACGAAGGATCGCTCTTGTCCCACAGGCCCGCATACTTCAGAGGGGTTACGAGTCTGCCCGTCTCGAGATTAACCAGACCGTAGTGGGTGCCGTCCTTACTTACGCACCAGCCGTCCGCTACGCGTTTAAAAGACTCGAATTCAAAGGGAAGCACTACCCTGCCGCCATGGATGCTCAGAAGACCGATTTTGCCATTCTTCTCAAAGGGCACGAATTCCTCTCGGAGATAGACATCTATATGGTTATCATCGTAGATGAATGGAATCCGGGCCTGACCGCGGTAGTTAAGGGCTCCGGCATGGACGCTTCCGTCCGGGTCCCGCTTATAGACGAACATCAGGTCCATATCGGGGAATGCGTCCGGATGGATAGCGTTCGCATTAACCCAACTATACTGGAATGGAGCAATCTGGCGGCCGTTTTCGTCGATGAAGCCCCATTTAATGCGGTCTTCTTCCGCAATGGTAATCTTCGTGTGAGTATACTTGTCATCCTCGTCAAGACTGCAATAACGGGGTGCTTCTATAACACAATAAACTCCGTTTCCGGCCTCCCAGTAGCCAGAATATATCTTCTGGTTTACGGCGATAGACTTAAGCCTACGGAGCATGGTCGCCGGATCATATGAATAAGCCTTGGACGGCTTTACATACTGCGCCATCGCCTCTTTCTTCTGCCTTTCGAATTCCCGGGTCATTTCGTCCAGAGCAGCCTGGAGTTCCGGATTCGGGTTATCCCTGAGATTCTCGTGCAGCTCCCTTATCGCCTGCTCCATCATCCTGACAGTCTCGGGAACTGTCTGGTTCATATATTCCTGGGTAATTTCATCCAGCAAGGTATTATACTGGCTGAACAGCTCCTCATTCTCCCTGAGTGTCTTATCGGTGACCATTATATACTGGATCGGAGCGTTGCTCCTGTCAGTAAGGCCGTTAGCGACGAATGAAAGAACGGATACATTGAACCACCCGGGCGGCTCCGGTTCCTCCTGAGCGCGGGCGATAGTAGTGCATGCCAATGCAAGTAAAATCAAGAATCGTTTCATATTATTTTCTTATTACCGTACTGCCTCCTGAAACAGAGAAGAAACCGCCGAATCCATATGTGGCCACATCGCGGCGCGCCTTGATCCTTCCGACCTGGATGTTCTCGGACGTGACGGTGCCAGCCCCGGCGAGGTCGTACTTCCGGCTGTCCGTTTTCTGTATCAGCAGATTGCCGGCGGAGTCGCGGGAAATGTTGTATTTGGTTTCATCCTTGGTGTCAATAAGCCTGCCGTCGAGGGCTCTCATGCCCAGGATGACGTTTCCGGCGGGCATGCCGCCAAGTCCCATAGCATTAGCCGCACTCTGGATAGTATTTTGGATGAAACCGTTGACATTCTCGTCCGTCAGAACGGAAGATGTAACCTTCTTGGCGTCGAGCGGCTCAGGTCTGACATAGGATTTCTCCACGTCGAGGTGGAAGCCCAGCTTGCCTTCCTTCAGGCCTACGCTGATTTCGCCCAGCGGGGTCTGCATAGAGAGGAATAGGTCGCTCAGGCCGTACCACTGCCGGCCCTTGAATTCAGCCAGGTCGCGGGCGTCCTTTTCCGCCTGCTCGTGTTCGGCTATCGCCTCCAGGTGATCCTGCCACTCCTCTTCCTTGATCTCGGCCTGGACCTTGAGTATTCTCATGCGGAAATCATGAAGGCTTTCGCCCACGATAGCCTTGGAAGAGAAGGTAGAGCCGTACTCATTATAAATCAGGGCCAGCGTTCTGTACCAGAAGTAGTTACTTACATTGCTGTCGAAGCAGTACGAGCAGTACTTGGAGATATCCTTCCACCACTCGACCAGAACCGGACGGATAGTGTTATTATAGTAGACCATATCCGAATTGACCTTTTCAGTCTCGGAAGGTACCTCTATCTGATTAAGCCGTTCGAGGGGATGAGTCACCTCCGTCAGGATACGATAAGGCCTGAAGATTCGGCGCATTGCCCGGTCGATGGCGTCATCTGATGCATTCGGATGGGCTCTGCCCCACGCATCGAACTCCTTAACACACTTTTTATTTAGCGTTATCGCTTCATCCAGCTGCTTCTTTTCCATAACCGTCCACATCGCGATATCCTTGTCGGTGCGATGTACGTGATTTAGGATATTGGTCTTGAAACCTTCGGGCAGGAAACCCCGGAAAGTGCGGGTCTCATCGTCGAAGTCGCCGAATACGCCGTAGACATAGTCCAGACGGTATTTATAGTAGCGCTCCAGAAGACGGAGACACCAGAAAGCGCGGGCATCGAGCAGATAGAAGCCGTCCACATTGTATTCGAAGCACTGGGCTTTGGTCAGTCTTACGTAGGATTCTTCGAGTCCTTTGCGCAGGCTTTCCGGGACCTCGATAGCCGCAATTGCCTTTCGGGCATCAGCATTGTTTTGAAGGGCTTTCTGCGTTTCGGGACGATTCTTGGCTTCTTCCATGAGCCTGGACATATTGTCAGGCAGGTATGCCGCCTCCATAGCGTAGAGCAAGCTTATGGCAGGGCCCTTCTGGGCAGCCTTATCGGCCTTGTCCCAGTGCTGGTCACTGCGAGCCTCGTAATCTCCTGCTATACGGGCATTGTTGCGGAAATTGGCTTCCAGATCGCCTGCGGGAGTGGCGTTGAAACCGGCATCGTCCGCAGGGAAGAAATCATCATCGCCGTAAGTAATGCCCTTACGGATATTCTCCAGGTTTTCTGAGGTAAAGACCTGATTGATCAGGCTCATAAAGTCCTGCTTGTCCAGCGAGGCGTTCATCTCAGCCCTGTCGATTTCGTTCAGAAGCGAACTTATCAGACTTACCGTATTCTCGCCGAAATAGCCGAGCGAGAGCGACTTGAAAAGAGCGCCTGCGGCTTCTACCGGGTTCCTCTGGGCATCGAGCATGGCCTTATATAGCCAGGCCTTACCGTCCGGTTCACGCCGCTTCGCAGTGACCTCGATGACTTTGGGAACAACCCTGTGGGCCTTTTCGATTTGCCCCATATCGAGCAGACTCTCGATCTGGCCGTAGAGCGGCTCTTCGAAGTCAGGCTGGACCTTCGAAGCACTCTCGAAGTATTCAAGCGCGGTCTTTGGATCATCCGCCACGAGCAGCATATTGCCAGTAGTCGTAAGCAGCGAAGGATGAGGATAGACCCGACAGCGCGCGATGGCCATCTCAATCATTTCTCCGGTCACGACTCCGAACAGCATCATTTCATTGGCTTTACTATTGTACTCCATAATGCTGCGCGCGATCTGCTCACCGGTCTTTCCCTCAGACTCGGAGCGCAGCTGCTCGAAGGCCTTGCGAATGCCTTCTTCCGTCACCTTCATATCGGTTCGGGCGGCCCTGATTTCGGGCGCTGAAGCCATGCCGGATGCCGAAACTCCGCCACCGGTCTGCTTTCCGCTGATCGTAATCTGGCCGAGACCGGAACCGCATGCGAGTTCTGTCGCAGGGCCATTGTCCGTCCACGGAGAAGAGCAGCGGGGAGGGGCGATTCCGTCACCCTTCCAATCATTGCCCACGCAGAAATACATGTGCTTCGGGATGGTCGGGCTGAACGACTGCAGGGCCACAGGGCCCATCTGAGGGTCGCCCAGGTCAATGATAGCGACCTTGTCGGAATTGTAATAGAAGGTGATGGTCGAGCCGTTGGATCTGTATTCGTCGAAA
>JAFSTI010000013.1 GCA_017450585.1 Bacteroidales bacterium
ACCGATATGGCAGTACCCGTGACCGTCCGCCATGTTCCGCGCCAGCTCGATATACGTGGCGTTATCGCCGTTCAAATCCAACTTGCTGTCGAAGACATAGCTGTACGCCGCCACAAACACTATGGCGATCAGCACTACATGGATTATGGTCTGTTTATTTGCTTTCATGGTAATCCTGTTCGGTGTTTACATCCCACACGGCCCGCTTCGCATCAGCCGCACCGCTCTGCCCGTCGGCGCCTCTCTGTCCGTCTGCCGCGCCCTGGCCGGTGATGCAGCGGACGGCGGCCATGGCGGTCAGCATGGAATGGTCCATATTGTTGTAGCGGTGCTGGCCATTGCGCCCGATGCAAAACAGATTGTCAATGCGGTCCAGCCACTCCCTCAGCCGCCCAATCTCCTTGTACGTCCCGAAATATGCGGGGTAAGCCTTCCGCACCTTGATGCGGGTCGCGTCAAGCACGGCGTTATTGTCAATAATTCCGATGCGCTCGAGCTCTTCGGTCGCCATGGCAATAAAGTCATTGTCCTCCATCTCCCAAAGCTCATCGCCTTCGTTGCAGAAGTACTCCAGGCCGAGGAAGACGCTGTGCTCCGGATCCCGGACCATGTACGGCGACCAGTTGTTGAATATCTGCAGGCGGCCGACTTTCACGTCACGCTCCTGAATGTAGATCCAGGTGTCCCGGGCGGGGATTTTGAGGCTGCTGACCAGCAGACCGACGGTGATGAAGTCGCGGTAGGGGAGACCTTGCGCGATTCGTTTTATATCTTCCGGTACTTCGACGCCTTTGATGCAGGCGACAAGGTCTTTGAGCGGCATGCTGGACAGGAACCAGTCGCAGTCTTCCTTGCTTACGCTTCCGTCTTCGTGCTCAATTTCCACGCCCGTAACCCTGTAGTGCGCCTCCGGCGAGGGGGTCTGTACGCGCAGGTCCTCCCCACTCCGTGGGTCCCCTCCCTTTTCGGGAGCCAATGCCTGCGCCGTGCAGACCCCCTCGCCGGAGGCTACCTGCACGCCGACGGCACGCTGGTTTTCTTCGCCGCGGCTTACCTGCACGCCGACGACGCGGCAGCCGCGGCGAATTTCTCCGCCGGCCGCCTCGATGTCATTGCCCACAGCCTCCCAAAGCTGCCCTGGCCCGTACTTCGGGTAGATGAACTGTTCGATGAGGGAGGTCTCGACGTTTTTCTGGTCAATATCCTTCTTGCGGAACGGCCGCGTGATTATGTCTTTGAGCAGGGCGCTTATGGAAAGACCCTTTACCCGCTGTGCACCCCAATCGGCACCGATCTTACTCGGATGCACGCCCCAGACTTTCTCGGTGTAGTCCTCGAAGAACATTTCGTAGAGGGGCCGTCCGAAGCGGTTTATGTAGAAGTTTTCGAGCGAGTCTTCTTTTTTAGGCGCGATGCGTGCTGCGAGATATCCGAAACCCGCCCTGAGGCTGTTCCAGAGCCCCATTCCGGCGAAAGTCTGCCACTTCATCGAAATGGGATAGTCGAAGAAATGTCTCAGAAAATAAATACGGGACGAGCGCTTCCGCACCAGCATCACCCGGTCAGTCTGGCCGATCCCGGCCTTCGCACCTCCTCCTTTTTCGTCGCAGTCCGCCGTGTCTCCGGCCTTCGCACCGCTGCCGGCCGCGGGGTCTTCGGAGACCGGCATTACATTCTCCCACCACTGCATGACGGCATCACTCTTCGAAAAGAAGCGGTGCCCGCCGATATCCATGCGGTTCCCCTTATAGTTGACGGTCTTCGAAATCCCGCCCAAGTCACGGCTCTCCTCCAGAACCACGGGATGAATCCCCCCGGCCCGCTCAGCCTGCCCGGCCCGCTCAGCCTGCCCGGCCCGCTCAGCCTGCCCGGCCCGCAGGAGTTCGTACGCCGCGGTCAGGCCCGCAGGCCCTCCGCCCGCGATCACAGCCTTCGGCTGTACCGATTTGTTCCTTGCCAAAACCATAGCCGACGAATATACGAAAATAATTTCACCTATTCTCAATTACCGCGGCCAAACGACTTCTACAACGCGGCACATGCGTGTAGATACACTCGGTCTGTACCTTCTTCCATGCTGATGGCGGTTCCCCCACCGTTGTAAGCACGGACTGCTCTCAATGTGCAAATCAGAGGGTATATTTGGAGCAAAAAACAGCTTATTTGCGCCTAATGTGCAGAGCATAATGCACATTGGGCGCACTTGGCCCAGTGGCCTCCTCCCGCCCACCCCGGACCGAGGAAAACCGTGCAATGGGCGGTTTATGACTTGAAGAGCAGGAATCGTCGTGCGAAGAAGTTCCAGAAGAATACGATGGCGGTGGACACCAGTTTGGCGATCATGTAATGCTGCCCGCCCTCATCGACGCATAGCCACATAATCAACTCATTGAGTCCCAGACCGACCACTCCGATGAGTGCGAATGCGGAGAACTCAGCGGCGGTGGAACGCAGGCGGCTCTCACCGAACACCCATGCCGTGCTGATAAGGTAGTTGCAGGTAAGTCCTAGGATGAAGGCAATGGCGGCAGCCAGCAGGTGATGCAGCCCGGCCGGTCCCGCCAATAACCACAGCGTGCCGTAGTCCACGATGAAGGACACGCCGCCCACCACGCCGTATTTCAGCAGCTGAACTGCCAGCGCCCTGTATTTTTCCTTATCGGCCATACTCCGCAAAGATACAAAAACTACCTAAACCCGTGTCCGCCCCACACGCTGCCGTCCGTGTCAGTCCCTGAAAACCGGCTCGGTCTGCCGCCAGAGATGCGGCGTGTCATTCCCGGAGTTCGGACTGTCCCCACGGCCTTCGGGGATGCTGCGGCCGTTCAGAATGAATTCGCGCAGCTTTTCGGTCAGTCGGGCAATATCTCCCTGCAGAGCCGGATCGTCAATCAGGTTCACCGTCTCGCCGGGGTTATTGACAATATCATATAGCTGCCGGTCAGGCAGTCCGGCCAGGTCCTCTGGTTTGTTCGGGAAGGCCCAGCCGCCGGAGCCGGGGGTGAAGATCAGTTTGTAGCGCCTGTCCCGGATGGAGAACCAGCCGTTTCCGGAGACGGAGATGATATACTCCTCCGATCCCAGCGCGTGCACGCCCGCCGAGCCCGAAGCCGGAGCCTTGCCGCCGCGAAGCAGCGGAACCAGCGAAAAACTGTCCTCCGCGCCCGCCGAGGCCCCGCCGGCGATCTCGACGAAGGTGGCGTAGAGGTCGGCGAGGGTTACAATTGCCCCGGCCATGGTGCCGCGGTGCCTGCGGTCCACTGCCGGCCGGCCGTAAACGACCAGCGGAATCCGGTGCCCGCCTTCAAAGATGTCGGATTTATAGCCGCGATAAATGTAGCTGGGATAGTGCCCGGCGGCCTCGAGCGCACGGGTGTCCGCATACGGGGCGCAGCCATTGTCAGAAGCAAAGACAATCACGGTGTTGGACAGCTGCCCGCTGCGTCTGACGGCCTCAATCACCTGGCCCACCACATCATCCATCATTGCCACGAAATCCCCGTAATCGCCCAGTCCGGTGCGGCCCTTGAATTCGGGTGACGGCAGGCAAGGCGTGTGCGGCGCAGTGAGTGGAAGGTACAGGAAATGCGGCCGACCCGATCCTTTCCATGTGGCAATGTGTGCGACTGCCCTGCGGGTGAGTTCCGGAAGGCACTCCTCCGGCCGGAACTGCTCCCCGGCCAGACCGCCGTGAATCAGGTGCACGCCCTTGTCCCTGGGCATCTGCCGCGTGCGGGTCTCCGTCGCGCGGTCATTCTCCACAAAAATGTACGGAGCCATGTCCAGCGATGCCGAGATGCCGAAAAAGTAATCGAAACCCCGGGTCGTCGGGCCCTCGGTAATGGCTTGAGTAAGGTCAATATCCCCGTCCTGCGTATGTGCCCAGTGCCAGCCCAGATGCCATTTGCCGATGCAGGCGGTCTCATATCCAAGATTGGAAAGCGCCGATGCAACCGTGCTCCTGTCAGGGGCAATCATTGCGTCGGAAAATCCCCCCAGCACCCCCTGCTTCAGAGTAGTGCGCCAGGGATAGCGTCCGGTCAATACGGAATACCGGGACGGAGTGGACAGCGCGGAGGTGGAGTGTGCGTCCGTGAACATCACCCCCTGCGCGGCCAG
>JAFSTI010000190.1 GCA_017450585.1 Bacteroidales bacterium
ATGGTTATGGGCCGCGGCCGCGACACAAAGTGACGGCCGGGAAGAATTGCCATTGACCGTAATCCGCAATCTGGACGGCACCATGCACGAGTGCCTGCTGTACCTGCCGCTCCTGAGCGAGCTGTACTCCCTGCAGATCGGGGTCGCTGACGGTTCGAGCATCGAGGCGCTCCCGAATCCATTCCGCCACCGGGTCGTCATCCACGGCTCGAGCTTCACGCACGGCATAAGCACCTCCCGTGCCGGAATGACCTATCCCGCACAGTTCGCCCGAGCAACCGGCATCCAGCTGTTGGGCCTTGGCTGTAGCGGCAACTGCAGACTGCAGTCCTACTTCGCCGATGCGCTCTGCGAAGTGGATGCGGAGGCCTTCATATTCGACTCGTTCTCCAACCCCACCGAAGCGGAAATCAAGGAGCGCTTGTTCCCGTTCATCGAGAAGATTCAGGCCGCGCATCCGGGCAAGCCGCTCATCTTCCAGCGTACGATCTACCGCGAGACGCGTAATTTCAATACTGTCAATGCAAAGGTAGAGGCATCACGCATCGAACTGGTGGACAGCCTCATGAACGTGGCGTGCAAGAAGTACAAGGATGTCTACTACGTAAAGACGACCAATGCCACAGCCCCTTCGCATGAGACTTCCGTGGACGGAGTTCATCCTGACAATTACGGTTACTCCCTCTGGGCCGAATCCATCCGTAAGCCGATCCTGAAGATCCTTCGCAAGTACGGTATCAAATAATTTCCGGCGCAATGAGAAGAATCCTACTTTTTGTCGCGGCGGTGCTGGTGGCCCTGCCGCTATGTGGCCAGCAGCCGCTGGAGGAGTTTATTGCCGCTGATCCTGACAGGGCGGCGGGCGTCCTGCATGTGTACGAGACTTTCGATACGTACGACACTCCGGCTCCGAGGGGCTACAAACCGCTCTACATTTCGCATTACGGCAGGCACGGTTCGCGGTATCAGCTACGCACTTCAGTCTTCGAGGAGCCGCTGAAGGTGCTGGAAGCCGCCCGTGAGGAAGGTATCCTTACCGACGAAGGGCGGCGGGTAGAGGGGGCGCTGCGTACACTGCTGGACGAACATATTGACATGCTGGGAATATTGACCCAAGTCGGCTCGGTACAGCATCAGGATATCGCCGCTCGCATGATAGGCAATTATCCGCAGGTGTTCCGGCAGAAGGACCGTCCGGTAGTGTGCGCCGTATCGAGCACGTCTCAGCGCTGCATCCAGAGCATGGCGAACTTCTGCACCGTCTTGAAGTCCGTGCGCCCCGCTCTGGACGTCCGCTACTATACCGGTCCGCGCTTCATGCAGTACGTGGCTCATTCTTATTCCAACCCCAACATCGATGAACGTTCCGCGCAAAAAGCTGATTCACTCGTGCTGGCCGGAATCGCGGACGGGTTTGACAGGCTCTATGCCAATACTTTTACTGATCCTGCGCGTGGCAGGGAGCTTGCCGGGTGGAAGTTCTTCCAGGAGGTGTTCTCCGCACTGGCTATCGCCCAGGACTTGGATGCCGGTGTCGAGTCTGCCACGGCTGTCTTTCTTTCAACCGAGAGTACGGACGGGATTTCCACCTCCGGCGTACGCGAGGCGCAGGCTCTTTTGCGTTCATTTTTCACTGCCAGTGAGCTCGCTGCGTTTAATCGTTCTGAGAATGCCAGGCTGTTTGCCCATTGGGGCCATTCGACAGAGTTTGGAGACTCTTTTGTGCAGAATGCCGGCGGACCGTTGCTCCGCGATTTTATTGACAAGGCAGATGCCGCACTCTCCGGTGGTGACCATGCCGCGGACCTGCGATTTGGGCATGATTCCTACCTGACTCCCTTATTATTTATAATAGGTGTGGAGGGGTATGAACCGCGGCCGATGGGTCAGGCGGGGGAGAGCTGGCCCATGGCGCGCTACATGTGTATGTGCTCTAACCTGCAGATGATTTTTTATCGGAACCGTACCGGAGATGTGCTGGTTAAACTTCGTCGCAATGAATCAGACGTCACTATTCCCGGTCTGGAGACAGCCAGCGGGCCTTTCTATTCCTGGTCGGTTCTGCGGCCTTATCTGCTGGGAAGGATAAAATAGGAGAAAAAATTTCCTCAAAATATTTGCACGTATCAAAAAAGTGCGTATCTTCCTGTCTTTGACACTTTGATTTTGTTGGGCAGGGGGTATTTCGAGGTCTCATTGGGCTGTAGGGCCGATTTGAGGCCTCGTGATTTTTTCTGACTTTGTAGTAATATGACGGGGTTGGAGGATGGAGGGATAGAG
>JAFSTI010000014.1 GCA_017450585.1 Bacteroidales bacterium
ATCCAGTGTGTCAACTTCGTGTACAGGACGCCTCGTCCCGAAGGGCTGCCGATATATCAGACGGCGTGGGAAGATGGCCAGCGGGCCGTCAGAATGGTTCGGAGCGAGGCAGCGAAAAGGGGCTTCGATCCCGAGAAGATAGGCGTGATATCCATGTCCGCCGGCTCACATCTGGCCCTGCTGCTCGCTGCGAACTCCCAGACTCCTGCATATCAGCGCATCGATAAGATTGACGATATTCCTTGCCACATAAACTGGGGCATAATTAACGCTCCCGCTTACGTCACCACCGACGGTGAGACTGGTACTCCCTCCACTCGCGACGGCTATGGCCCGGACGTGACGCTCAGCGACGTGTTCAAGTTCGATGAGAAGACCTGCCCGCTGAGCCTGCACCACGGTGGTATTGACCCGTATTCACCCAATGGCTCCACGCTCATCTACCGCCAGCTCCGCCGGATGGGCATCCCTGCCGAGCTGCATCTGTACCCGAACAAGTCGCATGGTGCCTTCGGCCTGGAGCGCGGCATCGAATTCATGACGCAGATGGGCTTTCTGGGCCCGTTGGAGGCGGAAGTGGAACTCATGAGCCGCTTCAGATCCGATGAAGACCGTGCGGAATGCATCAGGGAAGACGTCTGGCCGGAAGGCAAGATGCCCGATCCGCAGGAGGGCCAGTGCACGCCGTATATCGAGTGGCACATCCCGGCCGTCCGGAATAGCGACGCCATCCAGATCATCTATTCCGGCGGTAGTTATACTGGCAATAATCCCGATGGTTTCGAGGTCGCACCGGCCCGCCGTTACCTGAACGCCATGGGTGTAACCGTCGTCACGATGAAGTACCGGACACCACGGCCCAAAGGCTGCCTGGCGAAGCACACCACGGCCTGGCAGGATCTGCAGCGCGCCATCCGCATTGTCCGCAGTGAAGCGAAGGAACGCGGCCTGAATCCGGACAAGATCGGCATCATGGGCTCGTCTGCAGGCGGTCACCTCACCCTGATGGGAGTCACCTCCTCCCGCCACCGGTCATACTGGCCGATTGACGATATAGACAAATTGCCCTGCAACGTGCAGTGGGGCATCGGCATCTACCCGGCGTACGCGCTCAGCGATGGCTTCGACAGGCACAATACTTCCGGGGGCAATGACGACGGCCTGTACCTGGCTCCGGAGTTCAGTTTCGACCAGGACACCGCCCCGATGCTGATGATCCACGGTGATGCGGACCTCTGGGCGTCCATGAACTCCGTGCGCGTGTGGGAGAAGATGAGGGCAATGGGAATCCAGTGCGAACTGCACACCCTGGCCCTGCGCCCGCACTGTTTCCAGCGCAGCGCCTCCCCCGGCACGGGCAGTTACACCTGGCTCGACCGGATAGGGGAGTTCCTACAGGGGAGATTGTAGGTTAGAAATAGTTTACTCGAGATATGGCCCTGATTGGATGTGACATTCAAGACATCCTTTGTATTCACCAGCAAGCAGGTGTGGCTTATATGAGGAATCAACCATTGGGCAATCTTAGAAGGCTGGTTTTGGTAGCGTTTAAGGTCTTTCTTAAATCTGGTAGAATACTGAAGTTCCCACATGTTAAAGCTCCGCTACGAATTTGTCAAAATTATCAAGGTCAAGTTTTTCCAGGTTCTTACCGCTGCGGACTTCGTTGAGGGCAGCAAGGGTTTCTTCGTTTGGCTCGTCGTATGCGATGTCCATCAGAATAGTCTCAACGTAGTTATTGAGGCTTCTGTTTTCCTTTTTGGCCTTTATCTTTAGTCGCCGGAGCAGGTCCTGGTCGAGTCTGAAGGCGGTTTGTACTTTGGATGTCGATGTTCTTATCATGGTGTTATATAATATATTGCAAATATATAATATTTATATAATAGATGCAAGGAGGTGAGGGGATTTGTCGCGCGGTGCGCGCCACATCGCTGGACGCTCGCCGCGGGGCCCTTGCAAAGCAATGAAGGCAGCTGCCGGCCCTCCGGGCCGATTGGCTGTTTCCGGTTCCCAGCCCTTGCGAAAGCGAACTTTCGGCGGGCTGGAAAACGAAAACAGCCGGTCGCTTGTGCGACCAGCTGCCTTCATTGTTTTGCGGAGAGAAAGGGATTCGAACCCCCGAGGCGGGTTGCCCCGCCTGGCGCATTTCGAGTGCGCTGCCTTAGACCACTCGGCCATCTCTCCTGTTATGTCAAAAACGCCAGCCTACCGTTACGAGCGCTTCGTTGTAGCTCCTTGATGTCCTGACACTCGGCGACGGGGTGCCGTCGATGTAGTTGTCGTAGAGGGTGAAGTAGCGATCCGGGTAATTGGTAAAGCGCATGGCAAAGTCTGCGAAGAAGGATCCGCCGCTCTTGTAGCCGAATCCGAAGGATACGGTATTGACGGATTCGTCGACTTTGTACTGATCTGTCAGCCAGAGATTGCCATTGGCGAAATCGTTGTAGAAGGTAAGATACTCGCCTTGGTTGACCACGAAGCCATCGTTGTCATAGTACCACCTTTCGGCTGAACCGGTGGTGGTGTATCCTCCGCGGATGGAGAATTTTCCGACGTTGGCTTCGGCTCCGAAGCGGAATGCGTGTGAAGTTCCGCAGAACAGGTGCATCACTTCATTGGTCACGAGTATATTGTTATCTACAAAGTCATAGTCATCGCCCTGCTTGTAGCGCATGGTGCTGTAGTCGCACATTTCCCAGTCTGCACTCAGCAGCAGGAAGCTGCCCAGCGTAAAGGCGGCGCCGAGGTTAGCCTTGAAGGGGCTGCGCAGGGAATATTCGTAAGAGCCCTCGGGAGAATTGTCTTTTCCGTTATAGCGGGTGTCGACATAGTTGGACGTGCCATACACGGTGTATTTCTCCTCGATGCTGTAATGGGTCGGGGTCTGGATGGCTCCACCCAGCCTGATGAAAGAAACAGGCCTCCAGATAAATCCTGCCTTGGCATAGATTCCGGAAATGCTAGCATCGTAGATGTAGCGGTATGTGGAATGGTTCCACTCGGTGACTCCGGTATCGAAGTTCTGGGGGAAGTCCGCGGTGTTCGCAGCGTACTCCGCCAGGTAGTTGTCGACAGAGTAGTTCCCAAACGGAATGCCGAGGTTGAATCCCAGGTAGAAGTTATCATTCATGTTCATACCGAAGTTCATCACCATGTCGGTCTTGCCTCCGCGGGTCTGCCTCTGCAGTTTGTGGTTTACGGTGCCGGCGGTGTAGATATCGTAAGTACCGTCTCCTTTATCGGCCGTAGTCTCGGATGCACCCAGATAGCTTGATGAATTGTCGTCCCAATAAATCATTCCCGAACGGTATGCCGCAACGGATGCCCAGGGAGCATTTGAATTGTAAGAATTCAAGTCATCTGCAGAAAAACCGGTAGCCGCTGCCGCGAAGGATCCCATCATGCTGGTATCGTCGTTCCGTCCGCTTGCAAGGATGTCTCCCGAGAAGTGCGCGGTGCTGTTGACAATCATACCGAAGCTGATGCCCTTCATGCCGTAGTCGTTGTGCAGGTCCATGTACATGTTCAGGCCGATGTTCGGCATGGTCGCCCAGGAATACTTTCCGGTCTGGGTGGCTCCGTACATGACATCCTTGGTCGTGCCGTCCACCCAGGAATACTGCGACTTCATGGTAGAGAAGGAGAGCCCGGGGGTGACGGTGAACTGTGAATATGTGGACACTGCGGAACCGGCAGGGTTGATGTTCACGGAACCGAGGTCTCCGCCGACGGCCGTCATGGCGTTGCCGAGTGCGACGCTGCGAGCCGTACCGTAGTAGTCATTCGTGGATATGGTGAGCGCGTCGTCCATGCTCTGGGCGAAAGAG
>JAFSTI010000015.1 GCA_017450585.1 Bacteroidales bacterium
AGGCAGTCTTTTCGGGCAGAATCCAGCATAGAGAGAATCGCAGCCCTGGACCTTGGAGACCGCTGCGCAAGTGAACCCCAGCATACGGCGTCCGATTTCGCCACTGCACTCTTCTCGCGCTCCGTACAATCCAGGGCATCCCAGCTGACATCCTCGCAAATCTCGTAATGCGGAATGCCGGCCTCATCCAGTTCAATGTTCACGCGGCTTGTCGGGAGGCTGTTTCGCTGGATCAGAGAAATATCAATCCCTATCTCCCGGATGCGGGCAAGGGTCTTTTCAGACAGATCATCCCATCCTACTGCACTAATAATGGAGGGAGAGCACCCAAGCTCAGATGCGACAAACGCAAAGTTCAACGGAGCTCCCCCAAGTACGGGGCCGCCCGGGAGCATATCCCAGACGACCTCGCCAATGCCTGTTACTGTTTTTTTCACGATATCGTATTATTCGTCAGATACGGGCAAGTTATAGATTTTACCGGAAGCAATCGTGAACGCATTCTTGGATTCGACCACGATAGTGCTGTCATCGGTCTTGGTGTAGGTGAAACGGATCTTACCTAAACTCCTAGATCCCTGTGCCTCCGATTTAGTGGGAATGCAGAAGTAATAGTATCCCGGCTCAAATACCGTCTTGGGATCTTCGGGCTGCAAAGTGACAGTGTAATCCATCCTTGTAGCGACCTGGCTTACAACTGAAAAATTGTCCGTGTTCAGATTAAAATTTGTGTAATCTGACACAAGGCATGGAGCATTATCATTCCCACTCCCCGTGGGACGAGAGCCGTCTACGTCAGAATCAAGGATGATCGATTTGATATCATTGCGCGTCACTTTAACCTTCAACAGAGCGCAAAGAATCGAGAACTTTATTTCCATAGTCTCTACATTCAGGGTCGGAGTGGGTTTGTTGGTTGTAGCCCCAAACAAAAGAGCATCTTTGTGTACATTATCTTTTACTCCAGTTTGTATAGCAGGAAGACTGAAACGGATGGAAGTCGCATTATTTGCCTGCATCACTTTAGTTGCACTGGGACAAAAGACAACATGCGCATGTGTGGTCGTCGGAAAACCATCAGGGAGATCGCCCTCAAAAACGGCGCTCGTACCTCCAACGGTAGTTGTAAGGGGGTATAGAGTAGATGGATTCTGTTTCTTCGCCTCAACGAAGTTAATCACGTCTCCTGGGCTGAAAGCGACGTTCAGACCGCTCAGGACGGCTTTGGACTGGGGATCGGCATCTTCGAAATCGATGTCGGCGGTGAAGGTGCAGTGGACCATTTTCACCTCTTTCGCTTCAGAACCTTCTTTCTGGCAGGAAGCGAAAAACGTTGAAGCAGCGATGGCTGCAAGTATAATAATCTTTTTCATAATTCACTCTGGTTTAAAAATCTTCGGCCTCTATATCCACCTCCGAGAAGGCTTCGACGCTGGCGGCGATGAACTTTTCTACCTCCACCTTAAACACCGTTAAGGCCGGGGTCAAGTAGTCTGTTTTTTCTGTAATCATGGCTGTTGTTATTTTTGGTTAGTATAAAAATCTATAGGTGGTTTACGGTCGCCCATGAGGGGCTCGTAGTGAGGATTGGCGCCGCGGACGGATTCGAACTCGTCCCGGACAGCCTTTAGTTCTTTGGGCTTGGTGTACAGGTCAACAGCAGTAAGATACATGACCTTTGCGGCATTGATCAGGGCCTTCGTCCCAATGGTAGTCCCGGCGAGCGTCGCCATCTGCCAGGTGTGGGCGCCGGCGACATTGACGGTGGTATTGACCTTAAAGAGAGGGACGACCTGGGAGACATCACCGACGTCATCGGATCCTCCGGTGGCGATTATCGGTCCGAAGTAGTCTCGGACAGTCTCGAACTTCGAGAAATTACCCATGGAAGTAGATCCTGAATTGCGCTTTACCTCATCGACAAATGCTTTCTCACGATCGTCCAGCTTGACCCCGCCGACCTTTATGAGGTTCTTGAGGGCCATACGGGACAGATGCTCATTTATGAGTATGGGATAATTGCCGGACAGGACATCGCATTCCACTGTAGTACCCGTTCCCAGCGCAGCGCCTTCGGCAGCCTTTTTGGTCCACTCCAGCACCTCTTTCAAGGTCTTAACACTGGGATGTCTCAGGAAATAGTAGGCCTGTGCTTCGGCCGGGACCACATTCGGAGCCTCGCCGCCATTGCTGATGACGTAGTGGAACTTAGTCTCCGGAGGGAAATGCTCGCGGTTGAGATTCATCATATAGTCGAAGGCTTCGACCGCATCCAGCGCGGAACGGCCCAGATGGGGAGCACCGGCTGAGTGGGCCGGTTTACCCTTGAAAGTAAACACAACGCCGATACGTGCTATAGCGGAGTTGCGCTGTATCATATTCACCGAACTCGGGTGCCATGCCAGTACACAATCCACACCGTCGAAATAACCATCCCTGACCATGAATGCCTTGGCTCCGGCATTCTCTTCAGCCGGACAGCCGAATAGTTTCACGGTTCCGGCATGACCTTCGGCCAGCCATTTGGATATGGCGACCGCAGAAGCTACGGCGCCGGTACCAAGGAGATTGTGCCCGCATCCGTGCCCATACTCCTTCCCCGCAAGAGGGGAATTAAATGCAGTCGTATCCTGTGAGAGACCAGGCAGGGCATCATACTCCGCCAGGATTCCGATTACAGGCTTTCCGGAACCATAGCTCGCGATGAAAGCGGTAGGGATTTCAGCCACACCCCACTCCACGGAGAATCCGTTTTCCTCAAGATGAGAAGCGAGCAGCGCGGAACTTTTATACTCTAGAAAACCCGGTTCCGCATACTCGTGAACCGTTTTCTGCATGCGGTCATAGACGTTGAAAGATGAGTCGAGATACTTTATCCCGCCCATATTGACTGCAAGCAATGCTAATAATAACAGTTTCATAATCCCTATTCTTTACTTTTATATGGTCCGGAGACTGACTGTACCGTCATCTTCCTGTCCTTGTCCGAAAGCATATACACGTTGAACCAGTCTCCTCCCTCATCCACGCGCACGAGGATATGACCGTCGTAGCCCTTGATGCGCGAAGCCACCACCGTCGAGGCTCCCTTATAAGTCGAAGCGGCCAGGTTGGAAATGAATATATCCATAAACGGCAGGTAGTTCGAAACTGAAGCGAGCTTGTCGGGGCGGGGCTGCGTATCTGCCCAGGTATTGACCACCCATACCTGAGGGTTGAAGTATTTCATCGCAACCGCGGAAGTGGGAGCGTCCTCGCCTGTACCGTGAGTCTTGGCAACTCCATGGTGATCCGCCTTCAGGACCTCCACCCTGCCGCAAACCTTGGCTGTCGGAGTCTCTATGTCTTTCCAAGCCAGGGTGCTGGAACCATTGTAGCATAAGTCTCCGCCCAGGAAAGCGTCGAATTTCCCGTAACTCAGCTTGAATCCTATACTCATGGCATTCTCGCAGGGGCAAATGTCTCCAGCTGCAGAGCCGTCGCCGACGATGGAAGCCTTGGCGGGGAATCTTTTCTCGGTGGAGGTACCGGTACCCGTCCAGAGTTCCCCGTTCGAAACGATGTTCCTGACCACACATGTCGGGTAATCAGAAGCAGAACGGTTAAGTATTATCTGGTCAGTAACTCCGGGACGGAACTGCTCGGCCACCAGGCCCTTGTTTGCCACATGCCATTTCACGGCCGTGATGTAATTGGCACAGTTGCCTGCATTACCCACCGCCTTAGTGGCCATATCGAAGGGATAGTCATAGTCCGGGTATCCACGGTCCATAAGCTTGCCAATCTGGAAAACATCCATCAGATAGGCAAAGCTCTGCTGCTTATACGTAGGAGAATTCACCGACGCCGGCGTGCTGCTGGTGACTCCCCCGAAATGATCATTGTGGAAATGAGTCAGCAGGGCATAATCTATGGTGCCGTTGGACGTCCACTCCATGCAAGTCCTTATGTAGGCTTCTATAAACTGACCGAAGTGGATGCCCTCGGCGAGGGGATCCCAACGGGACCGGATTTCAGTGTTCGTCACGGAGCCGCCACCTGTCGGAGTCATAGCGCCCGCGGCATCTACCAGCATTTGGGTACCATCGGGGAAAATAACGAACACGCATTCTCCGGAGGTAGTATTGATGAAATGAAGATCCAGCTGGCCGGTCTTCCAGGGAGTGATGGCCTTGCCAACGCTTGCGCTTTGGTCATGACCATCTTTGCCACCGGAGGACGAGCCATTATCAATACCGACCCCCTTGGAATCGCATCCGCACAGCAGCAAGAAGGCCGCTGCAATCATTCCATAAGTTATCTTTCTCATATCAATAGCCCGGGTTCTGGGTTAAGTTGCTATTGGTGAGTATCTCATCGTTGGGGATTGGGAACAATTCCACCTTGGGGTTGTAGGAGTTCACCACATACCTTTCGATGTAACCTTCGTTGTACATGCGGGTAAAATCAGGGAAACCATCCTCATCGAAATCGGGTGCATAAGGCCAATAATAATCGCCCGCGGCGACCATGGCCACAAGCCCTTCGGCGTTCTTGTGCCCATAACGATGGTGAGAGTATGCCTTCTCGAACCAGCCCCAGCGTTTCAGGTCAAACCAGCGGCGGTTCTCCCATGCGAATTCAACCCTCCTCTCACGACGCAGGATCTTTCGCAGGGATACCTGGTCCGTAGTAGTTATGGACGGATAATGTGCAGTGTCCCCGCGGGTAGTCTTGTAGGCCCGCGCCCGGACATCATTGATGGCATCCAGCACGCTCTGGTCGATTTCATTGAGTTCAATCTTGGCCTCGGCGTACATCAGCAGGACATCGGCATAACGGATAATGATATTGGGGTTGTCATTGTACTGCCCTTCTCTCCACTCGTCGCGGCCACCCTTACGAAGGCAGGTGCTGGAGAAAGCGGCATACTGATTCGCAGGCTTGATGTCCCGGTTGTTTACCATCTGGCCGGTCCAGTCATCCCAGACCTGCTTTACGTTAGGATTCGGTTCGTAGACCACGCCCAGATATGTCGATCCGGGAGCTACGAACGTCTCGCAGCATCGAGGGTCCCTGTTCTCATATGGGTTATGGGGATTGAACAAGGGGGATTCATCAATGGTCTTTCCGTCCGTACACTCGTAGGTGGCGAGCAGATCCCACGAAGGCTGGGCTATGGCTGCGCCACCGGCAGTAGCCGGAATATAGTTTTTGATCTCCTGGTACTGCTTGTCATAAAGGTTGGCTATCGAGAATATCACCTCACAGTTCAAACCCTTGATGCGGAACAATTCACCGTAATCAGGATATAACGAATAAACTCCCGAATCCATCACTTCGGCACAGGCGTCCCTGGCTATCGCCCAGTCTTGCAAGTGGAGGGCGATCCTGGCTTTCAAGGATAGGGCCACATAGCGGTTGACCCTCCAGACTCCCCCGGCCGAATTGTCTTCGGGGAGATTAGCAATGGCGTAGTCCAGGTCCGCATAGACCTGGGTTTTAATTACGTTCTTGTCCGTACGGGACATATTGAGCGCCTCTTCCGGAGTTATGCTCTTTGTGTAGAAGGGCACATCGCCGTAAAGGATTATCTGGCGGCCGTACAAGTACCCCCTGAAGAACATCGCCTCGGCCCTCAATGCGGTGAAGCTTTCGGCATCATCCATCGCATCTATGGCCTCGATTACCCTGACGGCACGGCTGATACCCTTGTAGGAGTTCTCCCAGTATGTGTTCACGCTCCAGGTGCTTGTAACATTGCCTTGAGTATACTCGTAGATAGTAGTACGCTGAGACCAGTCATCAGAGCGCTTGTCACCCCACCACTGCGTGTTCATCTTCCACAAGTACTGGCGGTAGAGGTCATTCAGGGAAATCCTGAGCTGCTCGGCGGTCTTGTTCCAATTCTCCGTGGAGGCTTCCGACGGCGGGGTCAGATTCAAGTCGGCGCATGAGTGGGACAGAGCCGCAAAGAACAGAGTCAATATTATGTATATAATCTTCTTCATGGTCATTAGAATTTGATGTCAACTCCAAGTGTCCAGGTCCTGGCGATGTAGGAATTAGATGTCTGCTCCGGATCCCAGCCTTTCAGATAGTGGTCGAAGCACCACGGGTCGTCCACGTTGGCATACACGCGCAGGCCTTTGATGCCAGCTTTTTTCAGTACGGAATCAGGTAGCGAATAAGAGAGATTGATATTTTTTATACGCAAATAAGAGCCGTCAATGAGCCAGTAGTCGGACATTTCGTAGTTGTTGTTTTCCGCGGAGGTCTCGCTGAGGCGGGGATATTGCACCCTGAGATTCTGCTCTTCCGTATTGTACTTGCTCCAATAGTTGTCCTTCAGTATCGCAGGAGGAGAAAGCCACTGCCCGGCGAAGGGCTGGATCATGTATGACTCCAGGCGGGAGAGTTGCTTGCCGACGCCATTGATAAGTATACCGAGACTCCAGTTCTTCCATCCCAGGTTGATATTGCCACCGAAGACATAGTGGGGCAGGGAACTGCCCAGGATAGTCTTGTCGTAGGTCGGGTCCACCTTGCCGTCTTTCGCGCCGTCGGGACCGCTGACATCTTTATATCCAATATCTCCCGGAGAGATGGAGGTAATCAGCTGAGTCGGAGCGTCAAGTATATGCTGACGGCTCTGGAACAGCCCCATACTCCGGTATCCGTACCAGGCATTGTACTCCTCTCCTTCACGGATAATCTTGTCGCCGAGAAAGACTGTACCCTTCAAGTCGCCCATTATGGAATTATAGTCGGATAGGTTGAATCCGACTCCGTAACGGAAGTCACCGGCCTTGTCATTCCAAGCGACCTTTACTTCCCAGCCGTTCGTGTACATCTTGCCGCCGTTTCGGGAGGGGTTGTCGTATCCGACAAACGAAGGGATATTAATCTCCAGCAGCATGTCCCTGGTCTCTTTGTAATAATAGTCGGCTGCAAGGGACAGACGGTTGCCGAGGAGATTGGCATCAAAACCTATATCGTATGTGTACGTGGTCTCCCAGGTTATGTCGGTGATGGCATAGCCGCTCTGTGCGCCGGACATCTGGTTTGTCGCCTGTGTGCCGGCACTATTGAACATTATGGCATCATGGAAAGCTATCGTGGCTTGATAAGGATAGTCTCCGATCCGTTCATTTCCCAGAGTTCCGAGTGAAGCCCTGAACTTGAGGTAATCCACGACTGGAATATTCTGCATGAACTTTTCTTCGGTAACCACCCACCCGATTGATGCGGAAGGGAAAAATCCCCAGCGGTATTTCCGGTGGAAACGGGAAGAAGCATCACCCCGGGCATTGAGCTGCAGGTAATAACGGCTCTTCCAATTGTACATAACTCGCCCGAAGAATGAACGGTATGCATTCTCAGTCGCCGCTCCTCCCACGGTGATGACCCTTCCATTTTCGATATCGTAAGTGGCCAGATTCAGATAAGGAAAGTCCCCGACAGTGAGGTTTGTCGCCGCTGCATTCTCGGACTCATAGTGATAACTGTAATCCTCATAGCCGGCCATGATATTCAGGCTATGCGCATTGTTGAAGCGGTTTTCATAAGTGGCCAGCAGCTGGGTCTCGAATGTGTTGTAGTCATTACGGTCTTCCGTGAGGTTATTCATCTCATGACCGGCCACATAATCAATCAGCAGATTGACATCGTAGGCATCATAGATGGGCACCGCCTTGTCGACAGTCTTCTTTTTCGTAAAGGACATCGTCGGCGACACGGAGGCCGTCAGGGTAAGCCCGTCCACGGGTTTATAGTTCAGGGCTATCTTTCCGGAAAGATAATCTTTGCGATTCGCCACTGAGCCGCCGTACAGCAGGGTTCCGATCGCGTTGGAACCGCGTTTGCCCTCGGCGATCCTGCCATCTGGGTATTGTCCCAGATATATCTGGGGGTACATGTTCGCGGCCCGTATGGGCGTCGATGCCGGATCGGACTTCAAGGTATGCAGCAGAGAAAGGTCGATGTCCGCGCTCAGCTTGTCAGTCACGTTGTAGTTGTTCTTTACGCGTGCAGAGACACGTTCAAAGCTTGAGCCCGGATACAATGCGTCAGACTTTTCATACCCCACGGATGCGCGGGTCTTGATCTTGGGACCTCCGTAAGACATCGAGACAGAGTGCTTCTGGTGGGTAGAGACCTTCTTGAGCATTCTGGACTGCCAGTCATAAGCCGGATAAGTGATGGGATCGATCTCGTGATTCGCCATGTAGTTTTCGATGTAACCCTGCGGATACTGCTGGTACTCTCCACCGACGGGATTGCCGGCATCGTTCCACTTATACTCGTTGAACATCGTCATATATGTGATGGGGTCCGTGAGGTACTCCTGCCACTGCGTGGGCTGGATCACGGAGAACTCGCCATTGTAGTTGATATGCATATCCCCCTCCTTGGCGGAGCGGGTGGTAATGAGGATCACACCGGCCGCAGCCCTGGCGCCATAAATGGAAGCAGAGGCAGCATCTTTAAGTACAGTTATCTGTTCGACATCGTCCGGTGCCACCTGGTCTATGCTGCTGACCGCCATGCCATCCACCAGAATCAGGGGATCGTTATCACTCATGGTGGTAATGCCTCGGATGCGTATGGATGCGCTCGCTCCGGGCATACTGCTTGAGCGTGTCACCACGAGACCAGGGACAGAGCCCTGCAGGCTCTGGGACAGCTGAGTTACGCTCTGCTGCTCTAGAGATGATGCATCCAGCACTCCGACTGCACCGGTCAAGTCTTTCCTGCGGGCACTGCCGTAACCGATGGCGATAGCATCCTCGAGCTCAAAGCTTTCGGTCTCGAGTTTGATATCAAGGTCTTTACCGTCATACACGACGCTTTGGGTTAAGTAACCGATACTGCTGATCTCGATAACGTCCCCTTTGGACACAGATTCGAGGGTGAACCGCCCGTCCATGTCAGTGGTAGTCCATTTCTGGGTGGTTTTGTCGATGACGGCGGCACCGATTACCGGCTCTGAGTCACGGTCCTTGACGATACCTCTCACGCTGTCGGCACCCTTCTGGGCCAGGGCCGCCATAGATATAAATAATGTCAGGAAGAATATGATATATCTTTTCATTGTCCTCTGGTGTTTAAGGTTATTCCTTGACGCATCTTACCGGGAAGGCGAAGGCCCTCTGAATGGTGCCTTTGTAACTTATTGCCGTGGTAAATTTGAACGTGATGGCATTGTTGCCCGAGATATCGGAGGTATAATAATGAGTGGCGTCGAAGTACAGATAGGTCATATTCTTACGCCCGGCCATTCCTCCTGTATAGATAAATTTGAAGGCACCGCTTCCGACGTAGAAGATCTCGGAAGAACGGTTCTTGAACCCGGCCTCCTTCAGCGCGCTGACCTGGGCGGCGGATGGCACACAGTATCCGGGAGGACAGGGATCGTACATCGTCTTCGATGTTTTGGCCGCACCGCTGCCGCCCCACAGATCATCTTTTTCATCCTCGCGGGCACCATTGGGAAGGTAGAGCCAATCGACCAGATTCTCGTTTTTAGTAGGCGTCATAAAGTGCGACTGGGGATGGGCGATAGAGTATGCGACCGTGCTTTCGTCAGAGATCTCGGCGGTGGCAGGGAACTGCGACCCCGCAACTGCGATTTCCGAGTGTGAGCCGGCATAAATCTCACCGGTTATGGACCCGAGAGGGTCTTTTCTCCCCCACTGATAGTAGAATCCGACAGACAGGAAATCACTCTCGCTGTCATTGAGGCTGTCCGAGAGCGCTCCCAGGTTGTAGTCCATCCACCACGTTTCGCCAAACTCTATCGCATTGACCGCCGGGCGTACCCATATGTGCCAGGTCCAAAGGATGTTGCCTGATCCATCATACGCGGCGATAATTGTATTGCCTGCAGTCAGGGTAGAAGAGCCACCCATGCCGGCGCCGAATTCTATATAACCGTCTTTCAGTGTAACGGAAGAAATGATTGCATCCGGCGACGACGGAGGCGTAGCGGTACTGACCGTCGACCAAAGTATCGCAGCGCTGGAGGGGGATATGCCCGTCGTGATATCGGGCGTGGAGGCGACGGCTACGCCATTGCCACGGACGTCTGCCTTGAACTTATAATACCCGCGGCTGCTTACGATGTAGCAGTTGGATGTACCTTCCGCACTTAAATCCACGGGGTTGTCGGCCGACGGAGCTCCGCCCTGGGTAATGGTGCACACGTAACTCTTCTCCCCGAGCGTGACGGTGATGTGTACAGTGCGAGGCTGGGTGGAGGTGTTTTCGGGGAAACTGAGCGAGAGCTCGGTATCCGAGCTTCCGCTTGTTGATGAGAGAACGAAATCGGCATTGTCCGATTCTACGGTCCATGGCTTGTCCGCAAGGATGCCGACTGTGGTTCCCGTCGCATCGAAGGGAAGGTCGATCTGAGTCACGTCGAAGCCGACAGGGACAAATCTCCGCTGGTTGACAGTTACCTTAAGCGGAGTGGTATTCTTCCCGATAAAGCGCACTGTACCGAGACGCGGTTCCGTGGCTTCATTGGCTGAGACCTCCAATGTATAGACTGTGGTGGCCCCTTCCCGCGTACTTTCTTCCAGGGTCGCCCAGTCCATGTCATTAATTACAGAATATTTGACATTGGCAGAAAGGACCAGGCTGACCGATCCTCCGTCTGCACTCACGTCAAACTTCTGCTGCTCAAGTTTCATATACGGTTCCGGTTCGGTCGCCGTACATGCAGCAGCGCAGAGCGCCAGTACGAGTAGTAATGACTTCTTCATTTTTTCACGATGTTTCTTTTTTTATCAACGATCCTGTACACTACATACAGCATAACCAACACACAAATCCCGGCGATGAAGCCGAGTACGATATTTTTCACTGCCAGGGTTTTCGGATCCCCGGCGACCAGAAGCGCGGCCAGCAGGACGGCGATGGCTGCAAGTGTCAGACAGAAACACGTGAGTGCCATCTGTGAGTAGGATTTCTGCGCCGACTTCATCTCGGGGGCAGAGGCGACGGCGGAAGCATCCTCCACACACGAACGTATGCGTGACCACCCTTCGCAGGTGCGGCCGCGTGATTTAGAGTACAATTCCATGACGGCGAGGATGACCAACGGGAGTACGCACCCCGACACGGATTCTATCAGGCTCTGCGACATGACCGAAGAAGGAACGGTAAATTTCGCGGCAAATCCTGCCGCCCAGGTGATGAGCATGGCCCACATAAGCTGCTTACCGGTAAGACGCTTACTGAACAGTCCCCAGATGGACGGAATATACAAAGGGCAGATTACCATGGTCAGGATTGTCACTACCACCTTTTCGGCTCCCCCGGCAAATGGCACCAACATGGAAATGCCGAGTATGACCACACCGAAAATGAGAGTGAAGATGCGGCCCACGCGGATACGCCGCTTTTCGTCCGCATCCCGGTTCTTCCCGATACTCCCCCATATCTCGTAGGTAAACACATTGGCATACACATTCATGGTGCCGGAGACGTTGGAAAGAGTGGCAGAGAGCATTGCCGCCAGCATCATGCCCACCATGCCTTTCATCAGCACCAGATGGCTCATATTGACATAAGCCCCTTCGCCCAGACGCGTCATGGCGGCAGGATCCACATCCATTCCGGGGCCTGGTTCAATGACCCTGTACAACATGGTCGGCAAGTACCAGATAATCGGGGTCAGCAGATACAGCCCTCCGATCAGATACGTGCTTTTGCGGGCATCCTTGACGGTGGGGACGCTTATGTATCTCTGGACGAAAGGCCAGTCTCCTCCGATCATGGCAACATTCAGCAAAAGCCAAAGCATGAGCCATCCCAGCGTGTACGTCTCCGATGTCCCGGAAAAGAAGCCGGGGATACTTCCGGCCGAATGCAAGAACACATCCACGCCACCCACTGCATGGAAGGATAGCGGAATCATGAATACAACCACGGCCAGCAGGACCCCGAACTGTATGACATCAGTCATAAGCACGGCGAGAAAACCGCCTGCAATCGTATACGCCAGGGTTACGGCTCCCAGGATAAGCAATGCCCACCATATACTCAGATGCCCGGCGGGAGAATCCCCGGGAAGGTTCGTAGAGGCCAAAATGCTGCCCTCCGGCACATCCACGAGCGCGCACATGACCACCGACACGGCGTACAAGGCTACGGCCGTATGGACAGCCCTGCCAATAATACCGGCAACCGTGTAGAAGTTCACGGTGGACTGCCCGAAACGGATAGTCAGGAATTCGCCGGGAGACTTTATGCGCAGTTCCCTCCACTTGCCGGATATCCACCTGCCGACAATCAGAGAGGCAATGCCCAGACACAGCGCGACCGACACGGCCACGATACCTGACTTGTATGCAACCCCTCCCCAAACCACAAAAGTGCTTGCGGAAAAAATTGTCATATACGATGAAACTCCCGAGAGCCACCAGGAAGAATTCCGCCCGGCAATGAACATGTCCTCGGAGTTCTTTATCCTCCGGCTCAATATCAGACTGACCGCAATCAGGCCGATAAAGTAAATGAGAATAACTATGTAATCAAGTGTCTCCATCGGCGCTACTTCATCAGTTTCCCAAAAGGCTTAGGCCTGGTTACGGTCTGTGTCCACTCATTCCCGAAGCAGTCCGTCACCTTCACCTCCAGCGTGGTATCCGGCCCTGAAGCATGCACGAAGAAGAAATTGCGATTCTTCTGGGGTTTGGCATACTTGGACGGGAACCGGGTCGGTTCATTGTCCTCCCAAAGAGTCTTGGGAATCAAATAGTTTATGGTGAACTGCGGATTCTCCAGAGTGCACTCCTCTACCGCCAGAGGCTTTCCATTCTCAGTCACCGAGATACTCCAGCCTGACTCCCAGGCCCAGACATGGACACAGACGAGGTCGTCTTCCAGACAAGAGAAATCCGATTTGTCCGGATAGTGTTTCATAAACACCCGGACTTCACCGTCGGTGCGCCAATAATCCCGTACACTGTTCATGTCGAAGACTCGGAACTGCTGCTGCGCACCGTCATCATTTGAAACGAAGTACCACCGGACATCGTCTCCGTCGAAAGTGAAGGTCTCGAACCCCGAGGGGGCGCTGTCTTCGGCGAAACTCAGCCCTCCGTAGCATTCGGTCATCCACCACACGCCGCATACTCCGGTGATATTGTGATCGATGATATTGGCAATATAGGGGAACTTGGACGTGTCGTCCGCACCATGACAGGGCTTGTTCTTATGTGTGTGGCCGGTGATCAGGTGAACCTGGCTGAAGCCTTTGAAAAGGGCGGAGAATTCGTTGAGCATGTCATCCGGGCTGTAGACCTCCCTTCTGAATCTCGAGTAGATGGGGCTTGAGGGGGTTCCGTCTTTGTACGCGAAAGCCGGAGCGTGCATCCCCACAACGACCGGGCAGGATTTGTCCGTCACCGTGGCGAGGTCTTTTTTCAGCCACTCCAGAGCATCTTCGCGAAGGTATGTCTCATAGTTCCGCCTCCCGGCGATTCCCTCGTAAGTATCAATGCGGCCTTCGTCATTCCGATACACGATGTTGTCCAGAACGATGAAATGGGCTTTGCCTATATTGAACGAATATCTGGTGGGGCCCATGGTCTCACGATATGCCTGGGCTGCGGCGAAATCCACGTCTCCCACTCCGAAAACCGCACCGTCATTGTCATGGTTCCCCATTATGTGGAACATGGGCACGGGGAAATCTACATCCCGAAGCGTTCCGGGGACATCCCGGATGGTGTAAAGATACTCATACCAATACCTGTCATAGCTTGTATCGCCGCCGTTGATGCAATAGACTGGAATACCCTTTTCCGTGTATTTGGCCACCTCTTCGCGGAGACGCGGCATAAAGATATCCCTGAACTGTCGCATGTCATCATGTACGTTGGCCAGATGTATGTCGCTTACCGCCAGAAGGGCAAACTTGCTGTTGTCCACCTTCCTGAGCTGGAAGTCATGCCTTTCGACGGAGGCTTTATCCCCGGAGAGGGGCTGCCAGAAGCGGGGCATGCCGCACTCCGTATCGACTTCCGTACATGAAGGGATACTCACGAAAACCGATCCTTCCCTCTTGTCGGACTTCAGGTAATAGAAACCCTTCCCGTCCGTCATTGTAAGTTCCACTCCGTCGGAAACGACCACTCCTTTCATCGGGGCGCCATCGCAGAGGACTTGTCCATAGACATTCGTCCCCTTGGGAGTCCGGCCTGAGGCCACCGCCACGATGAACACACATGTAAGTATCGAGATAATTTTTTTCATAATACAAATTTAAACAACCGCGCCTATCGACTGTAATTTGCATCTTAATTCCTCGCTGTCAAGCTCATGCACGCTGATCCCGCCCTGGCAGCTGCTCGCAGCAGCCACTCCGGCAGCCTGTCCCGTCCCCATGCAGGTCGCCTGAACCCGCAGAGATGCGAAGGCGATCTTATCCGCAGACAGGCAGCGCCCTGCGACGAGCAGGTTAGGGTATCCCGGTGCGATCAAGGAACGGTAGGGTATGTATGCCGGCTCCGCTAGGAAAGTTATGTTCTGACCGTTGTTATTGCCCACATGGATGTCGATGGGATGAGCTCCGCGAGCGATGCTGTCATGATACTTGTAGGCCCGTACATACTCTTCGCCCTTGATGGTATATACGCCTTTAATCCGGCGGGTCTCCCTGACTCCTGCCTGTGTAGAGAGGGTGAGCACATAAGAATCTTTGAATTCCTCAACCTGCTCCTTGAGGACGGCCGCCATCTTGAATGCTTGCTCACGCAAGCGGCACTCTGCTGTCGTAAAGTCGCGATTGTCAGTGGCATCGCCGCCCGTCCTTGTCATATTGACCGTCACGATTCCGGGATGAAGGACGGTACAGAACCACGGGCCACCGAACTGCGGTATGCCCAATGTATCTTTCAGATCAAGCAATTTGCGGCGGACCGGAAGGCAGTGACAGTTTACCCCCTGCATGTTGTGATGGATAGCCTGCTGCATCATTTCTGTACCGGTGTCCACTCCCCCGAGGGCGAAATAAGTCGAGAGAGGCTGCATGGGCTTATCTTCGCTTTCCTGCATGGCCACACCTGCGAATCGGGCGAGATCGGCATCTCCGGTGCAATCCACGAAGCACTTTCCCTCCAGGGCTTCCATCCCGTTTTTATTCTCGATGAATACGGCATCGATACTCCCGTCAGGAAGTCGGTGACAACCACTCAGGTAAGAGTGCAAGTACATGTCCACGCCCGCTTCGAGTACCATTCTCTGAGAGCAGAGTTTATAGAGTTCAAAATCGAAGGCGACATTACCCAATGGTTTTTCTACCATGGCGCCACCCATTTCTTGCAAACGTGTGATAAATTCCCATGCGATTCCGCCTATTACCTGCTCACCGTTGTAAATAAATACGCTGATAGGAGTCACCATTCCGGCAGTAGCCATTCCGCCGAGGAATCCGTATTGCTCGACGATAGCCGTCCTGGCTCCGCTTCTGGCCGCAGCGATGGCGGCAATGAACCCGGCAGGGCCTCCTCCACATACGACAACATCATATGAACCGGCGACCCGTGCTTCCGTACTGAATAAACGAGTATTCATCATTGACCATATTAACTTGTGCCGAAGATATTTAATCGTTTGAAATCGCTCCAAATAATTTTAATTAAAAACAATCGTTTCTTTCTTTTTATTAAAACGTTTAATATCTTTGCGACACACATAGAACGCACTTTTATGAGACCGAAGAATACCAGGCCAACCATACGCGACGTCGCACGGGAAGCCGGTGTATCCACTACACTGGTTTCCCTGGTAATCAATGCCCGGGTCAGGAAGGACGGCTCCCTGGACTGTCCTGTCAACGCCGCCACGGCAGAAAGGATTCAATATGTAGTCAAACGGCTCAATTACAGGCCCAACACAGCGGCAGTCTCTCTCAGGAGTGGCCGCAGGAAGACCATAGGGGTGATCTGTCCCGATATGGGTCGGCAATATTTCGCGGAGATTTCAAAATACATAGAGAGTCTGGCTTACGAGAAAGGATATACTGTCCTATTCGGAAGCAGCGAGGATAAAGTGGAGAAATTAGGAAACCTTATTTCGACTTTCGTCTCCGACGGCGTGGAGGGTATTCTCGTGACACCATGCCCTGGCAGTGATGCACAGATACAGAAGGCCATCAGCCTGGGGATTCCTATTGTCCTCATGACCAGGGATTCGGAGGGACTAAACGGCGTCGGACGGGTTCTGCTGAATAATAAAAAAGGTATACGTATCGCTCTGGAGCATTTGCTGTCGAGAGGCTTCCGACGCATAGAGATGGTCTCGAACTCATGGGGACTGTCTAATATGACGGCGCGGGAGAACCTTTATATGGAAATGATGTCGGAACTCGGGCTTTCTCACTATGCCAAGATAATGAGAGTGGATGATGAGCACCTGCTGGAGAGCATGGAGGCTATAATGTCGGACGCCATAAAGAGGGGGACGGAGGCTATTTTATACCCTGGCGCCTCGTTGGGCAGGATTGGTTTTATCTCCATGAAGAGATTGAGCAAAAAGATTCCCGAAGATCTGGCCATACTTAGCTTCGACGGCGGGAATGAGTACACTCTTCTCAGCCCCAGCATAACGCAGATCCAGCAGTCGCGTCTCAATACCGCCAGGGAGTCTCTTAATATGCTTATCGGGATGTCGCACGGAGAAGCGCCCCGCACCGTGCTTCTGGAGCCTATTTTCAATGAGGGAGAATCCACAAAGGCCGTATATGCGGACAGGATGAACTCCAGAGACTTGTCTGTGATGAGTAAGAACGACTCCGTCCTGGTCCCTGCAGCATCACTGGATAATCGGGGAGGCTGGACGCTGGAGTCACAATTCATCGACAGCGTGGGATCTTCGTACCTGCTTGCGCACGGCCTTGGACATCCGGTAAGCGATGCATCAGGGAGTTTTATTGTCCCACGTGACGGAGACTACAACGTCTATGTACGCACCATGAATTGGGCTTCAGACTGGGCGCATGGGCGAAGCGTCGGGACTTTTAGACTAAGTATTGACAACAACGTCATTCACGAACCATTAGGGACAAAAGGGGCAGGATGGAACTGGCAGGATATCGGGAAGTATCACCTGCAAGAGGGCTCCCACTCATTGAGAATGCATGACTTGGACGGACTGGACGGGAGAGTGGACAGCGTCTTGCTGACGACGACGGATTACATCCCGGATGATGATGCCGCAACCATACGGTATCTGCGTTTGCATCTGCTTGGTGAACCTACGCGGAATATCGGGCAAGGATACGACCTGGTCGTGGCCGGTGGAGGGATATCAGGTATTTGCGCCGCCGTGACCGCCGCGCGCCGGGGACTGATGGTCGCACTCATACAGGACCGCCCGGTGCTTGGGGGAGACAACTCCTCGGAAGTGCGTCTCGGGCTGAGAGGTCCCTTAAACCTGGATCCTTACCCGTCACTTGGATACCTAATGAATGAAATCGGCCCCCGCTCCGGAGGCGATTATGCCGACCCGGCAGTTTACGAGGATGACAGGAAACTGAGATGTGTCCTCGCTGAAAAGAACATTTCCCTATTTCTTGGCCATAAAGTGTCCGGTGCGCGCGTACGCGACGGGAGGATACAATCAGTGACTGCCCTGAATGTCGAGGACTACAGTGAAATGGAGTTTTCCGCACATCTGTACGCCGACTGTACCGGGGACGCTTCCCTGGGAGTGATTGCAGGGGTGGAGTGCCTATATCCAGACGGGGTGGAGTCCTTTCGGGAAAATACTGAGCATCTTCGGGATTCTATCCTGTTCGATTCCATCGAGACGGGGAACGGGGCCGACAGCAGTATGTTGTTCCCGAAATGGCAGGGCCATGTCATGAGAAACCGTGGATGGCGCAAAATACAGGGCAAGGCTGTCCTCTCCGACGACAACATCCACAGCACGGCGGAGACGAAAGATGCATGCATCGCCGGAGATGCGGGCGTCGTGATTCCTTTAAGCTGCCTGTACAGCAGAAGCATTTCCAATCTGTTCATGGCCGGGCGAAGTCTCAGCTCCACTATCGGGTCCGATTCCACATTGTGGGGCCAGCGGACCATGGGTATAAGCGGTGAGGTGGTGGGGCTTGCCGCCGCGGTCTGCCGCCACGAGGAATGCCTGCCGGAGGATATAGTTCCCCGCCACTGGAGCCAAATGGAATCCCTGCTGAAAGTAGGTGCCGGCCGCACGGACGTGCCCTACACTCAGACCTATGACTTGTAGCCTAAATGGAGTGGACAAGTTCAACGGAATAGCCAAGAGCATTGGCGATTCTGAGGTTACTAATTAGTCCGCGTCCGGAGGCGGTTTTGATCGAGCCGGAAGGACGGGCTGTAGCCGTACTGACGGATAAGCCAGAGTTCCATAAACTTATCGTCCAGATAATACTCCTTGTCCAGGCCCTTAGTAATCAGTTGTTTTTTCAGCAGTGCACGCACGGATGACTGTATGGAGCTGACTGATCCCAGCCCGTTTCTGGCAGCAAAATCTTCTGACATTATATTGAAGGCAGTCCCTTCTTTGGCTATCGAGGCCATCAAAGCACGTTGATTGGGAGTTAGAGAGGCCATGATCTCTTTGTAAAGACCATCGTTTGTACTTATTATTCCATCAATGCAGGCAAAGGCGAAGGCGGTATCGCATTTCTCCTCTGCCGGCAAAAGGGAAAAAGCCTCATTCATCGTCCGCTGGATGAAAAAGGTATAACCCTGGAGAAGGTCATATGTATCTTCGATAGCTTTAGAAGCTATCTGCTTCCCATAAATCTCAAACAGTTTTTGGGCAAAGGGGACATATACGCTACGCCCTATCGGCTCAAGACTTATCATGGATGTGCTCTGATAAAAAGGTCTTGAGTGCGAAAAAAACATCTGGGACAATATCGACCTTTCGCTTCCGGAGAAAATAAAAGCAGTATTCCTCATCATCTGAATCTTGGACCGCAGAACTGCCTCTACGTTTTTCTGCTCGTAGTTTGCTATTTGCTGAAACTCATCTATGGCTACGATGCACGGTTTATCCGCGTCTTCCAGATAATTAAAGATTTCATCAATTGTCGTCTGAGGATGTTTTATTTCGCCTATCCCGATAGAGAAAGACGGCATTCCAGTCGACGGGTCAATGCTGAATTCTCCCTTGAGCGAAGTGAGTGCACGCAAGAAACCCGCGACGGCATCGAACCCCTTTCCAGACAGTTTCGTCACAATCTCTCTTCCGAGTTTCTGGATAAATTC
The DNA here is from genome assembly GCA_017450585.1 of Bacteroidales bacterium. Lineage (GTDB taxonomy): Bacteria > Bacteroidota > Bacteroidia > Bacteroidales > UBA932 > Cryptobacteroides. Next base: position 19,251 of record JAFSTI010000015.1, read on the forward strand.
ATCCAACGAACCCGTTGCGTAAATATCTACGAAGAACGTGTAATATTTACTGCTGATATCTTCCTGATTGAATAAATGATGTATTAAGCCGGATTTCCCCATCCTTCTGGGAGAAACCAGGAGGACGTTGTTACCGCCGGTCACCATGCGCCTGAGTTTATCAGTTTCCTCCTCCCTGTCGCAAAAAAAGGCATCAGGGATATCACAGGTCGTGAAGAAAGGATTGGGGTACTTACTCTGTATCTTCATAAATCATTTTATTACCCGACAAAAGTAATTATTTAAAATGAATTATGCAAGATGAATTATTTAAATTAAATAATCGTCTTGGAAATACAGAAACGTGCTGTTCTGAGTTTACTTCAGGGCGCGGTATTTCTCATATTGTTTTATACACCCTTTGCAACCAGAGCCTGAGTATGGGATCCTGGAATTCAAGGGTACCGCCGGCATCTTCGATTATATCACGCTTTTTCAGCGCTGCCTTGATTATTCGGATATTCCCGCTTGTCCCGAGCTTATATTTCGCCAGAGTCTGTATGGCAGAATAGTTACGGACACCATCGCACATGGCGCAAAGAAAACCCCTCTGCTTCTCCGTCATACTATCCATCAGATTTACAAACTGAAGGTTCAAAGAATCCAGTATTGACTGGAGAGACATATCTACGATCCCCTCCGTACATTCTTTTTCCGTCCTAAGCCACGCATATTGAGCTAGTTGCTGGACATAATAAGAATGGTTCTCAACCGCAGAGGCTAGAGTAGATGCGACCTCGTCAGTAATAGTCTTTCCCGTTTGTGCGAATCTATTTCGGATGTAATCGACCCACACTTCATTTGAAATCTTCGGAAGAAACATCAGGTCTCCAAATTTATAGAAGGGACTGCTGTATTCTCCAAAGATATTGAGCATCATGTGTTTTTTACTCCCATACAGCATATATGCTACATCCGGCTGCTCCTGCCAGTGGCTTCTCAATATTCTCTGAAACTTTTTCGTGTCCGAAAACTCGCCTATCTGCTGGAATTCATCGATACATACGATTACCTTCTTCCTTCGTTTAGAAGCTACCTGCTGAGGCAGGTCTAAAACATCCTCGCTTATGGGGCTCTCCCTCAGGTCCACTCCGAACGATAATTCATACTCCCCGGAGGGTCCTGAAATTGATAATTTAGGCAGAAGCCTCGAGATAAACTCTCTGGCATTTGAAATCACTGTTTCCGCAGAGGTAGATATCTCTTCGACCATTCGCTTGGCAAATAATTCGAGTAAATCTTGCGAAGTTTCACACTTAAACGCATTCATTCTCACAAACAGGATAGAATCCTCGGTTTTAGAGACAGACCGGATTGCCTTGTTAACCAATGAAGACTTACCCCACCTGCGCGGAGAAATTATGGCTGTATTTGTCTGTGAGAGGATATTGGATACCAACTTATCTGTTTCCTCTTTTCTGTCTACAAAATCGTTATCAGAGACGATTTTGCCATAAACAAAAGGTATTTCCATATGCGCCACCATTTTAGTTATGCAAATCTAATAAAATTATATGATATAAACTTGTATCATATAAAATTATTTCATGATCGATGTTTCCAAAATACAATCAGGCGCGTGGCGGGCAAATTATTGATAATCAATGCGTTATTCACTGATTCACAGCTATATAGCCACCACGACAACAATTAATTAAAATCATCCTGGAAATACAGAAACGTGCCGCTCTGAGCTTACTTCAGGCCGCGGTATTTCAGCAGGGCTTCGAGGAAGTAGTAGTCGGCGTAGGGCAGCGGGACGTCGATTCCGGCGCCGCCGTGGAGGTTGACTACGCAGTGCTTTACCAGGAAACCATAGTCTTCACCGGGTGCGGAGAGATACTGCGGGCCGGCGAGCGAGCGGAGGATGCGCTCCGCGGTGCGCAGGTAGCGGCGGGAGGCATGCGCATCTTCCGTGAGCGAGCTTAGCGACACGAGGGCCGAGGCAATGATAGCACCCGCAGAGGCGTCGCGTTCCACCTTCTCACCGGTAAACAGGGCCGCAAACTTGGCGGCCGGAGCGCCAGGAGAGTCCATCGGCATAGCATGAGGTGTACCGGGTGCATTGAAATCCCAGTACGGAACGCCGTCCTTCGGAAGCATGGGAATGATGTATGTGGCAATAGTTTCGGCCTGCCTGAGGAAGTCCTTCTCCCCCGTCTTCGCGTACATCATCGTGTAGCCATAGAGCCCCCAGGCCTGTCCGCGTGACCATGCCGAATCGTCGCAGAAGCCCTGCACGGTCTGCTTCTTCACGACCTCGCCGCTCTCCGAATCATAAATGACCAGATGCCAGGTCGAACCGTCCGGCCGGAAGTGATTCGCCATCGTGGTACGGGAGTGGGTCAGGGCAATTGCCTTAAGCGAATCGGCCCCGAACATCTCGTAACCGTTCATCAGCAGTTCGAGGTTCATCATATTGTCAATAATAACCTTGAAGATGCGGGGATTCCGGTCATTCCAGCTTTTCGTGCATCCGACGGCCGGGTTGAAACGGGCCGCCAATTTCGCGGCTCCGGCCTCCATGGCTTCGCGCGCATGGGCATCGCCGGTCAGGCGGTAGGCATTGCCATAACTGCAATTGACCATAAACCCGATATCGTGGCTCACATCCTTCGCAGGGTCGAGAATGGGCTCCAGTTTGAGGGTGTTCTTCCATGCGAGGTCCTTTATCTGCTCGTTGCCGGTGTACTCATACACGTACCAAAGGCATCCGGGGAAGAAGCCGCTGGTCCAGCCGGAGGGCTTCACCATCTGGAAACTGCCGTCCGGGTTGACCGAACCGGGCAAGTTGACCTCATCGGCATGCGAGTCCAGCAGCACGAAATCGCTTTCCGCCTGGCGGAAGACCCTTTCTGTAAGGTCGGTCATGGATTCGCGGCAGCCGGAGAGTAAAAAAACGGCGGCACAGGAGAGCAGCAGGGCAATTTTTTTCATATCAAAACTGTTTCTTTAAATCAAGTGTTGTCTTTGGTACAAAACGCTGTAGTCGATACAAATTATTTAACGTATCGCATGATTGGCACGTACCGGCTGGCCGCTCGAGCGCCCGATGGGTTCCGCGGCTCACAGTGTCAGTTTTGTTTTATTCATAGACTATTTGAAAATCGACTCAGGGACTTCGCCGGTCCAGCAGAGGGGCTGCGGGGCGCCGAAGAGACGCAGGACGGTGGAGGCGGTGTTCACGGTGTTATTGGCCTCCGTGATGGTGAAGCCTTTCTTTATGCCGGGGCCTTCGATCACCCATGGGACGATCATTTCTTCGCGGCTGATGCCGCCGTGGTGTTTGCCGATGCCGCCGTGGTCGGAGATGAACATGATGTGCGCATCGTCATACAGGCCGGCGTCTTTTAGCTTGGCAATGAGTTTTCCCACTTCCACATCGGCTTCCTCGATGGATTTGATGTACTCGGGAGACATCCACTCGTGGAGATGCCCCATGTGATCGGTGTGTACGGTGTAGAGGAATGTGAAGGTCGGGACATTACGGTTTTCTTTGATGAACTCGAACGCCCGCTCGTAGAGAGGGATGTATGCATATTTATCGGCGTACAGGCTGTCATCGATTGCCTTGGGGTTGTGAGGCGTGATGAGGGCGCGCCAGTTCCAATAGAAGGCCGTCTTGATGCCGGGGATATTGTCCTTAAGGACTTTGAATACGGTCGGGAAATAGCCGTCTTCGTCGGTTTCGACCGCCGGCAGTTTGTAATCATCTATCTTCCAGCTGTTGTCGACCACGCCGTGGACCTCAGGGCCGGCGCCGGACAGATGACTGGTATAGTTGGGCAACGTGACGGAGGGCATAACGTCCCTCGTTTCCATGGAGGCCGATCCGGCCGCTATGAGTGCGTCGATATTGGGCGTGTGAGCCTGCTGGAGGGCATCCACACGGATGCCATCGAAGGTAATGATCAGCACTCGCTTAGCTTTCAGCCCTTTTACCCGGACGGTTTTGGGTTTAGCGCCGGCAGGAGCTGCGCCTGAAAGCGAAAGGCCGGCCGCAACGGACGCTGCGAGGCCCTGCTTTAGAAAAGTTCTTCTGTTTATAGACATAGTGTTTAGTGTTATTGTGTCCAGTGACAAATATAGTTATTATTCGCATCCCAAACGTGCGGCAATTCTTCTATTTAGGTTAGTTTATATAAAATGAAGGTGACTGTCGGTCTTTTTTCCTTAGTCACCCCCATTTTTACGGTTTATCTAGTTATTAATTACCAAGATAGAATTCAAGCATCTGCCAAGTGTTGCCGCTTGATATATATTTACCTTGATAGAAGCACTTCTGTTCTTGCATCAAGAACTTATAGTAGCGGAAGGTGGACGGAGGAATAGGGATATTGGCCGTTTCCTGCACATTCTGATTATTGTAAATCAAGATATCCTTCGCGACACATGTCCATTCTGCACCGTCGTTGCTGCCTTGAATCTCATCAAATCCGGCAGGGCGGAGTTGGAGCCCGGCGGATTTGGGCCGGAACATCGCGCGGAAGCAACTTACCGTAACAGGAGCGCCAAAATCGAGCTGGAACCAGATAGTTTCAGTCTTGCTGACCTGAAGATTTGTCCCGTCTATCGTCCTAACAGGGCCCTTCCCCGGACGAATCATGCAGAAACGTGATGCCGGATTGCCTCCAACTGCAGCGGGTTGATTATCCACAAGCGCCTGCGTGAACTCTATGGTGGAGTTGGCTGCTTTCTCCTGGAACACCGGATGAGACGTCGTAACGACACACTCAGTTCGATTGATATCAGTCACCTCGGCATGGCGCACCAGTGAAGAGACGCTGAAGGTAGTTAGGCCCTCGTCGGCGAATACAATCGTGCGGCCGGCGGTTTTAAGGTCGACTGTCTTCACATAGTAAGCTGCATCAGTGACGACTATCACGGTGAAGTTGTCTTTCAGGGTGCCGGGCAGAGTCCTGAACCAGAAAGCATCGCTTCCAGTGGTAGTTCTCTCGGCAGCAGGGATTATATGAATAACATTTCCACCAGCGCTATAGCCAATGTCATATAGAGAACCGGTAACCGGGTTAACGTGCGAACGACCGCAGATTTTAGCTTCGGTGGTGGAGAAATCTACATATTTAATCGTCTCTCCTGAGGTCAATCCATCGATGGTCATTTTAACGGCAGTACCCAGACGATGGAATTCCATATTGAGAGATTCGGGCTGGGTTGTAGAAGCGACGACCTTTGAAACCAATACATCTGCAGCAGGATCCCATGAGTCAGCTGTCGGTTTCTGTGTACGGGGGACAATGACACGATAGCGAGAATGGAACATCTCCGTGAGTTTATCCTTCATGAAAGTCGAGTCATTGATCACCCCGTTAGCCGCATAAGGGTATTCTTCCCCGAAGGCGGTAAAGGTAGTATCGGTGCTCCATTCGAAGGCTGTTGCCGGAGAGACTGCGATATACTTGAAATCATCAGCATCTGCCACAGCATCCATCGTAACAGTGAAACTTGCCTTTGCAGCATCAGCGGCAAGCGCAGCCGAAATCACTTTGGTCTTGTACGTAGAGTCTTTGACTGTCTGGAAGACGGCGATCTGGTCACCGGCAGACCATGTAACAGCGTTTGAGCCATCGATGGCTGTCTTGGTTACAGGAGCGGCGGCCTCGATAGTCATTTTTACTTTCGGGGTGTTTTTCACCTTCTCAGGCGCGAGCTCATTCTGGGTACAGGAAATTGACATAGCCATCATGGCAGCGCTGAGCACTATAAGTTTAAAATATGTCTTCATAATGCGGTCCTCCTAGAATGATTCATCATAATCGTTAATAAGATCGCCTGCGAATGGCGTTCCCGGAAGGCCAAGCAGGTCTGATACTGCTATGACCATCTCTGTCTCCATTTCCAGAATCTCCGATCTCGGGCTCTGGTAATCATTTGTTTTCTTCATAATCGTTAGTTGGTTATTTAGTTATCAGTATTTCTAATCAGCTCCAAGGTATATTTCACTGAACTGGCTGGAACCGCCCCGGGGATTATCTCCCGTCCAGGGGCAGGCAGTACCCATATCTACAGGGAAAGTCCAACATATCGGATCAGAGCATACGAACTTGTAGTACTGGTATGTGGTCTCTGGTATCGCAATGATGGGAGATTCGCGGAGATTCTCGTTTCCGCCGCCTCCCTTAAGTGACAGATTCTTCACGACAGAGGTGAATTCCGCCCCGTCATTGCTACCCAGGATTTCATCCAACTGATAATAGCGGCAGAACTTCTCATTCGAGTTCCAGATGAAACGGATACGGTTCACTTTCTGCGCTTTGCCCATATTGACACAGAACCAGAAATCTGGATCGCTATTCGTGATGCCATTAATTGACTTCCCGGGACGCACCAGACAAAGGTTCGTAGTGAGATCTCCGTCAATAGCTGCCGCAAGTGAATTCTTCTCTTTGGCAGACGTCCACTGAGAAACATCCTGCGATGCAGTGACGGTCCAACCGCTACGATCATAATCAGCATCTTTAACCGTCAACTCAAAGGAGTCGGAGAATCCTGAGGCGGTGATACTGATAGTCGCCGTACCGGGGGCTACAGCTGTCAGCAGGCCGGCTTCAGAGACGGTTGCAACCGTAGGAGCGCTAGAAGCATAGCTCACGCTTTTATCTGTAGCATTCTTCGGAGAGATTGTGTACTTCTCGGCGAGATTGAGTTCCGCTCCCTTGACTAGAGTGAGGCCGGGCTTTAGACTGGAGTCAAAAGCCACGGAAGCCACATCCACTACCTGAGCCACATAATACTCATCGTACCCCAGATAGATTTCGTTGATCTGGGAAGAGCTTCCTTGAGTCTTATTTGTGGACGGATTAAGGTACGATTTCTCACTGTAGTAGCTGAACTTGTAATAGCGGAAATCACCTTCATTTATAAACAGATTGGCAGAATTCTGAGCATCCTCTTCAGCTCCGGTATAGATTTCCGTACCGAGTGAAGTCCAGTTGACGGCATCGTTGCTGCCCAGTATTTCATCGAACATGAATACACGGCAGAATAGTTCCTTCGCTTCATAGCGCCATTTGACATGGAAATAATTGACCTTCCTCTGGGCTCCGAGATCGATATAGAACCAAAGCTCGCCGGTGGTATTACTCACCGAAGCGAAAGATTTACCCGGACGGGGGATGCAAAGATTCGTTCCTTCCTGACCATCAATTGCGGAACTCACACTGTTTCCTTCAGCTAATGAAGTCCACCCGCTGATATCCAGCGAGAGGGTGCAGGTCCATCCGGTCCTGTTTAGGTCGCCAGTCGGGATACCGATGGTCGTTTCGGCTTTCAGGGAAGGGTTGGTGCGGGAACTGGCCATCAGCTTGACTTCTCCCGACGCTTTAGCCGTAACCACGGTTCCATCCACGGTAGCGATATCAGTGTTTTCAAGGGCCATAGAGATGTCTTTTGCGGCCTCTTCCGGAGCAAAGCTCAGATAAGAGGACACGTCGACAGACTCGCCCTTATAAACTTTGATTATGGCCGTGGAGAAGGAAATGGAAGTAAGTGGCGTAACCTTGACCGGAATTACCGTAAGAGTAAACGCGGTATTTATTCCTCCGACCGTGACGGTAATGATAGCGGAACCGACCGAAACTGCCGTAATTATGCCCTCCTCAGAGACAGTAGCTACTCCCGTATCAGATGAAGAATAGTACTCGGCACGGTTGGTGGCGCCGACAGGCTCAACAATTGCAAGTCCGGCTATGCTCATGTTATCACCGACTTCAAGTTCGGCACCGTTTGCAATGGACTCATCAAGGGCAACGGATTCTACCACTTTGACATCCTTGAGTTCATCCGGCATTTTATCGCCACAGGCCGCAAAGGATGCGGCCAAGACGAACAAGCAGATTAAATTAAGTATCTTTTTCATTCCAAGGGATTATAATATCAAGTTAACATCACCAGCCCGGGTTCTGTACCAGAACGGGAGAACGACGTATTTCGTTAAGAGGGATTGGATATAGGTAGTTCTTACGCCTGAATGAGCGGGTATGGGATTTCTTGCGTACGTGATATCCGGCCTTCGGGGCGTCAATATTCATACCGCTGAAGTCGCCTCCCTGGCCTCCTTCTCCCACAGGGTTCTCACAGATCATCCACCTTCGGACATCAAAATACCGCTGTCCTTCAGTGCATAGTTCGATCCGGCTCTCCCGCTGGATGGCTGCGCGAAGCAGGTCCTTATTGCCGACGACAGCGGGATTAAGGGTCTCGAGATTCGGCAGGCCGGCGCGATTGCGAACTAGATTAAGGTACTTGAGTACGCGAGGATCCGCGGGATTTACCTCATTCACAGCTTCCGCATATAAGAGATAAAACTCTGCAAGGCGGAATATGATGGACGGGACATAGCTGGAAGGAACATTCTGGCAGATGTCGTGATGGTATCTCTTGTACAGCAGATAGCCCGTAACCGGAGCTCCGTCTGCCACCGTCTTGTCAGAATTGCCTCCCAGATAGAACTGAACTTCATTGCCGGTAACCTGCCATTTCTTGCCTGAGAAAGTCACGGCATTGTAGAAACGCGGCTCACGGCCGATATACATGTTGGACACCTGGAATCCATCCAAAGTGCCAAGACCTTCTTCAGAGTATGCAGGGGATGCGGGCAGAAAACTAGTCGCCTTGATGGGCAAGCCATCCGCCATGTAGAAGTCGTCTACTAATTCCTGAAGCAAGTGAAGGCCGCCCTGACCACGGTATTCGCTACGCGGGGTTGCAAATGTCACGAACTTATTGGCTGTAAGCGAACCGAAGTTATTGTTACTGGAGCACCAGATTACTTCGGGAGAGTACTGGATGGTGCATCCATATACAGAAGCCGCAGCGTCGCCGGGAACTTCGTACAGATAGTACCTGTCATTTTCTTCCGCGTAGTCAATAAAGTCTTTCAACGCATTGACTGCGGTAGTCCATTTGCCGGCATCGGCTGAGGGGAAGAGCTGCTTGCCGGATTTATCCCGAAGCGCAACCGCTTCAGCGAATCCGCCGTTCAGCAGAGGGCTGGCAGCATACATGTGCAGTTTGGCTCGTACGGCCAGCGCCACTCCCTTGGTAGGGACGGCCTTATAGCTGTCATTATTGTGATAAGGCTCCTGCTCCATATCAGGGATGGAGGCCATTATCTCCGAGTCAATCCAATCTACCACCTCATCTACGCTGCTACGAGGGACATTGAGATCGTCCTCAAGCGTAAAGGAGTGGTCCACGATAGGGATGGGACCATAAAGCTCGAACAGATAATAGTGGTACACGGCACGCATAAAGCGAACGTTCGCTTTGTAGCGTATAATGTCTGCAGCGGTCAGTTTATTGGCACTCGCTCCGGTCTCCGACACTATTTCGTGAACCCTTTCCAGGAAAATATTGCATTCGCGGATAGACTGATAGAGCGTCGTCCACCGAGCAGAATTAGTATTGGAAGAATTCCAGTTTGAGTATTTTCCAGCCTTACTCATCTCGCGGTGATAGATCTCATCACACTGCGCAGCCCAAGGATTACCCATCGGCGAATCTTGAACCCAGTAATGGGAATAATCCGGAACGTTGCGGAAAATATCCGAATACCATCGCTTGGTATAATCCACATTGTTAAAGACCTGGTCAAAGTCTGTCAGCCCTCCGGTAATCTGCTGGGACACATCCAGAAAATCACAGGATACGGCGACGGTCAGAGCCGCTATGGTCACTATCAAATGATTAATGGTCTTTTTCATGGCGCTTAGAAATTAATGTCAAGTCCGAGAGTCCAGTTCTGGGTCTGCGGATAGCTCATACCCATATTTTTCTTTCCTTGCTCGGGATCCCAGTACTTGATACTGTCCCATACGTAAAGATTGGTTGCGAGAACATATACACGCGCTCCGCCAATCTTGATCCTCTTCGCGAACTTTTCGGGAAGGTTATATCCTATCTCCAGATTCTTGAAGCGGAGGAAGTCGCCCTTCCTTGCCCACCAGGTACTGGCCTGGTTGGAGATGTTGTGGGAATAGTGGCTGTGCAGGCGGGTCATGATGACATCCTGTCTGGGGTTTTCGGCCGTCCAACGATCGAGGAACTCTATCTTATAATTGGATTTTTCCGCACCCCAGTTGAACGGATAGAAAGTACCCGTTGCTGCGTTACCGGACTCCAGCAAGACCGTAGTGTTGGCTACGCCCTGGAAAAATACACTGGCATAAATCCCGCGCCATTCGGTGCTAAACCCGAAGCCGTAGTTAATCTCCGGGTTATATGGATAGCCGTACTGATAGGTCATATCCTTGGAGTCGATAACGTTATCGTGATTGAGGTCAGCGTACTTTATATCACCGGGGCCCATATAAGAGCTGCCGTTCAGGGCAACCTCGGGAAGACCTGGACGCAGCTTGTAAGAGTATGTGCCGTTGACGTTGGTGGTACGGATAAAATCTTCTTCCGTATATAAACGCTCGGCCACATACATCTTGTTCTGCCCGATACTCGTCCCAGTAATCCTTTGGTAGTCATCTTCAGGAACCAACTCATCGTACTCGATGATTTTGTTTCTGGCGAAGGTGAAGGTTCCTCGGGCA
>JAFSTI010000191.1 GCA_017450585.1 Bacteroidales bacterium
CAAGGAAGAATGGGATGGATTGCGACCTACCGCGACAGAGTTTCAGTCAGGGACATCCCCAAGCGCCGGGGCGCACGCGAAACTGTCTGCCTCAGTTGATCGCTGTACAGTACGCTTGGTGAAGGAAAAATAAAGCAGGGCGGGGCGGAGGAAATGCCGCCTACACCAACTCGTAATCCAGAAGGCGCTGCTCGAGGTTGGCGCCTTTGACGACGATGCGGACGCGGTCGCCGAGGTGGTAGGATTTGTGGGTGCGGCGGCCCACGATGCGGTAGTGGTCCTCGTCGAACTCGAAGAAGTCGGAGCGGATGGTGCGCAGCGGGACCATGCCCTCGATTTTGGTGGGCTCGATCTCCACGTAGATGCCCCACTCGGTCACTCCGGAAATCATGCCGTCGAACTCCTGCCCGACCTTATCCTGCATAAACTCGACGAGTTTGTACTTCACGCTGTCCCGCTCGGCGTTCGCGGCGATAATCTCCCGTTCCGAGGCGTGGTGGCATTGCTCCTCATAATAGTCCTTATTCTGGCTGTCAGCCCCGTCCATGTACATGGCCAGCAGGCGGTGCACCATCATGTCCGGGTAGCGCCGTATCGGGGAGGTGAAATGCGTGTAGAAACGGAACGCCAGGCCGTAGTGGCCGATATTGTCAGTGCTGTACGAAGCCTTCGCCATTGCCCTCAGGGCGATCATTTCGATGGCGCTGAATTCCGGCCGGCCTTTCGCGTCGTTGAACAGGCTATTGAGCGCCTTCGCCGTGCCCTTGCTCCCCTCGGCCTTCTCCAGTTTCAGGCCGAAGTTGCGTACAAACTCCCGCAGGCCCTGGAGCTTCTCCTCGTTCGGCGTGTCGTGTACGCGGTAAACGAAAGTCTTGGCCTTACGCGACGCCCCGCCGTTCATCTTGCCGTCCGAGGCAATGAACTCCGCGACGCTCCGGTTCGCGAGCAGCATGAACTCCTCGATGAGCCAATTGGCCTCCTTGCTGATCTTCTGGTAAACGCTCAGCGGCCGGCCTTCCGCGTCGACCTCCACCTTCATCTCGGGCCGCTCGAAGCTGATGGCGCCGTTCGCAAAACGTTTGCGGCGAAGTCTGAGCGCCAGGTCGTTCAGCTTGACGATCGCAGCGTCCACCGGGCGTCCGCCCTCCGCTGAAACTCCGTCCGTCTGTCCGGCACTGGTCGTCTGTCCGGAAGCGCCGGCCTCGATGATGGCCTGGGCCTGCTCGTAGTCGAAGCGGTGGTCGGAGCGGATGATCGTGCGCCCGAACCAGTGCGACAGGACAGTGGCCTTGTCGTCCATCTCGAATACGGCTGAGAAGGTCAATTTATCTTCGCCCGGCCGCAGGGAGCATAGATTATTGCACAATGCTTCCGGCAGCATCGGGACGGTACGGTCGACCAGGTACACGGACGTGCCGCGCGCCTGCGCCTCCTTATCCACGAGCGAGCCGGGCTTCACATAATACGAAACGTCGGCGATGTGCACACCCACTTCGTACCGGCCTTCGCCCAGCACCCGGAAGGAAATGGCATCATCGAAGTCCTTCGCGTCTGCGGGGTCGATGGTAAAGGTCAATATATCCCTGAAGTCCCGCCGGCCCTTGAGGTCCTTGGACGTGATCTTTGCGGGAATCTTGGCTGCCTCTTCCTCGACCGCTCTCTCGAAGCGGTACGGCAATCCGTACTCGGCGAGGATGGCATGCATCTCGGTATTGTTCTCACCCGGAAGGCCCAGGACATCGACCAGATGCCCCTTCGGGGCGGGTTCACGGCGGTGCCATTCATCCACCACCGCAGCCACTTTCATACCGGGCTTTGCGCCCATCGCGGCGGCGCTTTCGGCATCCACCTCTATATCATAAGGCATTGATTTGCTCTGCATAAGCACCCAGGCCTGCGCACCCACCGTATGGTACACTCCCACGAACGGTTTGCTGGAACGCTCCACTATCTCGACAACCTCTCCCTCCCGCTTGTGGGAAGAACCTCCTTCACGGGTGACGACCACCCTCACGGTGTCGCCGTTCAGAGCCTGGCGGGTCTTGGAGGCTTTCACGAAAATATCCTCCTGTCCCTCTGCTACTACGAAAATGAATCCGTCACGGGTCATCTGTACCCGTCCGGTGACGGTCGGACGGTTCTTGGGTTTTCTTTCGTTTTTTCTGCCGCGGCTAATACGTCTTTTTGACATCTTGGTATGTATTAAATTACTATCTTTGTGTCCGCAAAGTTACGAAATAAAATCGACGACATATGAATAGAAAAGTACTTCTTATGATTTTGGACGGATGGGGCGAGGGTCGCCACGACGCCTCGAATGCCATCTGGACTCAGGGAACTCCCTTTATCGACTCGCTCCGCGCGAAATATCCTTTCGGCCACCTGCATGCCTGCGGTGAATATGTAGGACTTCCGGACGGTCAGATGGGTAACTCCGAAGTAGGACACATGAACCTCGGTGCCGGCCGCGTGGTGTATCAAGATCTGGTTAAGATCAATATCGCCTGCCGCAAGCACGAGCTGATGCAGAATAAGGAAATCGCCGCCGCCTATGATTATGTAAAGAAGACCGGCAAGAAACTGCATTTCATGGGTCTCTGCTCTCACGGTGGAGTGCACTCCTCCCTGAATCATCTGTATGAGTTCCTCGCTGAAGCGGCGAAGGCCGGCCTCTCCGAAGTCTACGTCCATTGTTTCATGGACGGGCGCGACACCGACCCCCGCAGCGGTTATGGTTTCGTAAAAGAATTGGAAGAAAAGATGGCTGCGACCACCGGCCGCGTGGCCGATGTCTGCGGACGCTTCTATGCGATGGATCGCGACAAGAGGTGGAACCGCGTGAAAGAGGCTTACGATATGCTGGTCTCCGGAGTCGGTACCCAGGCCTCTTCGGCTCTCGAGGGCATTCAGGCCTCTTACGATGCCGATGTGACCGATGAGTTCATCAAACCTATCGTGGTCTGCCCCGAAGGTCGCATCGAGGAAGGCGATGCCGTGATCTTCTTCAACTTCCGCAACGACCGCGCCCGCGAGCTTACCAATGTCCTGACCCAGAACGACATGTCCGAGGAGGGAATGCACACGATGCCGCTTTACTATTGCTGCCTCACTCCCTACGATGCATCCTTCACCGGACTGCACATCCTCTTCGACAAGGAGGAGGTGACCGACACCCTGGGCGAGACCGTCGCGAAGGCCGGCAAGCGCCAGTTGCGTATCGCCGAGACTGAGAAATACGCTCACGTGACCTTCTTCTTCAACGGCGGCCGCGAGGTCCCGTTCGAGAATGAGGACCGCATCCTGGTGAACTCCCCGAAGGTCGCGACCTACGACTTGCAGCCGGAAATGAGCGCCATCGAGGTGACGGATAAACTGATTGGCGCCATCCGCGAGGAGAAGGAAGACATGATCATCCTGAACTTTGCCAATGGCGACATGGTGGGCCACACCGGCGTGTATGATGCCATCCGCAATGCTGTCGGCTGCATCGACGGCTGCGTGGAGGCCGTAGTGACCGCCGCCATTGCCCACGGATACGTGGTGCTGCTGACCGCTGATCATGGCAATGCTGATTATGCTGTCAATGAGGACGGCAGCCCGAACACCGCCCATTCCCTGAACCTGGTGCAGTTTATCGTGATCAATGCCGGCGACGAGGTGAAGGCCGTGAAGGACGGAGCCCTGTGCAATGTCGCCCCGACCATCCTGAAACTGATGGGTATCCCGCAGCCCGCCGCCATGACCGCTGAGCCGTTAATTTAATGCAGGAGCCTGGCCCTGAGACGCATGCTGTACAAATTCAAACCGATACTGAAGACCCTGGTCTGGGGCACGGAGAGCTGGGTGCTTTCCGGTGTCCCTGGCAACGAGTCCGTGGTGGCCGAGGGCCCCGATGCGGGCCGTACGCTGAACGATATCTATGGCGGAGAGTTCCCGTTGCTCATAAAATTCATTGACGCACACGACGACCTGAGCATCCAGGTGCATCCGAACGACGAACTGGCTGCCCGCCGACATGGTTGCAAGGGTAAGACGGAGATGTGGTATGTGATCGGGGCTTCCGAGGGTGCGCACCTCTTCTCCGGCCTTTCGAAGTCCGTGACGCCCTCCGAGTATGAGGCTCACGTACTGGACGGTACTATCACCTCGATTTTGTCTGACTACAAAGTCGCCCCCGGCGATGTGTTCTTCCTGCCCGCCGGTCGTATTCACGCCATAGGCGGCGGATGTTATCTCGCCGAGGTGCAGCAGACTTCCAACATTACCTACCGCATCTACGACTACAACCGCCCCGGTCTCGACGGCAAACCCCGCCAGCTCCATACCGAGGAGGCGAAGGAAGCTATTGACTATACCGTGCTGCCGGACTATCGCACTCATTATGTAGCCCGGCCGTCCGAGCGCGTGGAACTCGTCAAATGCCCGTTCTTCACCACCAGCCTTTACGACCTGACCGTTGCCCCCGCCGAGGGTTTGGCCGGCGACGGTCCGGAGCAGACGGTTCGCGAGGACATTTCGGCGCTGGACGTGTTCCTGGCCTTCATCTGCATGGAGGGCGCTGGCACTGTGAACGGTGTAGCCGTTTCTGCCGGCGAGGTCGTCCTGCTTTCTCCGGAAGAGAAGGTGCTGGAACTCTCCGGCCGCATGAAGGCACTGACCACGCACGAATAGCTCCGGGCAGAGATATTGACACGAAATG
>JAFSTI010000192.1 GCA_017450585.1 Bacteroidales bacterium
GCTACTACAACGAGGAGAGAATCAAGGCAAAGTTGAACGGAATGAGCCCGGTGAAGTACAGGGCTCATCACTATAAATCTTATTGTTAAATCCGTCCAACAAAAAGGGCGCACTTCATTCGGATGCGATCGGTACAGGAGAGGCCCTTCTGATGTACGGAAGGCGTCATCGAATGTAATTGGTACAGGAGAGGCCCTTCTGCTGTACGAAACGCGCCTTCGGGGGACCGGTAAGCACACCCGGCGGGTGTCTCCCGGACGGATCTTGGGGAAGGTGTGAATAAAGTCACCCCAGGGGAAAAATGACTATCGCTAGCACAAAAAAATTCGCCGCTACTGAGATTCCTTAAGGGCTTTTTCTACGGCGTCGTAGTCGTAGCCGCGGGAGAGGGCGAAGCGGATGAGTTTGAGTTTCATGGCAGGGTCGCCTTCCAGGGTGCGGCGTTTGGCGTCGAGCAGGCGCCTGAGTTTGTCGTCTGCGCGTTCGGGGTCAATGTCGCCGAGGGCTTCGCGGATGGTTTCGTCGGGGATGCCTTTGGCGCGGAGCATCTGGCGGATTTTTATCGGGCCCCAGCCGGCGAGCGAGGATTTGTCGCGCGCGAAGGCGGCGGCGTAGCGCCTCTCGTCGACGAAGCCGTCGGCGACCAGCGAGGCGACGATCTCCTCAGCCCGTGCCTGAGCAGAAGTTCCAGACCGTTCCAGACCGCCAGCTTCGGCCCCAGCGGTATCTCCCTCCAAGGCCTTGATGGCCTTCTGACGGATGTCGCGGATGCAATATTCCCGGCGGGAGCATTGTGCCTGCAGTCTGGATAGTAGTTTCGCGTCCATGGCCACGTTCGGTTCAGTTGATAGCAGTATCATCCATGCTCCGGACAGAGAAGTCACCGGCCGCGGCCTTCCCGGCCAAGAGTCCGCAGGCGGCCATGATGTCTTCGCCGCGGGAGGCGCGAATGGTGCAGGTGATGCCGTGCGAGGAGAGTCTGTCACGAAATGCCTCCATCACCGGAGTGGAGGATGTGCCGTACGGGAAGTCCGGGATCTTGTGGAAACGGATCAGGTTCACGCGGCATTCGAGTCCGGAAAGCAGGTGCACGAGGGCGTCGGCGTGCCGTTTGTCATCGTTCAGGCCGGCGAACATGATGTACTCAAAACTCACCCGCCTCTGTCCGCTGAAATCATAGTGGTGGAGCAGGTCAATAACCTCGCGAATCGGAAATGCTTTCTGTACCGGCATCAGGCCCAGCCTCTCGTCGGGGAAAGGATCGTGCAGGCTGACCGCCAAGTGACAGCGGCTCTCGTCCAGAAAACGCCGCATCGCGGGAATAACGCCGATGGTGCTCACCGTAATGCGCTTGGGACTCCAGCCGAAGCCCCAGGGCGCAGTCAGCACCTCGATCGCGCGTAGGACGGCATCGAGATTGTCCATGGGCTCCCCCATTCCCATAAAAACGGCATTGGTCAGTTCCGCAGCTTCGCCTATGGCAATGAATTGGTTCAATATGTCCGCGACCTGCAACTGGCCGTGGAAGCCGCCGCGTCCGGTCATGCAGAACTTGCAGCCCATCTTGCAACCAGCCTGCGAGGAGACGCAGAGCGTGCGGCGGTCCTCGTCCGGTATCATCACCGACTCGACCGCCTGCAAAGCCTCACCCGCACGCACGGAGCCGGAGCCAGTGACGGGACCAGTGCCGAAGCCGGTGCCGGGACCGGAGCCGGCGCCAGTGCCGGGACCGGCGGGCTGAACCAGGAAGAGGTATTTTTTGGTGCCGTCTACGGAGGTGAGGCATTCGGCGGGGGCGTTGTAGCCGATTTCGAACAGCTCCTCGAGCTTCTCCCGGCCGGCCTTGGAGATGTTGGTCATCTCGGAGAAAGAACGGACCTTCTTCTCGTAAAGCCACTGCGCCATCTGCCTCGCGGCAAATGGCGGCAGTCCCGCTGCGGAAGCCACGGTTTCCAGCTCCAGGGGCGTCTTTCCGAGTAAGCGTTCTTTCAAACTACTTGTATTTCTCGCTTTGTTCGCGGATGAGCTCATCCAGCACGCCGGCATCGAAGTAGTTGATCTTCATCGAGCGTTTGACAGCTGCAAGTGTATCGGCAGC
>JAFSTI010000193.1 GCA_017450585.1 Bacteroidales bacterium
ACATCGGCAGCCCAGCGAACGAAATGATCCACCGCCCGCTGAGGACGGTATGCGTCGTAAATCTTCAGCCGGTATCCAGCTGCCATCAGTTCATCGCTGACAAGCCTCAGGCTATCGGCTGCCTGACGTGTCAGATAAGCGGTAGGGGCCTCATATCCGTCCACACGTGCCCCGACGAAGTTGTAGGTACTGTAGTAGCGTATTTCCAGAATGACATCCGGAATGACGTCAGTAATCTTCACAAACCCCGAACTGTCGTGCCCGGACACCCTTCCGCAGGATGCCAGGCTCAGCAGCACCGCGACTATTGGCAATATCATCCTTCCAAGCACCACCATAAGGGCTTGGAAGGTAAGTGTGAGTGAGCGGCTCATGACGCTTTCAGTCTTCGATCTGGAACAGGTTCAGGAATCCGGTCATCATAAATACATTGCGGATATCGGGGGTGATCCCGCGCACGATGACCTTGCTGCCTTTCGGGGCCGCAGCTTTGCGGATGGTCAGAAAAATACGCAGACCAGAGCTGGAAATGTAGCTCATCTCCTTGCAGTCCAGAATGACGGTGGGGGAGGGGTTTTGAACGACCGGCTCCAGAGCTGCTGAAACCTCCTGTGATGCGGCCGTATCCAGGCGGCCGGTGAAAGTGACCGTGGTCACGCTGTTCTCGTTGGATATCTTGACTTCCATGATCTTATATATTTAATTTCATTGACAATACATTCCTTCCCTGATTGCGCTCGTATTTGACGTCGCTCATAATCTGGCGCACGAGGAAAATACCCAGGCCGCCGATTTCACGCTCTTCCGCGCTCAGGCTTACATCTGCATCCGGGGCATCGAGCGGGTTAAAGGCCTTGCCGGAATCAGAAAGGATGAACTCCAGTTCTCCGGTTCTGAGTATGGATTCAAGGTTGACCGGGCCGACCGTCCCCTGCGGATATGCATACTGCATTACATTAACTACGGCTTCTTCCAGCGCCAGATTGACGCTCGCCTGCGTGCTGCTATCCAGTCCGGCTTCCTGCGCTACTGTTTCTACCAGCTCGTGCAGTTTTGGAAGCTCGGAGATATCGTTGTGCAGGGCGAGGTGATGCCGCTTTCCGTCAGACAGATAATGAATGAACAGCATGGTGAGGTCATCGCTCTGAGGGGCATCTCCCACGAACTCGCGCACTGCCGCCTTGATGCTGACCATGTGCTCATCGGCACTCTTGCGACCATGGAGGGCCTTCCGTATTCGCGTGAATCCGAATTGGTCGTGTTCCATGTTTTCCGCCTCGGACAGGCCATCCGTGTACAGGAACAGCGCGTCGTCGTAATTCAGCTTGGATTCCTGGGTCTCAAAGTTGAAATCGGGCAGGATGCCGACCGGCAGGTTCGGAGCTACGTCCAGTTCGCGGATGTCGTCGGTAAGGATCAGAGGAGCGTTGTGGCCTGCGTTGCAATAGCGCATACGGCCGGTCTCCAGATCCAGTACGCCGACAAACATAGTGACGAACATGTTGCTCTCATTGCCCTCGGACATGCTATTGTTCATGATGGTAAGAATGCGGCCGGGATCGTCTTCGTGCGCGGAGACGGTGCGGAAAATGGAGCGCGTGACCGCCATCACCAGGGATGCCGGTATGCCCTTGCCGCTGACGTCGCCGATGCAGAAGATCAATTTCTCGTCGCGGATATAGAAGTCGTACAGATCTCCTCCGACCTCCTTGGCCGGGACGATGGTCGCCGACATATCCAAGTCCGTCCGCTCTGGGAAGGGCGGGAATATCTTCGGCACCATGGCCATCTGGATTGCGCTCGCGATACCCAGCTCGTTTTCCATGCGCTCCTTCTTGTCGTTGATAGACTTGTACTTAAGGTAGTGATTGTACATGGCCCGGAACAGCAGAATGAGCATCAGAAGGCTCAGGACCTGGAGGATGGAGACAACCAGCCCTACACGCTTAAGACCGCCGAAAATTTCTGTTTCAGGTATGACAATGGACATGGCCCAGCCGGTTCGTTCTACCGGTGCGAAGTAGACGTAATTGTTTATGCCCTTGTACTTTACGTGTAAGTTTCCGGCCTTGCCGGAGAGCATCGCCCTGTTTATAGGGGCCAGTGCCGCGCTGTCATCGGATTCTGCGACGAGTTCGTTAACCGTCTTCGACATGACCAATTCCTCAACAGGGCAGACCATGACCTGGCCGGTGCGGCTGACGACCATATTGAAAGCGTTGGGATAGACACTGAGATTGCCCACCAGGTCTGTCAGCCAGTCCAGGGAAATATCTGCGGTAAGCACGCCGGCGACCGTCCCCCGATAATCGATGATGGGCATCGAGAAAGTAGTCATCAGAATGTCGCCTCCTCCCACATCGACATACGGCTCGGACCAGTATCCTCCGGGACTTTCCAGGGCCTTTGTGAACCACTCCTGATTAGGATAATCGTATTCTTCGGTTGCAAGTGATGAGAATCTGAGACTGCCATCCTCGCTTTTGAACACGTAAGGGGAATAAAGGGGCTTTTTTTTGTTATAACCCGGGACGAGAGCCACGGTGGAGCCGACTACGACCGGATTGTCTTCAACTATCCTCTGGGCCACCCTGTGCAGGCTGTCAGGCACATCCATACACCAACTGGCGATCCAGACGCTGTTCCTCACGGCGGCCTCGCCCTGGTTGATGATGTCCATTATCTTGTTCTTGGTGGATTCCAACTGGGTCTCGGCCCGCTTATACGCCTCTTCGCGCATGCCCTTGCGGGAATACATGTACTGGATGAGTGCCGTCGCCTCGAGGGTGACTGCCACAATCACGATGACCATCAGTCCGGCCCGGGACCACTGGCGAATTGTCTGGGTTGCTTTTTTTAGTTTCATAGGATGCTGCTCAGTGCTTCACGGAATTCGGGCATGGGGCACTTCGTATCCCGTTCTACGATAAGGGTCTTGAGCCCTGCGTAGGGACGAATCATCTCAACAATCTGTTTCATGGGGATGTCCTTTCCGAAATATGCCGGTGCGAAATACTGCCAGAACTGTCTGGATACGCTCT
>JAFSTI010000194.1 GCA_017450585.1 Bacteroidales bacterium
AGAGCGTATCCAGACAGTTCTGGCAGTATTTCGCACCGGCATATTTCGGAAAGGACATCCCCATGAAACAGATTGTTGAGATGATTCGTCCCTACGCAGGGCTCAAGACCCTTATCGTAGAACGGGATACGAAGTGCCCCAATCCCGAATTCCGTGAAGCACTGATCATCATCCTATGAAACTGAAAAAATCAACCCAGACAATTCGCCAGTGGTCCCGGGCCGGACTGATGGTCATCGTGATTGTGGCAGTCACCCTCGAGGCGACGGCACTCATCCAGTACATGTATTCCCGCAAGGGCATGCGAGAAGAGGCGTATAAGCGGGCCGAAACCCAGCTGGAGTCCAGCAAGAACAAAATAATGGACATCATCAACCAGGGCGAAGCTGCCGTACGCAACAGTGTATGGATTGCAAGCTGGTGCATGGATGTACCTGACAGCCTGCACAGGGTGGCTCAGAGAATAGTTGAAGACAACCCGGTCGTAGTCGGCTCCACAGTGGCCCTCGTCCCGGGTTATATCAAAAACAAGCCCCTGTATTCCCCCTACGTGTTCAAAAGCGAGGATGGCAGTCTCAGATTCTCTTCGCTGGCAACCGAAGAATACGATTATCCTAATCAGGAGTGGTTCGTAAAGGCCCTGGACAGTCCGGGAGGATACTGGTCGGAACCTTATGTCGACGTGGGTGGTGGCGATATCCTGATGACGACTTTCTCTATGCCCATCTTCGATTATCGGGGAACAATCGCCGGTGTGCTGACCGCGGATATTTCTTTGGACTGGCTGACAGGCCTTGTGGGCAATCTCAGTGTCTATCCCAACGCTTTCAATATGGTCGTCAGCCGCACCGGCCAGGTCAGGGTCTGCCCCATCGAGGAACTGGTCATGACGAAGACAGTGGACGAACTCATTTCCGAATCGGATGACAGCGCGGCATTGGCCCCTGTAAACCGGGCAATGTTATCCGGCAAGGCCGGAAACCTGCATATAAAGTACAGGGGGATAAACAATTACGTCTACTTCGCACCAGTAGAACGAACCGGATGGGCCATGTCCATTGTCATACCGGAAACAGAGATATTCGGCGGTCTTAAGCGTGTAGGTCTGGTAGTCTCCGTCCTCCAGGTCCTGAGCCTGCTGATGCTCATTCTGCTGTTCCGAGCCATGTACCGGCACTACCTTAAGTACAAGTCTATCAACGACAAGAAGGAGCGCATGGAAAACGAGCTGGGTATCGCGAGCGCAATCCAGATGGCCATGGTGCCGAAGATATTCCCTCCCTTCCCGGAGCGGACGGACTTGGATATGTCGGCGACCATCGTCCCGGCCAAGGAGGTCGGAGGAGACCTGTACGACTTCTATATCCGGGACGAGAAATTGATCTTCTGCATCGGCGACGTCAGCGGTAAGGGCATACCGGCATCCCTGGTGATGGCGGTCACGCGCTCCATTTTCCGCACCGTCTCCGCACATGAAGATGATCCCGGCCGCATCCTGACCATCATGAACAACAGTCTGTCCGAGGGCAATGAG
>JAFSTI010000195.1 GCA_017450585.1 Bacteroidales bacterium
AAAAAGGCTTGGCTATTCAACCCCAATTGAAACTTTTAAAACTTTAACCCAGATTGACGAAACAGTTGCATTTCGCACTTGAATTCACGCGGTCACTCATGTTTTAATTAATCAACTGAATTATAGGGAATTACGCGCCACGGCAAAAACACGAGTCACGGGTTTCCTCCGGGACGGCAAAACAAATCCTCGCAGTGTTAGTGGGAGATGTCAGCGAAGGGAGTTTACGAGCGGGGCGTAGGCATCCTGGAGGCGTCGGGTGTTCCAGGCGGATACGGCATTGGTTGCCTTGGAGGTGCTTTCGGGGAGGGTTTTGGAGAGAATCATGCCGCCGCCTAGTATGCCGGTGATGGGGAGACCGGTGGTGAAGGCGGCGACGCCGAGGGCGATCACTCCGCCATTGATCAGAAAGTATTTTCCAGCGTTGGGCCAGTCGCCGGCATATGCGGAACCGAGGCCCGGCACTATACTCAGAATCATAGCGAGGTCAGTGCTGCGGAGCCGTGGCTCAGCGATTTCTGCACTCGGCTGGTCTGAAGTGCCAAGAACCGGCTGAGCAAAATCCTCGTACCTTGCAGTGCCAAGAACCGGCTGAGCAAAGTCCTCGTGCCCTGCATCACCAAAAGCAGGCCGTGCAAAGTCCTCGTGCCCTGCATCACCAAAAGCAGGCTGAGAAGAAAAACCGTGCCCGGCAGAACCAAGAGCGGCAAGGTCGGTTTCGGAGAGGAGGACGCGGAGGTCATCGATGTGGCCGGAGGACCAGGCAGTGATGATGCGGAGCCGTTGGAGTTCAGCCGTTAAAGACTTCGAGAGGCCGAAACGGGAGATGCGGCCAAGGGTTTCGTAGGCGCGGTCGCTCTGGCCGGCGGCTTCGAGAATGGCGGCCTTTGTCAGAAGAAGGGAGTCGGAGACCGGCTTACTGTCGGCATTCCAAGCTGCCATCTCGCACAGCGCCGCCGCCAGATTCGGAGCGGCAGACGAGAAGCCTGAAGAGCTAGAACCAGACAGCGCCGCCAAATCCGGAGCGACACCGGTAGCACCACGCACCGACGGTCCAGAATCAGTTCCGCACACCGAAGTCTCAGAGCCCTGCATTACCGATTCAGCACCGCGCAAAGAAGAATCAGCCGCAGGGACGCGGCTGACGGCCATCGCCAGGCTAGAACTGATGCAGAGGGATACGAAGATCGAACAGTAGAGTCGCTTTCTCAGCATATTCGTAGGTGTTTTTGACGACCGAAACAGAAACGGCGCTGCCATAGATATTGCCAATATAAAATAGTCCGAAGACGGAGGACAATGCAATCGTGCGCCAGTCACGGCCACCGAGTTTGATCCAGGATTCGGCGGCAATGCCCCCCAGGGCGCCGACTATCAGGAAGGTGGAGATACCGCTCCGAAGGTCACCGGCATAGATTTTCCCGGAGCCGGGGATGACGGCGGACATTGCCCCGGCCAGCAGCGGGCTCCGATTCTTATCCATAGCACTGGCAGTGCCCGCCATACCGACTGTGCCTGCCATACCGGCTGCGCCCGTCGTACCGGCAGGACCGGCCAGAGTATACGACCTGGCACCATCAAATGGGGCGTCCCAGACGTCGAGAAAAGAGCGGGCCTGAGGGTAGTAGGGGCTGGCCGAAGGGATTGAGCCGAACGAGTCCGCGGCGAGCGCGAAGTCGTGGATGTCGAAGGCTGTGACGCCGCGCAAATAAGAGAGGGTGTCGGAGGGGGCAAATAGACCATCGGCGAAGAGCAGAGCAGCCGCGTCTTCGTAGAGTCCGGAGCCGAGGGCGTAGGAGAAAAAGCCCATGTGGCGGGACAATGGCTCCGGCAAAACATGGCCGTCAGCAAATCGGCCACCGCCCGGCAGAACCTGGCCGGGGAGTATATCATGTCCGTCCGGAACGACGGGGTAGCTGACGATCTGGAAGTCAGGGGTGTAGAGTTTGGCGGTTCTTTGGCGCAGGAGACCGATGCCGCCGGAGCGGGCGATGACGGTAGAGTTCATTATGCGGTCGGCCCAGGAGAACGGGCCGCGGACCTCCGGCCAGCGCGGATCCCCGAACGCCGAGGCCGGACGAGCAGTGCCGGAAGAAGTCGCAGGTGCAGTGCCGGAAGAGGCCGGCTGGGCGGCGACGCGGAGGCTTAGGGACAATAGCAGGACCGTGACGACCATACGTGACCAGGCGGCGAGACGGCGCAGCCGGGCGGCGGAAGATCTGGTCACCAGCGGGTTCACTTGACGGATTTGGACAATGATTTCAGGCCCTCATGCATATCCACGCTGACGGCGTCGGGAGGGATCTGGTACACATGCATGGGGTCCTGGACGTCGACCTGGAGATTGCTATAGATATCCAGGCGGACCGTCGAATCGGCCTTCTCTTTAAGCCATGACACCTCAGTGACGCGGGTAGGGAACGCGAAACCGCCCACCGAAGTATACTTCGACAGATAAGTCTTGGTAATCACCCGGCCCTTCTTATCATAATAAGCGCAAAAGACAGGGAGGTAATCCCCATTCAGAGCCAACTCCGCACGCGCACACATCGAGCCCGGCTTCGAAGGCTCATAAGTCCGGACAATATACTCACCGTCACGCTTCGAAGACTTCAGGACGAAACCCTCCCGGGTCAGGCCCAAATCCTCACCGCCACCCTGGGCGAAGACATACAGCAGCTCATCCCTGGCGCTGAATATCTCGGGATCCACGGTGACTTTCTCATTGGAAGCCGGATAATAAAAAGTCGTAAAACCGAAGGGAGAAGTGGTCGAATAATACGTCTCGAGACCGGCATTCCACCTGATATTCAGATTGCCACCCTTCGTATAATACAGACTCTTCCTCACCGCCCTCATCTTCTTTTGGAAAACGGTCTTCGACTCCTGATCCGCGTGATACAGTTTCTGGGCACGCAGAGACGCCGTCCCCGCTAAAATGAGGGCGAAGAGAAAAAACAAAGGGCGAACGGAATCGATCGCCCTATGGTTAAAAATCAACACGAGATGGGCAGACTACAGCCACATTATAAATGCGGGATTGTCCAGATAACTCGCGCTGCCGTTTACAAGATCAAGAAGGATCATGATCCAGTCCACGAGCGGAATGATTCCGAAGATACCACCGACGGTAAGGAAATACCAGAGGCAGTTGATAGGATTGGTTCCAAGGATGAGCCTGTGGATTCCGAGAGCACCGGGACCGAGCATGTCAACGACGAGGGCCACGATGTTCCTGGTCTGTGCATCCATACCGGCGGAAGCGCTGGCGGAGGCGGAGGTGGAAGCCTCAGCAACGGCCTCGGTGAAGAGGGCGTCGATGGAAGACTCGTCAACTGAGTAGTTGGCTGCGCTTGCTACTGCGACAAATGCGAAGATAGCGACTGCGACTGCAAGAATCTTTTTCATTTTTGTAAAAGGTTATGGTTAATAATAAGTGTTTCCCGTATATAACAAGGCAAATGTATTAAACAATTCCTGAAAAACCAAGAAATGCCATTGCCATTATACCGACAGTAATCAGAGCGATAGGCAGGCCCTTAAAAGCCGCCGGGACCTCATTGCCGGCGAGATGCTCCCGAAGTCCGGCGAACAGGATCATCGCCAGGCCATAACCAAGAGACGTCGCCACGGCATAGACCAGAGCCTCTCCGAGGCCGAGCATATGAGCCGCACCCCCAAAGGTAAACTCCTTGGTAACCACGGTAATAGCTACACCGAGCACAGCGCAGTTAGTAGTGATCAGCGGGAGGAAGATACCCAGCGCTTGATACAGCGAAGGGCTGACCTTCTTCAGCACGATCTCCACCATCTGCACCAGCGAAGCGATCACCAGGATGAACGCGATGGTCTGCAGAAACTCCAGATGCAGCGGAACGAGCAGATAGGCATTGATCAGATAAGTGACCAGCGTCGCCAGCGTGATGACGAAGCACACGGCCCCGGACATGCCGGTCGCGGTCGAAAGCTTATTGGAAACACCCAGGAACGGGCACACGCCCAGGAACTGTGCAAGCAGGATATTATTGACAAATATCGCTGACACGCAAATAATAAGTATCTCCATCATTTCTTTGCCAGTTTATTGAACAACACCATCATATAGCCGAGCACCAGAAACGCGCCCGGAGCCATCACAAATGCCAGGATACCGTCGCCGGCGAGGAACTTCCAGCCGAACACGGACCCGCTTCCCAAGATTTCGCGCACGATGCCGATGGCCGTCAGGGACAATGTAAATCCGAGCCCGATACCGATACCGTCGAGCGCGGAATCCCAGACCCCGTTCTTCGAAGCGAAAGCCTCAGCCCGGCCGAGCACGATGCAGTTCACCACGATCAGCGGAATGAACAGGCCGAGCGTCTGATAGGCATCGGGCGTATAGGCCTGCATCACGAACTGCAGCACCGTCACAAACGTGGCGATAACCACGATGTACACGGGAATATGCACCTTATCCGGCACCACCGGAGCGATGAGGGAAATGACAATATTCGAAAGGACCAGCACGAAAAGCGTAGCCAGACCCATCTCCAGGCCGTTAATGGCCGATGTGGTAGTGGCGAGCGTGGGGCACATGCCCAGCACCAGCACGAACGTCGGGTTCTCCTTAAAGAAGCCCTTGGAAATCAGTGACCATTTACTCATTGCTGTACCTCCTCATTATTTAGGTCAATAGCTGCATCGGCAGCCGGCTCCGCAGCAAGCAGTTTCACCGCAGCGACCGCCTGTGAGACAGCCTTCACGTACGCGCGCGAAGTAATAGTGGAAGCGGTAATGGCGTCAATATCGCCGCCGTCATTACGGACCTTCAGCACAGAAAGCGGGGAAAGGCCCCGGAACTGCGACAGGAACGCCTCGTCATTCTGGCACTTGGCACCCAGACCCGGAGTCTCGGACATGGGCATCAGCACCGTCGTATTGTAAACCGTACCGTCCGGCAGGACACCCACCATCACGTTCAAGGGGCCGCCGAAACCGATAGAGGAAGCCTTCACCGCATAGGCGATGGTCGAATCCCCGGCGGCATAACGGTAGTAAGTCAATATCGCACCGTCTACCTCCACCCCGGCGGGGTCGCAGAGCGAACCGCCTTCGGGAAGCACGGCCTTGATGGCATTTTCCTGGGCCAGCCTCTCAGCTTCGGCAATCGGTTCGGCCGTCAGGGCGTACACCCCGGCCAGCACCGCCGAGCAGAAAAGGCAGACCAGCGTCAGGCAGAGAGCCATATTGGTAAGATTGGATTTTGCCGCCATAGCTATGCCCTCCCGTATTTTTTCTGGTGGAACGCCCTGTTAAGCAGGGGCACCGCCATATTCATAAGCAGAATAGCGAAGGAAACGCCTTCCGGATATGAGCCGAAGTAACGAATCATCATTAGGATGAAACCGATGCCCACGCCGTAGACTATGCCTCCGACCGTAGTCATAGGTGAAGTCACATAATCCGTAGCCATGAAGCAGGCTCCCAGAATGAGACCGCCGGTAAGCAGGTTGAAGACCGGACCGGTAAACGCAGCCGGATCAGCCAGATGGAAAATCAGGGAGACCAGGGCCACGGTCCCGAAAATGGAAAGCGTGATCCAGGGCTTTATGACCCGGCGCACCAGCAGGTAGCACCAGCCGAGAAGCAGCGCGAGCGCGGAAATCTCACCGGCCGAACCGCCTATATTCAGGAACAATGTCTGCATGTAGTCAAGGCCTTCGACCGCAGCGGGGCCGCCTTCATTGACAAGACCCAGAAGCGTCGGACCGGTGACCGCATCAGCGCCGAACAGACCCGCGGGAATCTCCCAGTGAGTCATGTAGGTCGGGAATGAAACCAGCAGGAATACGCGGCCCACCAGGGCGGGATTGAACACATTCTGTCCCAGGCCGCCGTAGGTCATCTTGGCGACTCCGATGGCGACTAGCGCACCGATGAACACCACCCACCAGGGAGTGGTAGGAGGCAGGTTAAGAGCGAGCAGCAGTCCCGTCACCGCCGCGGAAGCGGAATTCGCGACCGCAGGACGGCGCATGGGCCAGATGGCAATGCCCTTTTCGAGCAATACGCATGAAGCGATACTGACCGCGAGCACCAGCAGTTCGGCCCAGCCGTAAAACACGACCGAAACGATGGTCGCCGGAAGCAACGCGATAACCACATCCCACATCAGGGAATTAGTGGACACGCTCGCGTGGATATGGGGATTGGGTGAAACCAGATACTTATCCATAGCGTTTACTTTTTATCGTTATCGGAGGACGAGGCCTTAGCGGCCTCGGCGGCAGCCTTCGCTGCCGCGGCCCTTGCACGGAGCTCTCCCATCGCACGTCCCTTCGCCTGCCGGACAAAATCCAGCAGAGGGATATACGCGGGACAGCTATACAGGCAGCATCCGCACTCAATACAATCCTGCGCGGAAGCCGCAATCAGGCCATCCAAATCATCAGCCTTATAAAGACGGTTCAGCAGAAACGGCTCCAGACCCATCGGGCAGGCATCGGCGCAGCGTCCGCAACGGATGCAATAGCCGGCCTCGTGGCGGCGGGTAGCTTTCTCGCTCAGATACAGCAGAGAAGAAGAGCCCTTCACCGTTGTAGCATCCAGATTGGCAATCGCCTTACCCATCATGGGGCCGCCGCTGATAATCTTCGCGGCGCCTTCAGGAACACCCCCGGCATACTGCGCGATATAGGACAGCGGCATGCCGATCCGGAAGAGATAATTGTGCAGATGGGCATCGTCCAGGCAGTCGCCGGTGACGGTCAGTACATTGGTCACCAGAGGCTTATTCTTCTGCACGGCCTCATAGACGGCGAGCGAGGTGGCCACGTTCTGGACCACGGCGCCCACGTCGATGGGCAGGCCGCCGGAGCGGACCTGACGGTGCATCACAGCATCGATCAGCTGCTTCTCACCGCCCTGCGGATACATCTTCTTAAGGGGCAGGACGCTGATGCCCTCGTAGCTGCCGGAAGCGAGAACTTCCCGCACGGCTGCGATGGCCTCGGGCTTATTGTCCTCAATACCTATGACGCAGGGGCAGTCGCCCAAGACACGGCGCATGATGGCGGCACCGATGACGATTTCCTCGGTCCTCTCGAGGAGGATGCGGAAATCGCTGGTCAGGTAGGGCTCGCACTCCGCGCCGTTAAGGATCAGGCACTCCGCCACCTTTCCGGGAGGCGGGCTGAGTTTGACGTGCGTAGGGAAAGTAGCGCCGCCCAGACCCACGACACCGTTAGCCTTAATACGGTCGAGGATGAACTGGCGGTCGGAGGGAATTTCGCGCACTATATCAGTGCTGAGGTCAATACCCTCGGCCCACTCATCGCCTTCGACTTCAATTTCAATATGATTGACCGGATTACCGGCAATATCCTTGCGGGGGCCGATGCTTTTCACCGTACCGCTCACAGAAGAGTGCACGAAAGCGGAGATGAAACCTGCGGGCTCGCCTATCACCTGTCCGGCCTTGACCTTGTCGCCGACGGCCACTACCGGAGTGGCGGGGGCGCCGAGATGCTGGGCCATCGAGATCCACACGGTCGGCGGAAGCGGAAGAACCTCCGTCGCGTGGGCACGGGCTATCTTGGCGTCGGCGGGGTGTACGCCGCCGATCGAAAATGTCACCTTACTCATTGCTGACCTCCTTCTTTATGGCCTCGGCCGGAGCAGGAGTTTCCGCTGCCGGTTTCGGCTTAAGTATAGGGAAATTCACGGCATGGATGGCACCGGTCGGGCACTCCGCGACGCATTTCTTGCAGAGCTTGCACTTCGTGAAATCGATGTACGCCACATTGTCCGTCACCGTGATCGCATCATGTGCGCAGACCTTCGTACACTTCATGCATCCGATGCAGGCGTTGGCGCAGGCCTTGCGGGCGATACCGCCCTTGTCCTTATTGATGCAGGACACGAACACGCGCATTCCGCGGGGTCCTTTGTTACGCAGTTCGATGACGTGTTTGGGGCAAGCCTTCGCGCAGGCTCCGCAGCCCGTGCACTTGGAGTCGTCCACTACGGGCAGGCCGGTCGCCGGATCCATCGAGATGGCTCCGAACTGGCAGGCATCCACGCAGTCGCCGCAGCCCAGACATCCGAACGGGCACATGGTGTCGCCGCTATAAAGGGCGGCTTTCACACGGCAGGACTGAGCACCGTCGTACTCGTTCACCCGGGGACGGGCCTCGCAGGTACCATTGCACCTTACGACAGCCACCTGAGGGGCTTTTTCCTTGACCTCCACTCCGAGAATGGCGGCCACTTTCTTCATCACGTCATTGCCGCCCACCGGGCAGAACTGTGAATCCGGATTGCCAGACTTCACGGCGGCATCCGCGAAGGCACGGCAGCCCGCGAATCCGCAGCCGCCGCAATTGGCACCCGGCATCACCTTCTCGATCTCATCGATGCGGGGGTCTTCCTCCACCCTGAACTTCTTCGCGATCAGGAAGAGAATGACCGACAGCACCAAACCGAGAGCTGCGATGATGGCAATGGTCCAGATAACTGTATCAGTCATTTTTATTTATGGATTTAATATAAAATTCGGCACTGTCCTGCAGCTTCGAACGGAAAGCATAGAGCAGGAAGTAATAGATAGCGACTGCGACGATACCGGCCAGACCGCAAAGCAGCTCTCCGGCGTGCAGGGCATTCGCGACGGCCACGGCGCCCAGCAGCAGCACGAGCGGAAGCACGTACGCCAGCCACACGGCCTTGTGGCCCATGGTCGCCTTCATATTGACAAGTACTTTATCGCCAGGAGCACACATGACACCAGCACGGGTGGGGACCTCGACCACCTTTACCTTCATGCCGTCCAGTCCGCACAGGGACGCGGCGTGGCAGTCGGAGCAGGCGGATTCGGACACTATTTCCACCGCTGTGAACTCGGCATCCACGGCGATCACTTTTCCAATGTGTGAGATCTCACCGGTGGACATACGCTATTCGAACGGGCTGTATGGTGAATCGAAATCGCCCCGGTCATTGTCATCATTCATCGCGGATGCCACCGCCTGGGCGGAGAGAGTCTGGTCCACTTCCATGAAGCGGATCTGCTCGCTCTTGAAGATCATGGGGATCTCGCCGGTCTGTCCGTTACGGTGCTTGGCGATGATGATCTGGGTGACCTCCCGGTCCTCCGGATTTTCAGCCAGACCGATGGCATCGGGACGATGGATGAAGAGGACCATGTCGGCATCCTGCTCGATGGAGCCGGATTCACGCAGGTCGCTCAGCTGGGGCTTGCCGCTGCCGCCGCTACGCTGCACCGCGTTACGGGACAGCTGGGACAGGGCAAGAATGGGGATATTGAGTTCCTTGGCCGTGGCCTTCAGGTTTCTGGAGATGGCCGCCACCTCCTGCTCACGCATACCGCGGAGCTCGGCTGGACCTTGCATCAGCTGAAGGTAGTCCACTATGACCATACGGACTTTCTTGTTTTTGACGAGATTCTTAACCTTGGTGCGGAACTCGTTCACCGGAATACTCGGCGTGTCGTCGATATAAATGGGCGCCGCGATAAGATTTTTGAGCTTCACTTCAAGCTGTTCCCACTCAAAAGGTTCAAGCTTGGTACCGCCCTTGATCTTATCGGCGCTTAGTCCGGATTCGGATGTCATCATACGCTTGGCCAGCTGGCTCGCGGACATTTCCAGCGAGAAGATAGCCACAGGCATGTGATGCTGTACGGCGGCGTTGCGGGCGAGATTCAGCGCGAAAGCAGTCTTACCCACGGAGGGACGGGCCGCCAGGATGATCAGATCGGAAGGCTGCCAGCCCTGGGTGATAGAGTCGATCGACAGGAAACCGGAAGGCACTCCGCTCAGACCGGTCAGGGACTGCATCGCCTCGATCTGTTTCATGGCATCCGAGATGACAGATCCGATCTCCTGAACATCCTTCTTGATATTACCCTGGGAGGCTTCGTAAACTCTGGTCTCGGCGATGTCGATGAGGTCATCCACATTCACCGAGTCGTCATATGCCTGCTTGAGGATCTCGTGTGAAGCGCTGATAAGGTCGCGCTGCACGGTCTTCTGCTTCAGGATGCGGACGTAAAATTCTACGTTCGCAGCCGCACCGACCTGCTGTGAGAGGTTCGCCAGATACACCGGGCCGCCCACGGTCTCCAGGTCGGAGGTGGAGCGCAGCTTGTTGCTCACGGTGACGATATCCACGGGGCTGTGCTCATTCACCAGGGATGAGATGGCCCTGAATATCATAGCGTGACGCTCGTCATAGAAGCATTTCTCCGTCAATTCTTCCAGTGCTATATCCACAGAGGAAGGTTCGAGGAGCATGGCTCCCAGGACAGCTTCTTCGACGTCAAGAGCTTGAGGGGGTTTCTTACCCATCTCAAGCCCTATAGCGTCCAGATTGACTGCCTGAGCCGCCTTTTTGGACGACGGTCTGGTTTTCGGGTCAGGCATATGCGGTTAAGAGTCTATTCGAACTCCGCGTTCACGATAATGCGTCCGCAGTGTTCGCAGATTATCAGTTTCTTGTTTGATGCGATATCCACAAGCCTCTGGGGAGTGATAGCTCCGAAGCATCCTCCGCAAGAGTCCCCGTTATAGACAGGCACCACTGCGAGGTGGTTGTGCACGCTGGCGCGGATGCGGTCGTAGGCGCTCATGGTACGGGCGTCGATTTTCGCGGCGCACTCATCGCGGCGGGCACGGAGGGTAGCCTCCTGCTCGGCGGTGGATTCAACGATATTCTCCAGTTCCTCCCTCTTCAGGCGGAGGTCCTCCTCACGGATTTCGATACGCCTGTAAAGATCCTCCAGCGCTTCGGCTTTCTCGGCGCTCTGCGCGCGGAGCTCACCGATGTTCTTCTGGGCGATCTTCTTAAGGAGCTCGTGGTTCTCGATTTCCTTGCTGATGGAATCAAACTCGCGGCTGTTCTGGATGCCTTCGAGCTGCTGCTGATACTTAACAATCTCAGCTTCGCTCTCGTCGAAGTTTGCATTGTTTACCTCCACGGATGCGGCATACTCGGCGATGAGGGCCTTGTACTGCTCGGCGCGGGCATTCATCTTCGCCACCTCGTTCTCGAGGGCGGTCACTTCGGAAGGCAGCTCACCGCGGAGCTGAACCAGCTTTTCGATCTCATTGTCAGCCTTCTGCAGGTCATAGAGGGTCTTGAGTTTCTCCTCTACGCTGATGTCGGAATCTGCGAAAGACTTCTGCAGAGACACGAAAGTCTCGTGCTGGTCAATGGGAGTCTCGACTTTTTTAATCTTCTTCGTAGTCGTCATATAATTATCGATAATTTTTTCGGGACGCCAAAGTTAGGAATTTTTCCGCAAGTACGCACTATTTAAAGCCCCTGTTTTACTTCCACGAGCCGCTCTCGGATAGACTTCAGCGTCTGGAGCACGCGAACATCCTTTTCCACCTTCGCTCGGGATGCCTCCATCTCCTGGGCGGCGCCTCTCAGTTTGAGGCCTTTATCCTTCACCAGATGCTGTATCTGCTTGAGTGCCTCCACGTCTTCCGGGTGGAAGAGGCGGTTACCTTTCGCGTTCTTATCCGGTTTCACGAAACGGGGGAACGAGTTCGCCCAATAGCGTACCAGCGATACGCTTTCTCCCAGGATTTCGGCGGTCTCCCCGATGCTGTAGTATATCCTTTCCATAACTTAATCCAATGACTGTCCGGTGTTCGAGGACAGATACAACATATTCGTGTACACATCCGGGGTTACGGATGCAAAAAAGTAATTAACGGGGTCCAGCGTGACGGTACGCCTCAGCACTTCGTAATGCAGGTGCGGGGCGAACAGGGTGCCGGAGATGCCGACCTGCGCGATCTTCTGCCCACAGCGGACCCTCTGGCCTTTGTGCACTTCGATGTCGGAAAGGTGGCAATAGCGCGTCATGTAGCCACCCTTGTGCGTGATTTCCACCACATTGCCAAGGCCTTTGCGGGAGAGGATGATGTTCGTCACCGTCCCGTCGCCCGCCGCTATGACCGGATCGCCTTGCGGGGCAATAAGGTCCAGGCCGGAGTGCGGCATGCTGACCTTGTAGAACGGGTGCATCTTATCCCCGATGCCTGCCGCAACCTGGGCGTAGGATACGTTCTGCAGCGGGAGTGAGAGCGGGGGCAATGAGTCCGCGCTCGAGGTGCAGACCTCCATCACGCGGCGCAGGTTCGCCTCCACGCGCGCCGCCTTTTCCTCCAGACGGGTCGCTTTCGCACCGGCATAATGCACGTAGTCGGCGTCGGGTAGGGTATCAGAAGAGGCGAAGTATTCCAGATTACGCATGGGATCCATAGCGGGAGCCTCGGCGTTGAAGATTTCTTTGTAGATACGGTTATCCCGGGCCTGAAGGGCTTCTATCACGTCAGAGACCAGTGCCTCGCGCTCCTGCATCTCGGGATAGAGCTTTTCGTACATCCGGTTTTCACGGGCGATCTTCCGGTCCGAATCCCGCTGCACCACCAGGGCAAAAATCACATAATAAACGATGGCCAGCATCACTGACAGGGCCAGGTATTTGAAGAAGATGCCCACATAGCCCCAGAATCCGGGCCTGCGCTGCTCGAAATCAAATCTTCCCCTGTCATATGAGTATCTGGCCATGGCGGACTACTTTTTCCTGAGTGAGAACACCGGTCGGCCGGTAGGCTGGGCCGCTGCTACTTCTTCGCCACGTTTCTGCACCATCGTATAGTACTCCTCCGGGCTGATTTCCCGGTCAAAGTAATTAGATGGATTCACTTTCTTTCCCCTATAATGGACCTCGTAGTGGAGGTGAGGACCGGTGGACTTGCCGCTGTTCCCTACTTCGCCGATGCACTCTCCACGCTTCACTTTCTGACCCTCCACGGCGAAGATCTTACTCATGTGGGCATAGCGGGTCTTGTAACCGAAGCCGTGGTCGATAACCACCTGATTACCATAGCCGAAGCGCTGGTATGTCACGGATTCTATCACACCGTCTCCCGTGGCATAGATGGGATTGCCGGTCCTGGTGGCGAAATCCACGCCGTCGTGATGACGGTATCCGCCGTAGACCGGATCGAGGCGCGTGCCGAAGAAACTCGAGATGCGGTATGATCCTGGGGTGGGGTCGATGGGTATGATGGCCGGCGTGCAGTCGACCATGTCCCCCGCCCTCTTCGATAGCAGTTCCACCTCGTCGTAGGACTTGCTCTGGACATAGGTTTTCTTCGTGAGCATGTCGATACGGATGTAGGTATCCTTGAGCATGCCCCCGCTGGATAGGTCGTCCAGGTATGCGTAACGGTTCACTCCGCCGAATCCGGCATTCAGCACCTCCTGGGGGATGGCGTTCATTCCGAAGATAGAACGGTAGATGTCATCATTTCGGAGTTCCAGGTCTTTGAGGGCCATCTCACACTGGTCCAATTCCCGGTTCATAATCTCCATTTTCGCACTCCATTCCGCATTCTGACGCTTCAGGATTGAGGTTTTCGGAGACTCAAGCCCGAGAACTCCGCCCCAGAGCCAATAGTACAATACGCTGAGCGCCAGGCTCACCACCAGGATTACGGCGACCTTCACGAAACGCTCCTTCGGGGAGTCTTCCGCGATCTCGTAAAGCAGGGTCTCGGGGTTCAGACCGTATTGTTTTCTTTTGGACATATCATGCAAATATAGCCCATTTTAGTGAAAAATAAGTAAATTTGTCGTTCCAATAGTATTGACAGCAGATGATGACTTCTAAAGAGATACGCCAGAAATTTCTGGATTTCTTCGCTTCCAAGGGCCACACAGTGGTTCCTTCAGCCCCGATGGTCGTGAAAAACGACCCCACCCTCATGTTTACGAATGCCGGCATGAACCAGTTCAAGGACTACTTCCTGGGCAATGCCACTCCGCCTTTCCGCCGTGCTACGGACACACAGAAATGCCTCCGTGTAAGCGGCAAGCATAATGATCTGGAGGAGGTCGGTCATGACACCTACCACCACACCATGTTCGAGATGCTGGGGAACTGGAGCTTCGGAGATTACTTTAAAACTGAGGCTATCGACTGGGCCTGGGAACTCCTTACCGAGGTTTACGGCATAGACAAGTCCCTCCTGTACGCCACCGTTTTCGAGGGCAGCGAGGAGGACGGCACCCCCATGGACGAAGAGGCGAAACAGGCCTGGCTCAGGCACATGCCCGAAGACCATATTGTCCTGGGCAATAAACACGACAATTTCTGGGAGATGGGCGACACCGGTCCCTGCGGTCCCTGCTCCGAGATTCATATTGACATACGTACCCCGGAGGAGAAAGCTTCCGGCATCCCCGGCCGCGATCTGGTGAACCAGAGCGACCCGCACGTCATCGAGATCTGGAACCTGGTGTTCATGCAGTTCGAGCGCAAGGCGGACGGCCATCTGGAGAGCCTGCCGGCGAAGAACATCGACACCGGTATGGGCTTCGAGCGCCTGTGCGCCGTGCTCCAGGGAAAGAACAGCAACTATGATTCGGACGTCTTTACCGGCATGCTCGCGCGTATCGGTCAATTGTCCGGACACAAATACGGGCAGAACGCCGAGGCGGACGTGGCGATGCGGGTTATCGCCGACCACATTCGCGCCATCAGCTTCTCTATCGCCGACGGGCAATTGCCCTCAAACGTAAAAGCGGGCTACGTCATCCGCCGCATCCTGCGCCGGGCCGTCCGTTACGGCTACACCTTCCTGGGCCTGCAGGAGCCGTTCCTGTGCCAGCTCGTAGGACAATTGGTAGACGATATGGGCGAGGCGTTCCCGGAGATCGCGCGGCAGCAAAAGCTTATCGAGAACGTCATCCGCGAGGAGGAGCTGGCTTTCCTGCGCACGCTCGACCGCGGTATCAAGCTGATGGACGAGTGCATGGAGAGCGCCCGCGAGAGCAAGGTTATCGCCGGGGCGGACGCCTTCAAGCTGTATGACACCTACGGATTCCCGCTCGACCTGACCGAGCTTATTGCCACTGAAAACGGTTATACCGTGGATCAGGAGGGCTTCCGCGCCTGCATGGAAAAGCAGAAGAGCATGGCCCGCAACGCCACCGCAAACGAGTTCGGCGACTGGACCGTCTATCACGAGGGTGAGGACGTGCAGTTCACCGGTTACGACGAGGTCACGACGGAGGGTGCGCTGCTTCTGCGCAGCCGCAAGGTCGTCCAGAAGAATAAGGAACTGCTGCAGCTGGTTTTCGACCGCACTCCCTTCTATGGAGAGATGGGCGGCGAGGTCGGCGACAGCGGCGTGGCGGTCGGCGCGGACGGGCAGAGCGTCAATATTGTCAATACAGTTAAGGAGAACGGCCTGACCATCCATATCGTGGACCGGCTGCCGGACGACTGCACGCAGGCTTTCTCCCTGCGCGTGGATGAGGGCAGGCGCCAGAGAATTGCCAATAACCATACCTGCACGCACCTGCTGGACCAGGCGTTGCGCGAGATTCTGGGCACGCACGTGGAGCAGAAGGGCTCGTTCGTGTGCGACAAGTATTTCCGCTTCGACTTCTCGCACTTCGAGAAGCTCTCCGATGAGCAGATTGCTGCCGTGGAGAAGCGGGTCAATGAGCTCATCCGTGAGAATCTGCCGCGCGTAGAAAAGCGCGATGCGACCATGGAAGAAGCTAACAAGATGGGGGCAATTGCCCTGTTCGGCGAGAAGTACGGTGACCGCGTGAGAGTTGTGAAATTCGGCCCGAGCGTGGAGCTTTGCGGCGGCTGCCATACTTCCGCTACCGGCAATATCGGTTTCTTCAAGATTACGTCTGAGGCTGCCATCGCCGCCGGTATCCGCCGTATCGAGGCAGTGACCGGCGAGGATGCCGAGGCTCTGGTCTGCGGATTGCAGGAGACCATCAAGACCGCCCGCGAGATGTTTAATAACGCTCCGGTGCTGACCGATGCCATCCGCAGGATGATAGAGGAAAATGAGAACTTTAAGAAACAGCTCTCCGAGGTAGCGAAAGAAAAGACTCTCGCACTGAAGAAAGAACTGCTCTCTAAGGCCGAGCCCGTGGACGGACATAATATTGTGAAGATAAGCCAGTTCGGGGATATGGTCATGCTGCGCGATGCGGCGACCATGCTGCAGAAGGAGGCTCAAAACCTGGTGATCGCCGCGGCGTTTGAGACCGGCGGCAAGCCTCAGTTGCTGCTGATGTATTCTGCGGATCTGGTGGCCGCGGGCAAGAACGCCGGCGCGGATATCCGCGCTGCCGCGAAGTTCATCCAGGGCGGTGGCGGCGGACAGCCCGGTCTCGCTACCGCGGGAGGCAAGGATCTCGGCGGCCTCGGCGCAGCGCTCGACGCCCTGGTACAGGCGGCATTGTCATAGTAATGAAGAAGATAGACCAGTTCATACTGAAGGCCTTCGTGGGACCGTTCGTCGCGATCCTGCTGGTCGTCATCTTCGTTCTGGTGATGCAGTTCCTCTGGGTTTATATCGATGAACTCGTCGGTAAGGGCCTGAAATTCAGCGTTATCCTCGAATTCATGTGGTGGGGCAGCTGCACCATCCTTCCGATGGCGCTCCCGCTTTCCACACTGCTGGCATCGATGATGACGATGGGCACCCTGGGGGAGAACAACGAGTTGCTGGCGATGAAGGCCGCCGGTATTTCGATGCTCCGGGTGATGGCCCCGATGATGACGGTTACCCTGCTGGTCATCAGCATCGGAACCTATTACGTAACGAACAATCTGGTCCCGATATCGTATAATAAGATTTATACTCTCCGGGATGATATCCTCCACACCAAGGAGGAGATCAAGATCCCTTCAGGCACATTCTACGACGGTATAGACGGCTATATACTGCGCGTCGACACCAATGACGAGAGGACGGGGATGATGCGCGGCGTGATGGTCTATGACCACACCAAGGGAAAGGGAAATACCACCGTGACGCTGGCGGACTCTGCCATGATGCGCATGTCCAAGGAGAAAGACTACCTGACTTTCACCCTGTACAACGGCATCAATTATCAGGAGACCAATACGAAGCGTTACCGCGATACGACCCTGGAGCTCAGCCGCGTGAAGTTCGACAAGCAGGACCTGATCATCTCGCTGCACAACTATGCCTTCAAGAAGTCCGAGGGCGACCGTTTCGGCGACCAGATCAAGGCGATGCCCATGGATATGCTCCGCCATCAGGAGGACTCCCTCCTGCACGTAGCTGACAGTACACTCACCGACCATATTGACCGTTTTCAG
Source organism: Bacteroidales bacterium (assembly GCA_017450585.1). Taxonomy (GTDB): domain Bacteria; phylum Bacteroidota; class Bacteroidia; order Bacteroidales; family UBA932; genus Cryptobacteroides. Next base: position 17,183 of record JAFSTI010000195.1, read on the forward strand.
GGTTCCGGCAATCTCCAGTACAACAAGCAGCTGGATACCGCGGTCCTGGCCCGTGGGCGGCAGAATTTCTATGCCGAAGGCCAGTACAAGTGGAAGGACGTCCCGTCGAAGCGTGCGGCGTACGAGCGCGCCGTGACGAAGGCCAATATGATGGCGAACGAGATGACTTCGTTCGGGCGCGAGTCCTACGAGTATCAGTTCTGGCTGAGGCGCTCGAGCCTGGAAATATTGCGCCGGATCGCGGCAGCATTGGCCTGCTTCATCCTGTTCTTTATCGGAGCGCCGCTCGGAGCGCTGATCCGAAAGGGCGGGCTGGGCACTTCCGCCATTGTCTCGGTGCTGTTTTTCGTGCTGTACTGGGTGGTCGACATCACCGGCACGAAGCTCGCCAAAGACGGGGCGGTCACTCCATCCACGGGCGCTTTCATTGCCACGTATGTATTGTTCCCCATAGGCCTGTTCCTTACCTGGAAGGCCCTCAACGACGCTTCATTCATGAATAAGGACAATATCCTCAGCTGGTGGCGTACGCTCCGGCGCAAGGTGGGCGCTATATTCCGCAAGACGCGCATCATATATATGGGTACGCCCGAATTCGCAGTGGCTCCGCTGGATGCGCTGCGTAAGGCCGGATATGAGATCGTGGCGGTGGTGACGGTGCCCGATAAGCCGGCCGGCCGCGGGCTGAAAGTTAGCGAGAGCGCAGTTAAGAAGTACGCCGTTCAGGCCGGGATTCCGGTGCTGCAGCCCGAGAAGCTGAAGGATCCATCTTTCCTGACGCAGCTCGCTTCTTACAAGGCAGACATGTTCGTGGTCGTGGCGTTCCGCATGCTGCCCGAGGAGGTCTGGTCAATGCCCAGGCTCGGGACCTTCAACCTGCACGCTTCCCTATTGCCCCAATACCGCGGCGCGGCTCCTATTAACTGGGCAGTGATCAACGGGGAGCATATGACGGGTGTGACGACATTTATGATCGATAAAAATATCGATACGGGAGGAATCATTTTCCGCGAGGAGTACCGGATTTCCGAGACGGACACGGCCGGGGATGTGCATGATGCGCTGATGGCCCTGGGCTCTGATCTCGTGGTGCATACGGTGGATTCTCTGGTGGAGGGAGCAGTGGAGCTGCGCGTACAGAGGAGTTTCATCCAGGGCGACGAGGTACTGAAACCAGCTCCCAAACTGACGCGGGAGCTCTGCCAGATCGACTGGTCCCGCTCAACCAATTCTATTTATAATCTGATTCGCGGCCTGTCTCCCTATCCCGCCGCATTCACCACTATTCCCGGCGGAGACCAGATAAAGATCTTCCGCGCTCACAAACTCAGCTTTGATGAGGTTTCGGCGGCCGGGCCGGGGGCGATGCTGACCGACGGAAAGACCTATCTGGCCTTCACCACAGCAGACGGCGCCATCAGCATCGACGAACTCCAACTCGCCGGCAAAAAACGCATGGCCGTCGCCGACTTTCTCCGCGGCTGGCGGGACTAGTTCGACTAATCCAGGGCGGGAGCCTCAGCGCTGGTGGTGGGTCCGTTTCCGGAGTTGATGACGGGCCAGCCGTCTTCGGTCCAGTCGATGCGGTCTATGAAGAGGATGCGGCCGAGGGCATTGGCTTTTCCCTTAACGTAGCCATGGTAGGCGATCCAATCGTTTCCAGCGTCGTCGGTCAGGATCTTGCTGGTGTGTCCGGGAGCGATGAAGGAAGCATTACCATATAGGAGTGGCGTCATGGTATCGGATTTCAGCAGCTGTTTGCCATCCTTGCTGACATAGGGACCGAGAAGGGAGGTGCTGCGTGCCACCTGGGCGCGATAGTCGCTGTTTTCGCCCTTCAGGGGGTTCCCGTTTGAACCTATATAATAATAGTAGTTACCGCGCTTGTGAATGACGGAGCCTTCCCACTGCGCGCAACCGATGACGGTTACCTTGGTGCCGTCTCCGGGATATTTGACCGCGAGGCCGTCGTCGGTGAGTTCAGTAAGGAATATCCGCCTGAAACTTCCCCAAATTATATACTTATGGCCATCTTCTTCGTAGAACACGGGATCGATGGTATATTTATTCAGTGAGCCGTTTACCTCGAAATCTTCGTCGGCGATCAGTTTTCCGTGATCTGTGAACGGCCCTTCCGGTGAATCTGCCGTGGCGACACCTATGCCGTCGAATCTCTCATTCCCGGAATCATCCGCCTTGCGACGGTTGGAATTCAGGCTGTAGTATAGCACATAGCGTCCGCCAATATAATTGATATCGGGGGCCCATAGTCCGGGATTGCTGCCATCCACACGCTTGAGCCACGAGGGCCACTTGGTAAATGCCTTCCCGATAAACTCCCAATGAACCATGTCTTTGCTTCGGAGGATATGGATAAAATCACCGGTGCTATAGCTATAGAAATATTCGCCGACGCGGATCCAGGTGGGGTCAGCCGAGGTATAATCGCTGTAGACAGGGTTATTGAAATAGACCTTGGAATCTTCCGGCTGATCGGTTCCCCAGCCGCTGCTAAGGTCCACGTCCGGCACGAGGCTGAACGAATCCGACGTGGCCGTCGTATCCAGCGCCGGCGTGACATCGCCGCCAGGGGTATCGGTGGAACCATGCGAGGGGGTACACATGCTGCATGCAAGACAGATAACGATAATCTGGAAGACTCTCTTCATAGTTGCAAATATATGAAAAATTTAACTAAAAAAGACGAATTCCTGCTCAGGGGCGCGTTTCATCATCCGGAATAAAATGACTATATTTGAGGCTGGTATCATTATCATACGTCATAATGAGGAATAATATCATATTCGCGCTGTTTGTCAGTTTCGTTGCGGCCGTAGCCATTGTAATCGGTTGCTCCGGAGGCGAAGAGAATTCTTCGCCCCAGAAGCCCGGCCTGATCGTCATCACCCCCGGCACCAACCCCGGAGAGGACAATCCAGGCTCCGGCGGGGACAACCAAGGCGGGGACAATCCCGGCACTGGCGGGGATGAGGAGGCGCTGGCGGCTTACAGGGAGTGGAATAACGGCTCAGGGATCCAGCCGGCGCCGAAGGGCGTGCCGGGTGGTTACACGCCGAAACAGTATAGCAATCCGGTTTTCGGTAAGACATACACCCTCCCCGACCCCACGGTCTTCCGCAAGGACGGGTGGTTCTACCTTTTTGCCACCGGAGGCAATTGCCGCATAATGCGGTCCAAAGACCTCACGAAATGGGAAAGCATAGGCACTGCTTTTACTGACGCGGGCCGCCCTGCCTGGCTGAGCAACGAAGACGGTTCCAAGGTCGGCCTCTGGGCCCCGGATATCAACATCATCGACGGGAAATACGTCCTCTTCTACAGCCTCGCCACGAACAATAATGTCCGCGGAATCGGCCGCGCGGTGTCCGACAAACTCGAGGGCCCCTACACCGACTTGGGCATGCTGATCCGCTCGAACACCTTCGGGACCACCGGAACCATTGACCCGAACTATTTCGAATATCAGGGCGAAAAGTACCTGTGCTGGGGCAATTTCAGCAATATCTATTGCGCCCAACTTACCGACGACGGCCTGAACCTGAAATACCCCGGAGACAAGAGCAAGCTGAAGACCATCGCCGGAAAGAACTTCGAAGGCCCGCTGATCCACAAGCGAGGCGACTGGTTCTACTTCATCGGCTCCGCAGGCACCTGCTGCAAGGGTTATGACAGCACCTACCACCTGCAAGTCGCCCGCGCGAAGACACCCTTCGGGCCGTTTATCAATAAAAACGGCAATGCCATCACCGGCACTACCCAGGGCACGACTTTCCTGGAGGGCAATACCAAATTCATCGGCCCCGGTCACAATGCCGAAATCGTCACTGACGATGCCGGCGATGACTGGCTCCTGTATCACAGCTACATAAACGGAGTCACCAACTCCAAGCGCCTCCTGTGCCTGGACAAGATCACCTGGACGGAGGACGGCTGGCCCACCATCAACGATGGCCACCCATCGGAGAATGCCACCGCACCCGTTTTCGCAGACTAAAAACCGGCATGACCGAAAAACCGGGACAACGATTTATACTTAGACAATTATATGCTTAGAAAAATCCGAATCGCCCTCGCGGCAATATTTTTCATCGGAATAACCCTCCTGCTTATCGGCATCGGAGAGGAGTGGTGGGGCTGGATGGCGAAACTCCAGTTCCTACCCGCCTGTCTGGCACTGAACGCAGCCGTTATTACCGGAATAATCATCCTGACACTCATCTCCGGCCGACTGTATTGCTCAGTAATCTGCCCGCTGGGGGTCTTCCAGGACCTGATTTACCGCCTGCGCAAGACTGTGAACAAGAAACGTCACCAGCACTTCCGCAAGGAAAGTAAGATATTGCGCTACGTCATATGGCTCGCATTCGTGGCCTGCCTGATCGCCGGAGTGCAGGTAGTTATTGCCCTCCTGGCACCGTACAGCGCGTACGGCAGGATGGTCGCGAGCATCGTACACCCGCACGGGTGGGTGGTGCCGGCCATCGCCGCCGCGACTCTGATCCTGCTGGTGGTGCTCGTCTGGACCGGCGGCAGGACCTGGTGCAACAGCATCTGCCCCGTCGGCACGACATTGTCCTTCTTCTCACGCTTCGCCCTGCTGCGGCCGTCCATTGACAAAGACGCCTGCAAAAAGTGCGGGAAGTGCGAGCGGGAGTGCCGTGCTTCGTGCATTGACGTGGCTTCTGGCAATATTGACTACAGCCGCTGCGTGGACTGCTTCGACTGTATCGATTCGTGCGCGTTCGGCAGCCTGAAGTACCGGCTAGCATACCGTAAGCCGTCCGGCGGGGAGACACATCCCCACCAGACAGACGCCGATTCCGGCCGCAGGGCTTTTCTGAGCGCCGCGGTTCTGGTCGGCGCGGCCGCCACACTGAAGGCGCAGGAGAACAAGGTGGACGGTGGACTCGCGGCAATTGAAGGCAAAAAGAGGCCGCAGCGGACCGGGCGCATCGTGCCGTTCGGAGCGCAGGGCGAGAAGAACTTCTACTCGCATTGCACCGCCTGCCAGCTTTGCGTGCAGAATTGCCCCAACGGCGTCCTGTACCCATCCACGGACCTTGAGCACCTGATGCAGCCGGAGATCTCGTACGAGAACGGCTGGTGCCGGCCCGAATGCACAAGCTGCTCGCAGGTCTGTCCGACCGGAGCGATATTGCCCCTGAGTCCGGAAGAAAAAACCACCGTTCACATCGGTACCGCCAGCGTCGATCTGGATCTGTGCCTCGCGAACCGGGGAGAAGCGGCTTGTGGCAATTGCGCCCGCCACTGCCCCGCCGAAGCGATCAAGATGGTCCACAAGGTCCCCGGAGACCGGAATTCCGCACGCATCCCGACGGTCGATGAGAGCAAGTGCATCGGCTGCGGCGCATGCGAATACCTCTGCCCTTCAAGACCTTTCAGCGCAATACATATAAACGGATTAAAAGAACACCGCAATGGATAGGAGAGACTTTCTGAAACGGAGCGGCGCCGCAGCAATGGCGCTCTCTGCCGCGGCCTGTGCGCCGAAAAAAGGATCGCAGGATGAAGACTGCCGCTGCGGTGACGGCCGTATGCCCATGCGCGAATGCGGGGATGACATGGTCAGCCTGCTCGGCTACGGCTGCATGCGCTGGAAGATGATTAACGGCCCGGACGGGCAGAAGATCGTCGATCAGGACAGCGTCAACGAACTCGTGGACTATGCCATCGAGCATGGGGTCAATTACTTCGACTCCTCCCCCATGTATCTCCAGGGGCAGAGCGAGGCGGCCACGGCCAAGGCCTTGCTGCGCCATCCCCGCGAAGATTACTATATCGCCACCAAGATGTCCAATTTCGGAGATCACAGCTACGAAGGCAGCGTGGCGATGTACCGGCATTCACTGGAGGTCTATCAAACTGACCACATTGACTATTACTTGCTGCACAGCATCGGGGGCATGGATGCCTTCAAATCCAGGTTCCAGAATAACGGAGTGATAGATTTCCTGATGGCCGAGCGTGAGGCCGGCCGCATCCGCCACCTGGGCTTCTCGTTCCACGGGAACCAGAAAGGCTTCGATGAACTGGTGGCCCTGCACGACATGTACCACTGGGATTTCGTGCAAATACAGATGAACTACGTGGATTGGAACCATGCCAATCAGCGCAATACCAACGCTTCGCACATGTACGAGGAACTCGCAAAACGCGACATCCCCATGGTAATGATGGAACCGCTGCTGGGTGGGCAGCTCGCCCGCCTGTCAGATTCCATCACGGCCCGCCTGAAGGAGCAGGAGCCCCAGATGAGCGTAGCCTCCTGGGCATTCCGCTACTGCGGGACCTTCCCCAAGGTTCTGACCATCCTCAGCGGCATGACCTATATGGAGCACCTGACGGACAATGTAAAGACCTTCGAGAATTTCAAGCCCCTGAACGAAAAGGAGCTGGAGATGCTGGAGACTCTGGCCGGAATCATCCGTTCATATCCCCTCGTACCCTGCACAGCATGCCAGTATTGTATGCCTTGTCCTTATGGAATCGATATCCCGGGCATCTTCAAGCATTACAATGACCATGTCAATGACGAGAGCATCCCGCAGGGCGCGGAGCAGAAGGATTTCAAGAAGCTGAAACGCAGGTATCTGACCAGCTATGACCGCGCCATCGAGAGCATACGCCAGGCAGATCATTGTATCGAATGCGGCCAATGCGCACCGCTCTGCCCGCAGAGCATCAATATTCCTAAAGAGCTTCAGCGTATCGACCGATATGTCGAGAAGCTGAAGCGCGGGACCTTGGACTAGTCGAACTAGTCTTTACTAGTTCGACTAGTCTCAGGAATCTCCGGAATGCTGATATAGGTACTGACTTCAGTGCCGGATTCGGAGGCGAGGGAGCTGAGGGTAAGTGTGCCTTTTTCTCTGGAGACTTCGTAGGATGAGGCCCACTTGTTACCGTCTGAGTAGGTGCCGTCGAGGGTATGGCCGGTGAGGGTGTAGGTTCCGCTGAAGTGGCGGAAGCGGCCTTCTCCGACCATCTGGTACAGGTCAAATGTTTTCTCAGCTGTGAACGAGATATAGACATCCACCTCGACATCACCGATGGTGGCACGCGTTTCGACGCTTTCGAGCTGCCAGCAGCCCACAACGGATAGCGTGTCCTTTTTCTTACAGGCGGACAGGCACAGGGCCATCAGGGCGCAGAGCGCCGCGAGACGCACAATATTCTTCATCATAGCCATCCTCCGTTAGAACTCTTAAAATAGCGGGACACCAGGGATATCTCCTGAGTAACTTCCATACCGCCTACCTTGTCGCCGCCACCCACTTCAGAGCCACCGGCCACCGCAGTGATTTTCAGCTTACCGGAGCCTACCTTGGTAGGATTAATCTTCAGTTTACCATACTGAATGGAAGGATTCGTCTCAATACCCAGTGCAGCTTTATCCACGTCGGACATTTCGACTCTGAGGTAGGTCAGGCTCTTGGACGCAGTCCCAAAGAACGGGGAAAGGTCCACGAACTGGGTTTGTCCCGCGACAAGCGTAGTGGAGGGGATGCCCTCGATCTGCATCATGAAGGTCCAGGTGTCGACGCCTCCGGTGCCCATCAGGTGTTTATACTTCATGTATTTCCCGGACAGACGGCTGTCGAACTCGATGGCCGAGGTGACCAGCATCTCCGTAAAGCGCCATCTGGTGAATGTCTTTCCAAGTTTCTTGGCATATGAGAGACCCAGGGCCGCAACGCCGGACACGAAGGGGCAAGCCATTGAGGTGCCTTGCATGTATCCGTAATCGGCCCCGTCTGTCTCCGAATTAACCGTCGAGCATATGAGGGCCGGCCAGGACTTGGCGGTCTGGGCATCTCCGCCCGGTGCCACTATGTTACAGCCGGGACCGTAATTGGTATACGACGCCGGCAGATAATTCACGCCGTAAGCAGAGACGCTGATTACGTCGGCGATCGCGCCCGGGTACTCGGCATAATTAAGGGCATCATTGCCGGAAGCAAATATGGCGACTCCTCCGTCCAGGACTACGTTGTTCTTTTTGGCCTCGAAATAGCGGAGGGCGTCCACCGTAATCTGGTGCTTCGCCATATATCCATTGTCTGAAGTGAAGGCGCCGCCCTTGTATCCAAACGAGCAGGAGACTACGGAAGCACCATTGTCAGCGGCATAGACGTAACCGGCAGCGGTCTGTCGGTCATTGGCCGTTTTATCACCGCTGAAGATCTGTACCGACATGATTTTCACTCCGCTGCCGGGAGTGCCGTCACCGCCCGCGACCGAACACACCCCGATGCCGTTATTATTGACAGCGGCAATAATACCGGCGCAGTGCGAACCGTGGCTGACGTCCTTCTCCTTGGTCCAGGAGATGGCGCCATCATCCACGAAGTTGTACCCGTACACGTCGTCAATGTAACCATTGCCATCATCATCCACTCCGACGGCGCCGTTCAGCTCGGCTTTATTGACCCACATATTGGCCTTCAGGTCCGGGTGCGAGTACTTCACGCCTTCGTCCATCACGGCCACGATGATATCCGGGTCGCCCGTGGAGAGCGTGCGCCAGGCGTCGACGATATTGATATCGCCTCCCTTGTAGGCATTGTCATCCATACTGGTGTCGCCCTTGTTCAGCAGGCCCCACTGCTGCACGGCGTACGGGTCATTGAACGGAATACTGCTCTCCCCCGCGCGGGTGGGTACACTCACCGGCTCGGACATCGACGGGAAGGCAGTGCCTTCCGGCTTGTGGACCAGGCTGTTGAATTGGACAATATTGACTTTACCAATAACGGCGAGCCGTTCGGCAGCCGTCTCCAGTGCGCCCTGCAGCGCATCGGCCACATACCAGCGGTCGAGGCCGAAACGGCGGAAAAGCGCATCGTCACCCTTCGGTGAACGGAGGGCCGGGCGCACGCCGGTTATACCATCTGCGGCAAGGGCATCAATCTGCGCTTCATCGAGCGGCGCGCTGACCTTGAACAGCAATTCTCCCGGGTCGCAGTCGACCGGCTCCCCGAGGATTTTCGGGCTGCGGGTAGATGCGGCCGGCACGAGCGATGCTGCTCCCGGCACGGCGTCCGGATCAGCTACGCTGGCGCAAGAGGCCAGCGCCAAAGCGAAGGTCAGTGAAAGAATGTATCTTGATAACAGTCTCATACTTGTACAAAACAACGGCCCCTCGGAGTGACCGGGAGGCCGTTGCAAATATAGCAATAATCAGATTACCTACGCACGCGGGCGTCCTGTTTTCTGATCTGACCGCCCTTCGTCGCGAGCTGCCTGGGGGCAGACTTCGGGCTAGCGGTAACGGTCATCTTCACGGGCTGTGAAGGGATGTCGAAGTTCAGAGCCTTGAAGGTCTGAGGAGTTCTGATCTGCTTCTCGGAAGCAGTAGCAGACTTCTTGGTCGCTTTGGCAGGATGAGACTCGACACAGTTCACATTGAAGGAAGTAACCTTGGAGTACAGCCTGTCGAAAGGAACGTGGGCATGGAAGTTCACGTTGCTCTTCGCGACACCGTTATCATCTTTCTTAGCATTCACAAGGAGAACATCCCACATGACCATACCGTACTTATAGGGAGCCCAATTCTCATCACAGATATAGGTACCTATACCATCGAAGGACATTCCATAGTTGTCATAGTACCAATCCTCCCGTAACAGGGCCCAGTAACCGTCTGCAACGGGAACGAAGTATGACATGTCGACACCCGTATATGCCTTTCCGTTATTGGTAGAAATGCACATGCTTATTGCATTCTCACCACCCTCGAGAGCCGGCTGTGCTATGCCACCGAAGTTGAAGAAACATGCCAGACCATCAGCAATCATAAACTTCAGACTGTCTGCATGGCCATATTGCTTCGCCGAAGGAGTAAGCAGTCCGAAGACATCGCACCATTCTTCAGTTCCGTCCAAAACCATTCCCTCGGTTTCGGCCAGGCCAGTAGTATCAGGCATCTCGCCCTTCTCAATGACGACCTTGCCCAAATACTCGCGGATACCGGACTTGTTCGTGAGAGCCTCATAGGCATAGAGATTATATGTTCCAGCCCAGTCTTCAGCCTTAGTCAAGTCATATGTGTCATCATACTCATCCCAGCCATAGTCCAGATAAATGGGCAGCGCATCACCGGAGGTCTTGGCAGGACCAACGACATTGTAATCAGAAACGTAGCCGTTGAATGCCCACCAAACGAGCACGAACTCGGTACCGGGAATCAGCCTGCCAATCTTACTGGTAAAGCCTGTGGTATTGACCAGTTCCAGCTGATCTTCATCCAGCGAATATGCATCGCCATCCATGACGGCCTTGAGAGCCTTCATAGGATCGGCATCGAAGGTGGCTTTGTTGAAGATATCGAAGTTGAGCTCGGTGATGTTCCTTCCGAGGAAGCTGAATGCCAGGGAAGAAGAATCCTTAACGATAACAGGGTTGTTCGCGATATCAGCATAGAGCTGAACAGGGTCCTCATCGCCATTCTTCAGGTAGCCGAACTCGACGGATGTGGTAGTCTGAGCCACACCGGCAGTGTCATATCCGACGGCCACGATTGTGAAAATACCGGTGGTATCGAACTGGACATTGACAGTGGTGTCACCCTTCTCGTAGATGGAGAGCTTCTGGAGTCCATCGATAGTGCCCATACGGATAGCGGCTGCGGCATCTCCGATCTCAGCGGTCTTCATCGTGTTGGTGAAGGCTGCATAGCGGACTGTATCGATGTCTGCGCCACCAGTGATGGTGAACTCGCTGATACCAAGGTTAGGCTCACCAACCTCGAGCTCGAGGCTGTAGTCGGTCTCGACACCGCCGGGGATGATGAACTTGGAAAGTTTTGTATACCACCAGCCATTAGCCAGGTCATCATATTCAGGCATCCAGATGCAAATCTCATCCTTCGGGAATGTAATGACGCCATTCACCATCTTGCCTCTTGGAGCGGCACCGTTAGCAATAGCCTCTTCCGGAGTATCTCCGAGCTCCATATAAACGGCATACTTCGATCCTATCATCATGGGGCCATAGCCGAGATCGATTCCCAACTCCTGTACAGGAAGCCATACGGCATCGGGATCAGAGGCATTGATGATAATGTTTGACGGGGTGACATAATCTATCTCAGCGTCTTCACCCATCTTAGCCGAAAGAATTTCATTGTAATTCTTGTAGGGCTCTATGAGACGATACACGCCTTTCTGGTCATCACGTTCCTGAACCTGCACGGGTAAATCCACAGAAGGGACACTGAATATACCAAGCACGCAGTTCTCTGAGAAAACGGCCCAGTTCTTCCCATCCGCGTCATTCACATCATTCCACTTAACTCTCTGGGGAGCATAGTTGATGTAAGAGGCATTCTTTGAATACTTGGATGCGTACAGGGGATCGCTGATCTGCAGGGTCACGCTATATCCGGCCTTACCGATCTCAGCGTCATCGAATGAGAGCACGATGGTAGTATCTTCCTGACCATTCTCGAATTTCAGTTCAGTGACTTTCCAGAATCCTTCGGGATCTTTGGTAATAAGGTCAATGGGAACTGTAATCTCGCCCTCGGACTTAGTACGGCTCACCTTAATGACCTTCTGAGTAGGGTCAGTCGGGTCAAGCTCGACGGCTCCGACACCGTCCTGCTCGGGGAAGAATACCCCGTAGCAAGCGGAATTGTCTTCTTCGCCGGCTTCATAAATCTCCTCTTCCTGGCAGGAAAGAGCCAAGAACGGGATCAGAGCCAATGCATAAAAAAGTTTACTGTATCTTTTCATAATTCAAAATACTCTTGGTGGTTGAAACTTATTCTGTCCACTCTTTGAGGGATTTCGCGGGCTCGGGATTGTTCCAATCCTTCAAGGCAGGGTTGCCTTCGATCTCGGACTGAGGGATGCAGAAGTTCCAGTGAGGAACGACGCCGGTGCAGTTGAAACGATAGCCGACCTGGGCGTTGGTGTTAGGATAGCCGTTGCGCATACCCTTGGCAAGACGCTTGGCATCGAAATAGATAAGGCCTTCACCCCAGAGCTCGATACGCTTCTGGAGATAAACTTCATCCTGGAATGCTGCAGCAGAAGAAATTGAAGAGCAGTCATATTCAGGATTACGGGTCTTAACGAAGGTGGCAAGGGTGGTCTTTGCACCATCCAGGTCGCCCTTCATAGCCTGAGCCTCAGCCTTGATAAGGGTAATCTCTTCCATACGCATCAGAGGAACGTCGCTCGCTCCACCGACCTTGTAAGTATCGCAGTTACCCTGGGCCGGACGGAACTTGATGTTCGTGTAGGGCTTCATAGGCTTCTTGTCAGGATCATCGATAGGCCTGTTCGTCTCATAATCATAGTAATCGAGCATATCAGGATCGAGGAAGCTGTAACGACGGAAGTCAGACTCGGGAATGGACTCATAGAGGTACTTGGGAATACCACGCATAACGGCCCAGGCGTAGGAAGTCCATGTGCACTCAGGAGACATGTGTCCATTGAAGTTGCAGAGGTTACTAAGGTTGGAATCAGAGTAGCCGATATACCACATCCATGAGGTCTTGTTAGCTTCGGCGTTGTTGAATCCGGTCTTGGGATTCTGCCAGAGCTCCTTGGTAAGAGGTTTGCCGTTGAATGCGGTCAGGGCGGCGTCAGCATACTTGTATGCGGAATCGAACGCTCCCGGAACACCGGCGGAGCCTCTCTCGAGATAAGCGCGGGCTTTCAGACCTGCCACCACTGCGGGGGTAGGAGAGAGAGAAGTAGCGCTGGGCTGACCGGCGAGATATTTCTCAGCATCATCCAGATCACTAAAGATGAGTTTGTAGACATCCTCAACGGTAGCTCTGGGGTTGTTCTTAGCATCTTCCTGAGTAGTCTTTTCAGTTACGATAGGAACTGCCAGGCCAGTGACATCTTTCTCGGGCTTGTAAGCGGCGTCAACTGCCGGATCGGTCGGAGCTTTGTACTCATACATGCGGACCATATCCAGATAGAAGAGTGCCCTGAAAGCCTTTGCACCTCCGAGGTAGACCAACTGAGCGGCGGAAGCTGTCTCAGGATCCACGGCAGCGATAATGTCGTTCGCAGATTTTACGAACATATAGTAAGTCCTCCAAGGAACATATGCCCTGGATGTATTGGGACCGAGAGCATAATTGCAACCAGACCAGTAGGAGAACCAGTCATATCCGGTCTCTCCGACATCCACAATCTCACCGGTGACGGAGTCACGGATGATCATCATACCGGGATAAGCCATATCGAACTCCCAGTCCTGCTCGCCATAGACCAGATACCACTGCACCATCTGTGCAGGGACGGCGTTAACGGAACCTGCCAGAGCGGAAGCCGAAGCGGATACCTGCTCGGTGGTGGCGCCATTGGTCGGGAATGTCTCTTTGACGCATCCCGTAACGAGAGTAGCAGCAGCTACTGCAAATGAAAGTAAAACTTTGTATTTCATATTCTTCTCGTTATTATCATTAGAACTTAAATGTCAGACCGCCGGAGAAGCTGCGAACCTGCGTGTAGTTCGTATAGTTCGTAGCACCGGTGAATGAGTAGCGGGGATCGAATCCCTGACGTGCTGACCAGTACCATACATTCTCGCAGGCAGCATACACGCGCACCGAGCTGATACCCCATTTGTTGGTGATCTTGGCAGGGATGGTGTAACCGACGTTGATGTTTTCGATGTTCAGGTAGCTGGCATCGGTGAGGAACCTGTCGGAAGTACCGGCAGAATAGGTCTCGTTGTACTGGAAGATAGGAATGTCGGTCTTATTGTCAGCAGACCAGGACTTCCAGATGTCTTTGTGGAAGGTCTGTCCGACACCGGAACCCTGGGTAGGAGAGCTCATGTAGTTCGCATAACCGGAGTCGTAGGCCTTTCCGCCGAGCTGATAGGAGAAGTTGACTGAGAAGTCAAATCCCTTGAAGAATACGGTGGTTCCGAATCCTCCGTAGAGGTCAGGAATCGAAGAAGGTGCAAGATATTCCGTAGCCTGGGAATAGTTGGTCGTACGCTCCTTGCCGGTGATATTGCCATCAGCATCCTTGGTATCTTTCCACCAGGTGCTGACTCCGGTATTCGGGTCAGGTCCAGCGTACTGGCGCAGGTAGCGGGTATACATCGGCAGGCCTTCTCCAAAGAAGTAGGTTCCGTTCGTGTATCCGTCATATCCTTCCACGGTGAGGGTCTTCACATCGTCGTGCAGATAGGTGATCTTGTTCGCAACGTGGGTGGCGTTGAAGTTAAACACCCAGTTGAAGTCCTTCTTGCGGATGATGTTAATGGTCGTAGCAAACTCGACACCATTGTTTACGAGGTCACCGACGTTGTCATAGTAGGAGGTGTATCCCAGGGAAGGGGCCACCTTGAATGCGAAGAGCATGTCGGAGGTCTTCCTGGAGAAGAAGTCGATACCACCGTCGATGATGCCATCGAACAGGGTGAATTCGGTACCCACGTTGAGGTTGCCGACGGTTTCCCAGGTAATGTCTCTCTTACCCTTTCCGGAGAACATCACGGCGACTTCGTCTTTGGAGTTTTCGATGCTGAAGGTATCGGTGTAGAGATAGCTGCCGATATCATCATTACCCTGGCTACCGTAGCTGGCCTTAAGTTTCAGGCTGTTCACCCAAGAAGCATTGAACCAAGCCTCTTTGCTCAGGATCCAAGCGGCACCGAGTGACCAGAAGGAACCCCATCTGTGATCCACGGCGAACTTGGAGGAAGCATCGCGACGGAAGGAGGCGGAAGCGTAGACGCGGGAGTCGAAGTCATACTCGGCTCTGGCGAAGTAACCTTCCACATTGTACTCTCCGGTGTAGGAAGTGGCGCTTTTGTTGTCCACGACAGCGCCGGCGAGTTCCTTATTGTCCTGAGAGAACATGTTCTGCTTTGCAGCATACAGGACAGCGCTCTTGTAATCATAGTACTCGTGACCGAGCATGATGTTGTAATTGTGCGCTCCGCGAGTCTCGCTGTAGTTGAGGATTTGCTGGGTGTTGTAGGAGAAACGGCGGTCGTGCTCCTTGCCGACGGTACCCTTCGCGGTTGCGAACTGTCCGTAGTAAGGATTCTCGACGCTCGTAATCCTGTACTCGTCCACATATGCGCTGGCATTGACAGTGAATTTCAGGCCTTTCCAGATGTTGATCTCGGCGGCACCCATGGCGCTGAAGGAATTGCCCTCAGACTCATTGGTGTTCAGCCTGTTCGCCTGGAGGGCGTTTCCGTTCTGCATGAACGGACGCTCGAGCCCGGCGTTCATCTTGTCGCCATAGTCCATCATGATGATGCCGTTGGCGTCGTACATGATATTGCCGTTTCCGTCACGGACGTACAGAGGATAGATAGGAGCGATCTGGGAAGTGTACGCCCAGATGTTTCCGGTAGAGTTGGCAGTACCGTCCTCGTCCAATTGATTGTATTTATAATTGGTATAGGACATATTTCCGGTAATCTTCAGCCATTTCTTGGCCTGATAGTCAGTCTTCAAACGGGCGTTGAAACGCTTCATGTCAGACTTCGCGGTGATACCTTTATAATCGAGGTAACCGATGGATCCGTAAACATTGGATTTCATGTCTCCGCCGGCGACGCTCAGGTTGTACTCCTGGCGGGTTCCGGTACGGAAGGCAGCGTCTTCCCAGTTGTCAGGCAGCAGGGTGTAGTCCTGTCCTTTATAAGTCACAACGTTTCCGAGTTTGGCGTGAGGATTCAACTTACCGTTGGTTCCGATGAAGATCTCACCTGCGGGAACGTCATAAACCTGATATGAAAGACCACCTGCGTTGCTCGGGCCTACGATAACCTCATTGGCCTTTGCATTAGCCTCGATGGGGCTGTAGCCCTGAGACTGGAAGTAGTTGTCGAGAGCCATGTAGTGGGCCTCGTAGTACTCCGCAGGATTGGTGATGTAATCATACTTGCGCGTAGCACGCGTGTTGATGCCGTACTTGGCGTCGAAAGTGACGACAGCCTCGTTGCTCTTCGCGCGCTTGGTGGTGATCATGATAACACCGTTAGCACCGCGGGCGCCGTAGAGGGCGTTGGAAGCGGCATCCTTCAGAACGGTCATGGACTCGACATCAGAAGGATTGATGTTGTTGATGTCACCGTCATAAGGAGTACCGTCTACGACGTAGAGGGGTTCCTTACCCGCATTGATGGAGCTAAATCCACGGATGCGGATGCTCGGGGTGCTGCCCGGCTGACCGGTAGAAGAAGTCAGCTGCACACCGGCCACCTGGCCAGCGAGGGCGGAGGTAATGGCTGTAACCTGAGCCTTGCTGAGTTCATCTGATTTAACCACCTTGGCAGATCCGGTAAATGCTTCCTTGGTAGAAGTACCGAACGCCACGATGATGGTCTCCTGCAGAGACTGGGCATCGGGAGAAAGGGCAATGTTGTGCACAGCCTTTCCGGCGACGGGCTCTTCAACGGTCGCATAGCCGATTGCCGAGAAAATGAGCACGGCATCTGAGGGAGCGGAGAGGGAATAGTTTCCATTCGCGTCGGCGCTTCCGCCATTCATCGTGCCTTTCAACTGAATCGCAGCGAAGGGGACCGGCTCTCCCGTGGAGGCATCGGTCACCACACCCTTAACGCTAACGCTCTGGGCGAATGCCGTGGCGGTCACAAGGAGGGTCAACGCTGTGAAAAAAAGTTTGATTTTTTTCATAAGTTGAATTTTAAATTAAACATTGTATATGTACACTAACTAATCTCAAACTATCCAAAACACACTCAAAAGCGAGCTTATTTTAGTGCAGTTAACACGCAAAAGTGGGAATTATTTCTTTGATATCCAAATATTCATAACGGGCTGAATAATGCAAATTGCATATTCAAAATGCGGTTTTTGGGGCAAAACAGGAGGCTCTACCGCAGAGGAAAGTTTAAAATATAAAGTAAATACGGGTGAACACTTTAAAATTATAACAAGGAAAAACTTTCAAAAAACTTTAAATATTTTCTTTCATATCTACTCAAAACGCTTTCTAAAGCATTATGACGACGTTTATATAGCCATCACAGGCATATGAATACACGAAAAAGGCCCGTAGTAATTTACCACGGGTTTTGTTTTGTTATTTCCAAATTATTACTACCTTTGCAGCCGCAATACGGGAAGTGGCGCAGTTGGTTAGCGCACCACGTTAGGGACGTGGGGGTCGTCTGTTCGAGTCAGATCTTCCCGACAGTCGGGCGGTCAGTTTTGACCGCCCGATTCTTTTGTATATATCCACAAAAGCATTTATATCAACAAAAGGCGAGCATGACTGGTCTGAATGACTACGACTGGCTCCCACTCAACGAACCCGAAATTCGGAGTCCACGCCCATATCCCCTGGAGTGGCCTGTAAGGCACATTGCCGTGGACTTCAAATTTCGGGTTTAGCAATAAAGACCGTCTCTAGTGCAGGTAACGGGATTTTTTTCGGCCCGTTACCCTCAGAAACAGCCATTTTTGCCGGTAATAGGCATTATTTCGACCCGTTACCCGCACCCGTCTCTGCCTTAATAGATTCCCAGCGCCGCCGCCCGGCAGTATTTCTCGGTGTGCGCGGTTTTCCTCGGACGGGTGCGGTTCTGGCACTGCCGTTCAGGCGGTTTTCCTCGGTCGGCGGGAGGAGAGCGCCCCGACTTGCTCCCCGCACCGCCGGACGGGAGGAAACCGCCCACTCCGACCTTCGCACACGGGACGTGAGGAAACCGCATCCCGGATTGCGAGATTTAGCCAGGGATCAGAAAAGACAGAGAAAGGCGCGGTGGGTGCGACAAACCCGGTCGCACCTACCGCACCATATGACGACGGTGACAGTTTTTGCGCGGTATGTGGGCAGCACATCGTCACACCTACCGCAAAAGATGCGGCCGGCGGTCTTCCGGCAGAGGGCAGCGGGGCGGGCGGCGAGGCCGGGAGGTCCGGCGCAGAGGGTGGCTACAGCACCGCGAGGCCGGGAGGTCCGGCGCAGCGGGTGGCTACAGCACCGCGAGGCCGAGCAGGGCGGCGAGGCAGGCGCCGACCATGGGGCCGGCGACGGGGACCCAGCTGTAGGCCCACATGCTGTCACGTTTGCCGGCGATGGGAAGTATGGCGTGGGCGAGGCGGGGCGAAAGGTCACGGGCAGGATTGAGGGCATAGCCCGTGGTACCGCCGAGGGACATACCTATTGACATAATCACACAGGTGACCGGGAAGGCGCCCAGCGAGCCGGTTCCGGCAGAAGCGCCGCCAACCACAAATGCATTTCCGGCAGTTCCGAGGGCAATAATCGCGAAGACCAGCAGACAGGTTGCGATCACTTCACAGAGGAAGTTCCTCCAGGGATTCCAGATGGCGGGGGCGGTGCAGAAGGTTCCGAGCATGGTATCGGGCTCGTCACTGGTCGCCTTGTAATGGTCCTTATAAAACACATAGACCAACACGGCTCCCAGGAATCCTCCCAGCATCTGCGCCACTATATAAGGCAGCACGGCACCCCACGCGAAGGAACCGGCGATGGCCAGTCCCAGCGTCACGGCCGGATTCAGGTGTGCTCCGGAAACGGGACCGGCCACAAACACACCAGCCATCACAGCGAAGCCCCAGCCGAGAGTCACCACTACCCAGCCGGCTCCCTTGGCTTTTGACTTATTCAATGAAACACCGGCACATACGCCGTCGCCAAGCAGCACCAGCACCAGCGTGCCCAGCAGTTCAAAAAGACTCTTGTAAAAAATCGGATCCATAGTTTATTTGTTTATCGTTCTTCCAATTGCGTCAGCCCAGCCGGCCTTCAGTGCCGAAACATCAGCACCCGAAGGAGCGAATTTCCGCTCGACCAGCCACTGGCTCTTTATTTCTTCCAGCGAGTTCCAGTATCCCACCGCAAGTCCCGCCAGGTAGCAGGCACCCATGGCTGTGGTCTCGGTCACCTGCGGGCGGATAACCGCCGTGCCGAGGATGTCGGCCTGGAACTGCATCATGAGGTTATTGCGCGAAGCGCCACCGTCCACTTTCAGCTCAGACAGCTGCACTCCGGCGTCGCGGGACATCGCATCCACGATATCCATTGTCTGGAAGGCAATACCTTCGAGTGCGGCGCGGGCGATATGTGCGGCCGTCGTTCCGCGGGTGATGCCGCAGATGACGCCGTGCGCATACTGGTCCCAATACGGAGCGCCCATACCGGTCAGGGCGGGCACAAAGTACACGCCGCCATTGTCCTGAACCGATGCGGCCAGAGCCTCGATTTCGGAGGAGGAGCGGATGATGCCGAGCCCGTCGCGGAGCCATTGCACCACACTGCCGCCCACGAAAATCGAGCCCTCCAGGGCGTAATTGACCTTATCACCGATCTTCCAGGCGATGGTGGTGAGCAGGTTGTTTCGGGACAATATCGGTTTCTGCCCGGTGTTCATGAGCAGGAAGCAGCCCGTGCCGTAGGTGTTTTTCACCGAGCCCGGATCCGTGCACATCTGCCCGAACAGCGCGGCCTGCTGGTCTCCGGCAATGCCGCCGATCGGAACGGCGTGCGCGAATATGGTGGTTTTCGTGTACCCGTACACCTCCGAAGATGAACGTACCTCCGGCAGCATGGAAGCCGGTATACCCAGCAACTCCAGCATTTCATTGTCCCAAGACAATGTGTTGATGTTGAACAGCATCGTACGCGAGGCATTGGTCACGTCCGTTACGTGCACGGTGCCTTTGGTCAATTGCCACACCAGCCAGGTGTCCACCGTACCGAAGCGCAGTTTGCCTTCATCCGCGCGCTGGCGGGCGCCGGGGACATTGTCCAAAATCCACTTTATCTTCGTGCCGGAGAAGTAGGCGTCAATGATGAGGCCCGTCTTTTCGCGGATCTTCTCCGTCAGGCCGCGTTCCTTGAGCGAGTCGCAGAAAGCGGAGGTGCGACGGTCCTGCCAGACGATTGCATTGTACACGGGCGTGCCGGTCTCCGCATCCCAGACGATTGTGGTCTCGCGCTGGTTGGTGATGCCGATGGCGGCAATATCCGGTCCGCCGATTCCGATCTTCGAAATGGCTTCGGCAATCACGGCCGCCTCAGACGACCATATCTCCATCGGATCGTGCTCCACCCAGCCGGGTTGCGGGAAGTGCTGGGTAAACTCCATTTGTGCTGTAGAACGGACCTTGCCTTCATGATCGAAGACAATGGCACGGGACGAACTCGTGCCCTGGTCCAGTGCCAGAATGTATTTCTCCATCTTCAGTGCTATTGTTTATGTGGTACGCAAAGATAACAAAAAATCGCCACCCGAGGATGGCGATTTCAAACATTGGTGAAGGGTTCCTTAACGGATCTTCTTGTAACCGTAACGGGCGGTATCTCCAAGCTCCATCTCGATCTTCATGAGGCGGTTGTACTTGCAGATACGGTCGGTGCGGCTCAGGGAACCGGTCTTAATCTGACCGCTGTTGGTAGCGACGGCGATATCAGCGATGGTGGTATCCTCGGTCTCGCCGGAGCGGTGAGAAGTAACGGTGGTGTAGCCGTGACGGTGAGCCATCTCGATGGCGTCCAGGGTCTCGGACAGGGAACCGATCTGGTTCACCTTGATGAGAATGGAGTTACCGGCACCCATGGCGATACCCTTCTCCAGGTACTTCACGTTGGTCACGAACAGGTCGTCACCCACGAGCTGGCAGCGGTCGCCGATAGCCTTGGTGAGTTTCACCCAGCCTTCCCAGTCTTCCTCGCTGAGACCATCCTCGATAGAATCGATAGGATACTTCTCGATGAGTTTCTTCAGATAGTTAATCTGCTGCTCGGTAGAAAGCCTGCGGCCGCGGGGATCCTTCTTCTTTCCGTCCTTAAGCTGCTTGTAGTCATAGTAGAACTTGCCATCCTCACCCTTGAAGCAGAACTCGGAAGCGGCGCAGTCCATAGCGATGGTAACATCTTTACCCGGCTCGTAACCGGCGGCCTTGATAGCCTCGATGATGCAATCCAGAGCATCGTCGATTCCCTTGAGAGCGGGAGCGAAACCACCTTCGTCACCGACAGCGGTGGAGCATCCGCGGCCCTTGAGAACCTTCTGAAGAGCGTGGAATACCTCAGCACCCATGCGGACGGCCTCAGCCTCGCTGGTAGCGCCGACAGGACGGATCATGAACTCCTGGAAGGCGATAGGGGCGTCGGAGTGGGCTCCGCCGTTGATGATGTTCATCATAGGGACGGGCAGAACATAGGTGTTCGTACCACCGATATATCTGTAGAGAGGAATGCCGAGATAGTTCGCGGCGGCGTGAGCGACAGCCAGGGAAACGCCCAGGATGGCGTTGGCTCCGAGCTTGCTCTTGGTAGGAGTGCCGTCCAGGTCGATCATGGTCTTGTCAATGGTCCTCTGCTCGAGGGCGGACATACCCACGATAGCGGGGGCGATGACATCGTTCACATTGGCGACTGCCTTCAGCACACCCTTTCCGCAGTAACGCTTCTTGTCTCCGTCACGGAGTTCGAGCGCCTCATTTTCACCGGTGGAAGCTCCTGAAGGAACTGCTGCAACACCGACAATACCGGACTCGAGGACTACTTCTACCTCGACTGTAGGATTACCTCTTGAATCGAGGATTTCCCTTCCTGTAACTTGAATGATTCTCATTTTTTATACGATTTATAAGATTTTGCCTCAAAATGCGACGCAAAGTTAGCAAAAGTCCGCGTCTTTACGACATAAATCCGGCAAAATATCCCGGGAAGAGCACACAAGTTATCAGATATCCTACAATTGTGGATACTCCCACGCTTATCAGGCCCGGCATCATGAACGAATGGTTCAGCAGATACTTGCCTATCTTCGTAGTTCCGGAGAGGTCGAAGTTAACCGTCGCGATATCGGACGGATAATTTGGGATAAAGAAATACCCGTATACACTCGGCATCACGCCCAGCAGCACCGGTCCCGCGATACCCAGCGAGTATGCGAGCGGAAGCATGGCCACTACCACTGCACCCTGGGAGTTAATCAGCACGGACACCAGGAAGAATACAAAGGCGATAGCCCACGGGGCGGTCTCGACCAGTCCTCCGAGCATGGTCTTCATCTGGTCCATGTAGTTTGAGAAGTAGGTATCCGCCAGCCAGGCGATACCATAGATGGCGATCACCGCGACCATACCGGATTTCCATACCGATCCTGAAGTGGTGGTCGACAGATTGACCTTACAGAACATGATATTGCAGGCCGCCGCCACCAGCATAATGATCTGGATGCAGAGATTCATCTTGGGGAGGTTGATGATCTTGGCAAGCGACTGCCCGTCGATCTTTATCATCTGGCAGAAAGCAAAGCACACGATTACAAACAGGGCACCGAGGAAAATGAACACGGATGCCTTCGCCTCTTTGGTAATCTCCTTATCCAGGGACGTAACCTTGCTGCCGTACATGTATTCATACGTCCTCGGATCGGCGAGCCTTTTCTGGAATTCGGGATCCTTGTCCAGATCCTTTCCACGGTGGTAGGAGGCCGCGGCGGCGCACATCAGGCCGCACAGGCACGCAGGAATAGTAACCATCAGCACCTGCGGGATGGCCACCATATAGCCATTGGCATTAGAAATCGTAACAAAGGCCACGACCGCGGCGGCAATCGGCGAGCATGTGATACCGACCTGCGAGGCGATGGACGCCACACCGCAGGGCCTTTCGGGGCGGATGCCCTTCTTCAGGGCAATATCACAGATGATCGGCATGATGGTGTAGACCACGTGTCCGGTGCCGACCAGCACCGTCAGGAAGAAAGTCACCAGCGGAGCGAGGAAGGTAATGTGTTCGGGATGTTTTCGGAGCAATCTTTCCGCGACCTGTATCATCCAGTCCATACCGCCCGAAGCCTGCAGCGTACCGGCGCATGTTACCGCGGCAATAATAATGTAGATGACGTCGGTCGGAGGGGTTCCGGGCTTGAGGCCAAATCCGAATACCAGGATCGCAAGTCCGATTCCAGAGATTGCGCCAAGTGCAAGGCTGCCGTAGCGCGAGCCCACATACAGGGCCAGCAGCACGATCAGCAGCTCAATAATCATAATTGGAGTCATGAGTCAGGTTATTAGTTTTGTGTGCCAAAGATAGTAAAAATCCCGGCTTCCCCGTTCGCCCGGTAGTGCGGTGCATACAGGCATTCGATCTGAGGCACAGCGCAATGGAATATACCCTCCTGGGTGACATAGAGTCGTTCTTCCACCGTAGTCTTCTCCTCAGGATAGGATTCGTACCAATATTCGCTGCGATGGTCCAGCACAGAGCGGTAGGCCCCGCCCGAATAAGCACCGGGCATAGGCCGGAAGCCGCCGCCCGTATAACCGGAGAGTTGGTTCTGCGGCCTCAGACATGCGGGACGGGGCGCCGTCAGGCGCACGAAGCTGCGATTCTCTTCATTATAGATTTCATATTGGGCAATAATGCTGTCCCCTACCCGGAGCGTGTCGCCTTCCTGGATCGGCTCGTACACTTCCTGCTGAGGGAAATGCGGACGGTTTACGGACTTAACGGAGTTTCCGCCACCTCCCGCCGCGACGGATGCCGGTACTATACGGTAATAGCTTACCGCGACGGTGAATCCGTTTCCGGCGGGACGGATGTCGGCAAATGGCTTGGTAAAGCTTCCGGAGAGGGCCAATACCCGGGTGTCGAGCGTCTCGGGAGTGCCGTCGAGTACGGCGGCGATGGCGTTTACGGAGGCCGGTGAGCAGCGCCATTCCTGAGTCTCTTTCTGAAGGATCAGCCAGAGGCGAATACCCTCAGATATGTCTTTATACCCCTGTGAATCAAGCAGTTCACACAGCATCGCGTGCGCGCAAAGCTCGTTTTCAAGCAGTCCGCGCCATGGCATCACGGCATTCGGATAATACATCCCGCCGTGAGGATGTTTCACCGCGTACTGGACTATGGACGCCGTGTCGGCTTTCAGGGATTTCTGAAGTCGGGAACGGGTGAAAAGTTTTACCCCGAGCTGTTTTGCCAGCTTCTGACCTTCGGCTGTTTCATTCAGTTTTATCAGCGTCAGCATCCTTCTGGTTTTTGCGAAAATATTTCCGTTCAGGCCCCTGGTCCGGCCCGGAGTCAGGTAGTTCCGGATCTCCCCGCGAAGCTTCGCCGCCGCCTTCCGGGACAATCCGTCACCGTTTTTAGCTGTTTTGGCGACGGGTTTAGTGTCGAGAGGGATGTCGGCATAGAGGGAGCGGATATACAGATATTGCTCCATCGAGAGGCGTCCGCACCACCATGGCCGCTTGGAATCCATGCGGAAGAACTCCTTGTCAATGTATTTCACAGCCGCACCCAGAGACTCTTCCAGACTAGCCGGTAATGTGATTCCGCGCTGCCTCAGTCCGGAGGCCAGATCGAGGACTTGAGCCGTCACCATCGGTGAAGCATCCATCCCCTTCATCCATCCATACCCGCCTTCGGCGGTGCGACAGGCCTCCAGCCTCTCGCACAGGCCCGCTACATCGGGGATCGCGTCTTGGGGACCACCCGGCAGGGTTGATGCAAGCAGGGCGGCGTAGATGGTTTTCATCAGGGAGATGGCATTGTCATACTCCGCCTCGAAGGTCTGGGGGATGGCTTCCCGAATCATATCGAGAATTGTTATCTCGCGAAGGACTGCCGCAGAGCCGGGAATATTCACGAACTCCGCCCGTAGGCTGCGCTCCAGTGCCTCACGGTCAGCACCACTCAGCCACACCGCACTGTGCGCCTCGGTAATAGTCTGCACCGGGAGCCGGACGGGAATCCGCACCCGCACGCCATCGCCGCCGGCCTCCGGATCATCCGGCGTAAATGTGGCAGTGACGGTCAGGTCCGCCGCCTGATCAGAGGGTCCCGATCCGGTCCGGTCTCCCGGCGCCTCAGCTATCCCGAACAGCGCCGCGCCGACAGGGATTTCGACCATGGTCTGTCCTCCGGCCGGCACCGTGACGATCCGCATTTCCGTATGTTGGCCTCCAGCCGCGCCGGAAGGACCAGAGCCGGGATCCAGGCTATCGTCGACAGCGAGGGCCGCCTGGCCGGCGCCGGTCGTGATGAGGCGCAGGGTGCCGCGGACGGGGGCGGAGGTGGAGTTGGACAGGGAGACACGGACGGTGTAAATGTCGTTTGTGTAGAGGTATTGCGGCTCCATCAAGGCTATTTTCACCGGCAGGGTGACGGTTATATCGCGCCGGATCGTCGAATTTTTCATTGCCCTGTCATAGGCGAAGAGCTGCACGACGAAGGTGGAAAGTTTGTCGCTGTTACGGAAACTGAAACTCACGCGTCCGTCCTTGTCGGATTGCAGGCAGGGCTCCCAAGCGACGGTCGTAGCGAAGTCTTCGCGTATTGCCGGAGATGAGGCATCCAAGCCGTCTATCTTACAAAAGGCAATCGCTTCTTCCTGGACGGCACCTTCATCCGCCACTGCACCCGCACTGTCCGCCATCAGGGATACGGCAGCATTCGCGCTTTTGTACATCACCCCGGCCCCTCTGACAAACAGCGGCCTGAAATGGCCGTAAGAGGAGTTGGTGCCATTGGCACAACGGTATGAAGGCGAGAAGGACGGATACTGGTTCGCACGGACGGTGGTCCAGGCGTTAGCCTGTATGGCCTCGGTGCTCTTGTCGAAGATCGTGGCGACGCACTCCACTCCCGGAAGAGTCTTGACTTCGAATGTATAACTCGCACCCGGGGCGGTGGTATCGAGGAAGCGGGTGAAGGTCAATGGCAGGTCGTAGCGGGTGTCGGGGCGGCGCCGGACGACACTGCGCGTGTAACGGCTGCCGTTCTGGAAGTAGAGGACGCTGAGGCTGATGGCGTCCGGGTATTCCGCCCGCCATCCGTAGCGGAAGCTCGCCTCGCCGGCAGGGATGTGGGCGAGGCGGCTTTCAAGCAGGCGGCCGTCGAGGCCGTAGAGTTCGACAAGTGCCCAGATTTCCTGACGGCCGCCGATGACCCGAAGACCGATTCCTGCGTCATCGCTGATGTCAGTGAAAGTATACTCAACCGGCTTTTCATTAACAGGGTGCAATTCTCCGTCAACCCAGACGGACAAACCGGACTCGGCCGTCTCACCTGTGGCATCGGTCACCTTTATATTGACAGTATAATACTGAGTTCCGTTCTTTTTCTCGGTGGGGAAGCTGATGCTGAAACGGCCGGTCGCATCGAGTTCGAGCGGTCCTTCGGCGATTAGCTCGCCCCAGCGCTCAACGCGGTAGCTGATCTGCGCGCCGGCGAGGCTGTGGCCGCTGTAAGCGCGGATGCTGCCGGTTTTGCGAACGGTCTCCCCTGCCTTGTAGGTCATCTGATCGCGGTCGTACACTATCGCGAAGGTCGGCAGGACGAAGTCATCCACCCGCACGTTCTTGGAAGCCAAGCGCTTACCCTCGGACTCTATGACAATAGTATAGAGCCCGCCACGGTCGCGGCGTTCGAGCACGAAGCTGCCGTCCGCGGAGCCGAACTCGCCCGTGGTGAGGGTCTGGCGGCTGATTTCATTGCCCTGAGTATCGCGAAGGATTGCGGTCAACTTCCTTCCGGCAGGCGCGGCGTTCAGGCTGTAGCCCCGCGTGTAGAGGATGGCCTTGTACCGGACGGTCTCACCGGGCTTGAACGCACTGCAGTCGGTGAGCAGGATGCATTCGGTGGCGGGGCGGTCGGGGTACGGGCCGATATTGTATTCTCCCAGACGGAGCGGCTTACTCCGGCGGACGATACCATTGTCCTTAAAACTGACGCTGCAGCTGTCCCTGGAGCCCTTCCAGGGGATGAAACCGCGCTCGTATCCGGGGATGGGACGGCCGCTGCGATAGTCGGCCGCGAAGATGCTGAAGCCCTTGCTGTCATATTTTGTGGCAATGGAGATGGTGTATTTCTCCCAATCCGAGTCGACGCTGAGGGTGCCGGAGCTGCAGGTCACGCTGTAGGTACCGTCGTCAGTTTGAGGCAATTCGACGGTGAGGGTATCGATGCGGTAATAGCTGCGGACGCTGTTTTCCAGCCTGGTGGTGAAGATGGTGTTCTTCCCGCTCTTTACGGTGGCTTTTGCTTCCTGGAGGTTTCGGGTGGCTATTTTGAGAATGCCGTCTTGTATCTCGAAGCCCAGGTATTTATCGTCCAGGTTCCGGATCAGGTTTTCCACTATAGTGCAGGACTCGGAGAGTTCTTTTTCCTTTGCCGAGAAGGTTTTACGGTCTTTCTCGAACTGCCGGCAATCTTCACGCAGGGCTTTGTATTCTTCGGAAGAGGCATTCTCGCGGTTTAGTTCTGAGAATCGTTCCTGCAGGACGGCTTCACGGGCGAGCAGACTGACGGCGCGGTCGGCATAGCGGTCAGAGAAGGCCTGGAGACGGGCCACGCGGGGGTTCGCGGCCGGTTCGACCTCTTCTCCGAGAAGTTGCCTAACATCCTCGTTCCGCCAGGAGGATATGCGCTCGAACTCGATGAGCTGGCTGAGCGGGTAGCGGTCGCCGATCACCTCGCTCAGTTTCGCCGAGTCGAGCTGACCGGAGGAGAACAGGCTCCAGGCGGCATATTCGAGGTCACTGCGGAATTCTTTAATCAGGACTTTCTGATATGAGTAGCGGGTGATGCCCCAGTCGCGGGAGTAGAATTCGGGGTTACGGTGCTTTGCCAGGGCGGTTTTTTCTTCTTCGTAGATCTTGGTGATTTCCTGGCCGCCCCACTGGCGGGCGTCGTAGAATCTGATTACCGGTTCACCAAAGCGTGCGATTTCCGCGGTCATGGTGCGGCGCAGGCTGTCGTGAAGTTTCCAGTTCCGGCTGCTGCTTACCTGAAGGTGGCGCTGAAGGGCGTCGTAGAAGTCCCAGGGGATGTGTTTCGTTTTTGCCTCCCGACGGATTTCGTCC